>CAYRQD010000004.1:44122-124345 GCA_964426325.1 uncultured Halobacteriales archaeon | reverse complement strand
TCTGGCGCCACTCAAGCAGCCATGCACGGCCAGATCTCGCGTACGATGGTACACGCGACCGTCGTCACCGTCGGGGCGGTAGCCGGCGTGTTCGTTGCCTCGCAGATCCTCCTCGGGAACTCTGAGCCGCCGACGACGACCCTTCAGATAGGACTCACTGCGGGCCTGATCGCCGCCGTTATGTCTGTCACAGTCGACTGTATGCGTCGGATGGTCTGACCATTCTCCGGCGGTCGCCGACCCCTCTGTGCCGAGTCCGGCGAGCCCCGGCGCCCGATCACTCGTGGACGGCAAGCGCCTCTCGCTGCAACAGCGGCCCCTCGACGATCGTCCCACTCCCCTTCCGGTCGAGCAGCTCCCGACAGGACACGCCCGGCGCCGTTCCCCGGCGGTCGGCGAGGGTCGCGCGGGCCACCCCGAACACGACCCGTCCGATCCCGGCGTAGTGGATCGCGGCCGTACACATCTCGCAGGGCTCCGTGCTCGCGTACAGCGTACACCCGGCCCGCCGCTCCGGGGCGAGCGCTCCGCTCTGCTCGGCGAGTTTCAGCTCCGGGTGTGCGGTGAGTCCGTCGCCGGGTACGGTGTTTTTCGCCCGCGCGATCACGGTTCCGGTCTCGTCGACCAGCACCGCCCCGTACGGGTGCCCGTCGGGGGCCGCGGCGGCGAGCTCGATCGCGCTTCTGAGCCGTCGCTTGTCTGTCGAGTCCTCCGAGCCCGCCCTGTCGCTCCCGTCCGTCGGATCAGTCATCGCTTTCGAGCGCGAGGGCGGCCAGCAGCGCCTCGAGTTGGATCCGCTCGTTGGCCCCGACGGTGATCCGGTAATCGGCCTCGCCGATCCGATCGAGCGTCCGGACGGCGGCCTCCTCCCCGAGGCCGAACTCCCAGACCGAGCGGTGCAGCTGATCGATGACGTCGCCGCCGGCGATGCCCTCCTCGGTGAGCAGCCGGTCGAGCTGGGATCGCGCGGCGGTGAAATCGTTGTCGAGGGCGAGTGTGACCATCTCCTCGATGTCCTCCGGGCGGGCCGTGCTCGTGATCTCGAAGACGGCCTCCTCGTCGACGGTCCCGGCGGTCGCGGCCGCCTGCAGCCCGTTGATTGCCGCGCGCATGTCCCCGCCCGCGACGTAGGCCAACGCCTCTACGCCGTCCTCTGTCAGCTCGATCCCCTCGGCGTCTGCGATCTTTCCTACCTGGGTCGCGATCGCCCCGTCAGACAGCGGCGAGAACCGGAAGACCGTACACCGCGACTGGATCGGGTCGATGATCTGCGAGGAGTAGTTACACGAGAGAATGAACCGGACGTTGTCCGAGAACTGCTCCATCGTCCGGCGGAGCGCTGCCTGTGCGTCCGAGGTATTGTGGGTCAAAATTCCGTTTGCCAGCATGAAATTCGGCGTTCCGTCCATGCTGATGTTGTACGCCTCGCCGCGGTGGCTGTACTCGATGTCCCGTATCGTCGCAGTCCGGACGGCAGACGCGCCCCCGTCGGCGACGATACCAGGGTCAAACTCCTCTCTTTCGTAGTGCTCGTGGTGTGGGAGTGCACCATCACCGACGACGATGAATCTGTACTCGTCACCGTACGTCTCCAGAAACTCCTCGACCTTTTCGGTCTGCCCCCACAGCTCAGCACTTCCTTTTAGCTCGATTATACTATCGCCAATGATGAAGTCCGGATGATATACCGAGTCCGACAGTTCGAACTTCGGTTCATACTCGTAATCGATCCCGGCGTCTCGCAGTGCCGTCGCGACCTCGTACTCACAGTCCGACCGGACGATATGTCCGAGTTCCTCGCTGTACCGGACATTTCCGCCACCAGTTGGCTCGTGCCCCTGTAGTGCCTCTGAGACCTTCTGTGCGACTTCGGGATCTCGCATCGGGTTGTTGTCACCGCTAATATCTGCTACCGGATATTCGCAGTTCTCGGTGCTCTTTTCGATGAGTTTCGTCTTCCGGGCCTCATCTAACTCCTCCCACCAATCCGACATTGTCTGCTGAATTTGCTCTTTGACTGCATCTGCATCCGCATCGGTGACCCACTCGTCCCACGACGTACCGGACCGTAGCTCGCTGAGTTGTTGTCGGAACTCGTTGATCGACTCTGTATCCATCTCCCAGATACTGACGCCGTGAAACTCTCCCCCATAGTTTGGGTTATTCTCGCCTGACAACCGTCCATCAGAGAGCGCCTGTACAATCTTCTCGCGTCGCTCTTCGGACCACTCGGTTCCGTACATTGGGTTCCCTTCCCCTCGCATCTCCCGGCTGTGGCCCTCGTCTTTGCACTCGACGGAACAGTATCGCCCCGTGGTCCAGGCTCCACACACCTCACACCGAGAGACCCCGATCTGTTCTTTGAAATCGGCTATCTCGTCTCCCGGCGACAGCTCTCGAAGCTCCGTTTCGACGAGCCGTCCGTCCTCACCGACGACGAAAAACGGGTGTGTGAGACTCGCCCGGATCGTTCGCCCGTCGTCTAACTCAACCTCGAAGAAATCTGCGACGCCAGAGTCCACCCGCTTGCCCGTGTCAGACTGAATCTCGTTTGTCTCGAAGTCGACCGACGGGATAGGCTCGCCGTCGGGGTCGACGTCCTCGATCGGTTTTACATCCGGAGCGGATGGGTATCCGGTGACGACCTCCGTTCCGGGCGGCACACACAACGCATCTGCCTCATCGAGGAATATGATCCGGTACTCCGCGCCGCCGAAGGCGGTCCGCGCGAAGCTCTTTACTCGCTCACGGATCACGTCGATCCCGCGCTCGTCGGAGGCGTTGAGCTCCAAGAAGTGCTGTTCCCAGTCCGCCCCGTACAGCTCGCGGGCGATCGCCAAGGCGCTCGTGGTCTTCCCGACGCCGGCCGGCCCGGCGAACAGGAGATGCGAGAGATCGTTCCGGTCGACGTACGTCTGGAGGCGCTCGGTGATCGCGTCCTGCCCGACGACGTCTTCGAGTCGCTGTGGACGGTACTGCTCCAGCCAGACCTCCTCGCGAACCGTCGCCGGTTCGCCCTCGCCTCCGCTCATACTCCGACCAGTGTCGGCCCAATCATAAACCGTTCCGTTCCGCCTGCCCGCGGCACCGACAGCCTGTAGTCGCCGGCCACTAACGCTCGACGTGGCCACCCAGGACCCCGTCGTCAGGCCGGCCGCGCCCGAGGAGCGTCTGGGCGTGCGCCGGCTTCTCAACGCCGGCGCGCTCGAGATTCCCGACCCGCTCGCAGAGCGGACGATCCTGGCTGCGGTCGAGGCCGGCGGCGAGGACTCGCGGGGAAATCCACTCCTGGGGGCGCTCGTGCTTGACGGCGAGCGGATCGCGGCGATCGCGGTCCGCCCGCGCCGGCGGGGGCAGGGAGTGGGTACGGCGCTGGTCGCGGCCGCCGCCCGCCGCCGCGATCGGCTCACCGCCCGGTTCGACCCGTCGGTGCGCCCGTTCTGGGCGTCGCTCGGGTTCGCGATCGAGCCCGTCGACGGTCGGGATCGGCTGCGCGGGGTCAGGACCTGAGTCCCGCGACGCGCTCGCGGGCGGCCGAAAGGAGCGCCCCGAGGGTCTCCTCGTCGGTCGCCTCCGCGTAGATTCGGAGCTTCGGCTCGGTGCCCGACGGCCTGACGAGCACCCAGGCTCCTCCCTCGAGATACAGCTTCAGCCCGTCGACGGTCTCGCGGCGAGCGACCGCCCGTCCGCCGACGCGTTCGGGAGGATCTCCGACGAGCGTCTCCATCGTACCGGCCTTGCGGTCGTCGGGGCACGGAACGCTCGTTCGATCCTGGAAGACCGGCCCGTGGCTCGCCCGCAGTTCCCGAACCCGTTCGGCGAGCGGTCGCTCGGCGTCGGCGGCCGCGGCCAGTAGCGCCGCCACCACGCCGTCTTTGTTCCTGAGATGTGCCCCGAGCCCGTACCCGCCGCTTTCCTCGCCGCCGATCAGCGCGTCCGTCTCGGCCATGGCTTCTGCGACCCACTTGAACCCGACCGGCGTCTCGTGGACCGCCCGACCTGCCGCCGCCGCGACGCCGTCGACGAGGCTGCTCGTCGAGACCGTCCGGACCGCGTCGCCGGTCGCCCGCTCGAGGAGAAACTCGTACAGCACCGCGAGCACGAGGCTCTCGTCTAAGTATCCCACCCCGGGAGCGACCAGCCCGACCCTGTCGGCGTCGCCGTCGTTGACGACCCCGAGATCGGCCGCGCCGCTCGCGACGGCCTCGACCAGCCCGGCGGCCCGCTCGGGGCCTGGATTGGGGGCGGTCCCGCCGAACGCGGGATCGCGCTCGCAGCGGTGCCCGCGGACCGTCGCCCCGGCCGCTTCGAGAACCCGGTCGGTCACCCCCCGGCCGCTGCCGTGCATCGCGTCGTAGGCGATCGTCCGGCCCGTCAGGTCCGCGTCCACGGCCCCGAGCACCGCATCGACGTACGGCTCGCGGAAGTTTCGCCGCTCGAACGCCCCGCCGGCCGCCGCGTCGCCGATTCGACCCTCGATGTCGTCGGTCACCGCCGGGGGTGCGGGCGCGCCGTCCGCGGGAACGAACTTCACGCCGTTGTATCCGGGCGGGTTGTGCGAGGCCGTCACCATCAGCCCGCCTGCGTACTCGCCCTCGGCGACCGTCCAGGCCACTGCCGGCGTCGGCAGGTCCCGCGTCGCGACCCGGACCGTCCGACCGCCGGCAGCGATCGCCCCCGCGAGCGCCTCGGCACGGGCCTCGGAGTGCTCGCGGGCGTCGTACCCGACCGCTACCGGCTCCTCGATCGCCCGCGCGTCGAGGTGTTGTGCGACGGCGCGTCCGACCCGCCGAACCCGATCCGCTGTGAACTCCGCTGCCGGCGCCCGCCAGCCGTCGGTCCCGAACGTAATCTGGCTCACACCCGTACTCCCGCCACCGAGCACAAAATCCCCGCGAAATTCTCTGGGTCACTGTTAAATATGTCGGTTGCGGCAGAAGGGTTATTATTCCACGCCGATAAGATTCGGTTCGGCACACCGTCAGGAGTGATACGTATGTCAAACTCAGACGCCGTTGGCGCCCTGCCCGCGGGGACCGGGACCGGGCGGTCCCCGACCGGGCGGACGGAGCGGCTACGCGCGGTGCTGGCTCCGGCGGCCTCGCTGGCCGTCGTCTGTCACGACAACCCCGACCCTGATACCATCGCCAGCGCGCTCGGGCTCGGGCGGATCGCGACCCACGCCGGAGTCGAGGAGCTCGTCGTCGCACACGGTGGGGGGCTCTCTCGTCAGGAAAACCGCGCGATGGTTAACGCCCTCGAGATCGACCTCGCGGCCGTCTCGGCGGTCGATCTCGACGCCTACGACCGGGTCGCGTTCGTCGACCACAGCGTCCCGGGGCGGAACAACCCGGTGTCGGCCGATCGAGGTCCGGACATCGTCATCGATCACCACTCCACGGAGGCGGTGACCGGAGCCTACGTCGAGCAGGTCCCGTCGGTCGGCGCGACGGCGACGCTCGTCGGCGCGCACCTCCGCGCGCTCCCGATCGACATCGACGGTCGGCTCGCGACGGCGCTGCTGTTCGCGATCCAAACCGAGACCGACGGCTTCGCCCGCGGCACCACCCGGGCCGATCACCGGACCGCGATCTACCTCCACCCCGAGGCCGACTACGAGCTGATCGCACAGCTCCGGGGGGCGGCACTCACCCCCGAGACCCTGTCGGCGCTCGGCGAGGCGATCACCGGCCGCGAGGTCCGGGGCTCGTGTCTGGTCTCTGGCGTCGATCACCCCGCGAGCCAGGAGGTGCTCCCACAGGCCGCGGAGTACCTGCTCAAGCTCGAGGGAGTGACGACGACCGCGGTCTACGGCGTCGTCGAGGATTGTGTTCACCTGAGCGCCCGCACGACGAACCCGGCGCTTGGCCTTGGCCGCCGCTTGGAGGAGGCCTTCGGCGATGTCGGCAGCGCGGGCGGGCACGATCACATGGCGGGCGGGCAGATCCCGCTGGGACTTATCGCCGACGCCGAGGCGGGCGGGGACGCCGTCGTCGAGCGGACGGTCCGGCGTCGACTGTTCGACGCGCTCGGCGAGTGGGCCGGCGAGTAATCACCTGATTACTGGTTCCGGGCGACCGTCACCGGCACTGAGGACCGACGGACGACAGTCTCGGCGACGCTGCCGAGCAGTAGCCGCGACAGCCCCGACCGCCCCCGCGAGCCCATCACGATGTGATCGATCCCGTTGTTCTCGGCGTACTCGAGGATCGCGTCGGCCGGGCTCCCGATCGTGGTTTCGGTCTCGACCTCGACGCCGGCGGTGTCGGCCCGCTCGCGGGCGGTCTCGAACAGTTCCTTGCTGTACTCGACGGAGTACTCCCCCGTCGAGTTCTCCTCTCGGTCGGGCTCGTCCCCGTCGCCCCGCGACCGGTCGGTGTAGGCCCGCTCGGACGGATCCGCGACGTACAACACGACGATCGGGTCGCTGCCGTGGTGTCCGAAGGCGTACTCGAGTGCCGCCCAAGACGACTCGGACCCGTCGATCGGCACCAGGACTCGCTCGGTCATACCCGTCCGTAGCGACCGGCGGATAAAAGATCCCGGGCTCACGGCGGAGCTTCGGGGTGACCGATCGGGTTCGTTCCCGGCGTTTATAACCGTACGGACGCCAACGACCCGATATGGAGCTCTCGGTGGTGGTGCCCACGCTGAACGCGCGCGAGCGGCTCTCGAACTGTCTCGACGCGCTCGCGGCGCACGCCCCCGAGGCGGAGATCATCGTCGTCAACGGCCCGTCGGCCGACGGCACCACGGGGCTGGTCCGCGAGCGCGGGGACGTCGACGTGCTCGTCGAACTCGCCGACCGAGCGGTCAACGCGACCCGCAACGCCGGAATCGACCGCGCCACCGGCGACGCGATCGCCGTCGTCGATCATACCGCCGCGGTGTGTGCCGGCTGGGCAGGGGCTGTCGCCGACGCCCTATCGAGTGCGGACGCGGCGACCGGCCCGACGACGGGTCCGGACGGGACCTCCTCGCCCGAGCGACGGACGATCGCCGGCCGCGAGGTCACCTACTTTACGCCCGGCAACGTTGCCTTCCGGCGGGACCTGCTTGACGCGCTCGACGGCTACGACGAGACCCTCTCGGTCGGCGGCTCGCGAGACCTCGCCCACCGGATGGCCGCAAACGAGTTCGAGCTGGCCTGGCGCGAGTCGATGTGCACCCGCCGGACGGTCGGCACCGACGGCGGCGACGTCACCACCAGTCCGGGCCCGAAACACCGCTCGCTCGCCTACCGGCTCGCGAAAAACTACGGCCCCCATCCGGCCGTATTCTGGCGGTTGTTCGCCCACGCCGGCCGCGAGACGGTCGACGGCGTTCGGTCGGTCTCCCGGGGCGATCGCCCGGTTTCGTGGTGGTTTAAGACAAACTGGGCTATCCTCGCCGGCCTGGCCGGGGGAATCGGCGCCGGACTCCGGGCCCGGCTCGGCGACCGGAGCCCGCGGCGCAATCCTCGGGGGCGCTCGTCCCGGCCCGACCCCGCGGTGACGGTCTACGACTGGCGGTGAGTCTCGCCGTCGCGGCCGGTCGACGGTAACTACAGCTCCGAGGCGGCCCCTTCGAACGCCCGCTCGAGGTTCTTCGCGAAGACCTTGCGCATCGCGTCCTCTGGAACGTCGAGGGTGAGGATCTCCATAACGGCCACGTTTGGGTGTGCCGCCGGCGCCCCGCTCCCGAAGACGACCCGATCGGGGTGTTCCATGACCGCGCGCTCGAGGTACTCCCGGAAACGGACGTAGCTGGTGTCGAGAAAGCACCGCTCGTGGCGGTCGAGCAGTTCGATCGCCGCTCGCATCAGCTCCTCGTCGAGCGGGTACCCGCCGAAGTGGGCGACGATCAGCGGAAACTCGTACTCAAGCAGCGTCGACTCGATCCGCTCTGGGGAAAACCCGCGCCCGCCGTAGGTGAGCACCGGTCGGTCAACCTCCGCCAGCCGCTTGAGGACCGCCGGACTCGGCAGCCCGTCGGCGGTTGGATCGAGCATGAATCCCGCGAACCGCTCGTCGTAGGCGTACTGCTCGATGTCCTCCGGGCCGGTCTCCCAGCCCTCCCGCGACCGGGCCACGTTCCGGAGCCGGGCACCCGGTCCGGATCCGGGCGCTCTCCCGCCCGCGACCCGGGCCAGCGCGTCGAACGACCGGTCGACGGCCATCCGCGCGACTGCGTTGCTCGTCCGCAGGTAGCCGTTTCCCTCCCGCAGCTCGGCGGTGGCTCGCGCGGGCGGGTGGGCGAGCCCTCTGACGATCCCCGCCTGCCGGAGCTCGCGCTCGATCCGCTCCGGGCCGGCAGCGTCCGGCCGGCGCCGAGTTTGGTCCGGCTCCAGCTCGATGTGGGCGTCGATCACCCGGAAGCCGTGCTCCAGTTCGAGCATCGACGTATTCTACCCACCCCGCGGTTAAGTCGCTACGGGCTCGGCTCCGACCCGCCACTCCGACGCCCCAAGAAGAAACAGTTATATAGAACCGCAAACGATCTTTTCGTGAGGCACGACATATGTCACAGTCTGGTCAGCAACGCATGGGCGGACAGCCCCTCTTTATCCTCAGCGAGGACACGGAGCGAACACAGGGCGAGGACGCACAGTCGTCGAACATCTCGGCCGGGAAGGCGATCAGCGAGACCGTACGCACGACACTCGGCCCCCGCGGGATGGACAAGATGCTCGTCTCGGACGACGGCGACGTCGTGATCACGAACGACGGCGCCACGATCCTCGACGAGATGGACATCGAACACCCCGCGGCCCAGATGCTCGTCGAGGTCGCCCAGACCCAGGAGGAGGAGGTCGGCGACGGCACCACGACAGCGGCGATCCTCGCCGGCGAGCTGCTCTCGAACGCCGAGGATCTGCTCGAGGACGACGTCCACCCGACGACGATCGTCGAAGGGTACTACACGGCCGCGGAGTTCGCCCGCGAGGCCGTCGAAGACGCCGTCGTGGCGACCGACCTCGACGACGAGCAGCTCCGACAGGTTGCCGAGTCGAGCATGACCGGCAAGGGGACCGGCGACGTCGCCGCCTCGGCGCTGGCCGAGACGGTCGTCGCGGCGATCCGGCAGGTCCACACCGACGCCGGCGTCGACCGGGACAACGTCACGATCTACACCCAGTCGGGCGCCTCCTCGAGCTCGACCGAGCTCGTCGAGGGAGTCATCGTCGGCGAGGAGCCGGTCAGCGACGACGCCCCCCGGTCGGTGTCCGATCCGTCGGTCGCGGTCATCGACGCAGATCTCGAGGTCGCGGAGACCGAGATCGACGCCGAGTACGAGGTCACCAACGTCGACCAGCTCAACGCCGCGATCGAGGCCGAGGGCGAGCAGCTCCGGACCTACGCCGAGGAGATCGCCGCGGCCGGGACCGATGTCGCGTTCATCGAGGGCGATATCGACGACCGGGTCGCGACCTACCTCGCCCGCGAGGGCGTGCTGGCCTTCGAGAGCGTCGACGAGAGCGACACCTCAGCGGTCGTCGCCGCGACCGGCGCCAGCCGGGTCGGCTCGACCGACACCCTCGAGACCGCCGACCTGGGTGGGGCCGACAGCATCTCCGTCGAGACCCACGGCGACGACGATCAGGTCTTCGTCGAGGGCGGTGACGCGGCCGAGGCAGTCACCATCTTCGCCCGCGGGGGCACCGAGCACGTCGTCGACGAGCTCGAGCGGGCGATCCGGGACGCACTCGATGTTGTCACGGCAGCGGTTGAGGCCGGCGGGGTCGTCCCCGGTGCCGGCGCGACCGAGCTCGCGGCCGCGTCGCACATTCGCGAGCGCGCTGCCGGCGTCGAGGGCCGTCAGCAGCTGGCCGCCGAGGCCTTCGCCGACGCGCTCGATATCATCCCGCGGACGCTCGCGGAGAACACCGGGCTGGATCCGATCGACGCCCTAGTCGATCTTCGCGCCGAACACGACGCCGGTACCTTCGCCGGCGTGATCAGCGAGGGTCAGACCGGCACCGTCGACGACCCGGTTGCGCAGGGCGTGCTCGATCCCGCCGCGGTCAAGTACGAGGCCCTCGAAAGCGCGAACGAGGCGGCGACGATGATCGTCCGGATCGACGACGTCATCGCCTCCGAGTAATCGCACCGCTCCCGGACTTTTTTAGCTCGGTCGCTCCGAACCGAACTGAATCGATCCCCGAGTTACGGGTACGGGTCTCTCCGCGGCGTGCGTGGCGGACACGCTTTCTCCGGTGGAGGCGCTCGGAGCCGTCGCCCCGAGCGGCCTCCCGGCTCGTGTCGGCGCTGTCGGTCAGTTCGCCGCTTCGGCGGGTCGCGCCGCCGCGTCTCGCTACGGATCGAAGACCACGGTCAGGCCGTCTCCAGCCGACAGCCCGAAGCCCTCGTCGCCGCGGCCCCGATTTACGTCCAACTCGACGTTCCCGTGGCTGCCGACCGTCGCCAGCGCCTCGCCCGGGGCGACCGCCTCGAAGGTCTCGACGGCCGGAACGACCCTCTCGACTCCGCCCGCAGAGCGAACGCCAACGCGTTCGACGCCATCGAGTGCACGCCCGGGAACGTTCGTGATCGCGTTGCCGAATCCGTCGACGACAAGCACCTCTCCGGTCGCCGCGTCCCCGTCGATCGTCGGCGTCGGCAGAGCGAGGTCGATGAGTTGGTCGACCGGCTCGAACCCGGGGTCCTCGGCAAGCGGCCCCTCGCGGTCGTGGACTCGAGCCGCGGCCGGCGCGAACACGTCCCGGCCGTGGAAGGTCGCGCTTGCTCGGGCCGGCGGCCATGTCGTCTCCCCGCTCTCGGCCGCCGTCCCCGGCCGCGTGCGGACCCGGAACCGATCGATATCTGCGCCGGCGGCCAGCGCCCGCGCAGCCGGGCGGAGCACCCCGTTGTCCGGTCCGACGAGCGCGTGTTCGCCCGCCCGGAGGACGACCGCGTCCCGGTCGGTCCCGACGCCCGGGTCGACGACGACCAGGTGGACCGCCGGCGGAAAGTACGGCAGGATCTCCCGGAGCCAGAACGCGGCTCCCCGAACGTCCTGTCGGGGAAACGAGTGGCTGACGTCGACCAGTCTCGCGTCGCTGGTCTGGAGGATCACCCCGCGCATCGCCGCCGGATAGGGTGCGCCGAAGTCCGAGCTCAGCGTGATCATCAGCTCCCGATTTACGCGTCCGGTAGGTATAGGTTCCGCCGCATTCTTTCCGGTCGGGCTCTCGGCTCCCGTATGGACTCCGAAGAGTCGCCAGCGGACCGACCGGACGCGGCGCCCCCAGCCGAGTACGCAGAGCGGGTCAGCGCGGCGCTGCAGGATCGCGACGCGACCGTCGCCGTCGCCGAGTCGGCGACCGGCGGGCTCGTCGGCTCCCTGCTCACCGACGTTCGCGGGGCGAGCGCGTACTTCGACCGCGGGCTGGTGACCTACTCGAACGACGCCAAACAGGAGCTACTCGGCGTCTCTCGGGAGGCTCTCGAGCGTGGCGCGGTGTCCGCGCCGGTCGCCCGCGAGATGGCCGCCGGCGCTCGCGACACCGCCGGCACCACCTGGGGCGTCTCGACGACCGGGATCGCCGGTCCGACCGGTGGGACCCCCGACAAGCCCGTCGGAACGGTCTACGTCGGGGTCGCCTACGCCGCTCCGTGGGGCTCGGCACCCGGCGAGACGGTTCGGGCCGAACGGTTCGACGTTGCGGGCGATCGGACAGAGTGCAAACGCGCGTTCGCGGCCCGGGCGCTCTCGGAACTGCTCGCCGATCTCGAGGGCCGCGACGGGTAGGTCAGGAGTCGTCGTGCTCGGCGACCTGTCGGAGCCGCTCGACCCCGCGGATCTCCTCGATCACGTCCTCGACGGCCGCCGGCACGTACTGGCGCCAGTCGTCGCCTGCGAGCATCAGCTGTCTGATCTTGCTTCCCTTGAGCTGGTCCCGGTCGTACATGTCCGTGCGACGGACCTCGACGCCGGCCTCGGCGAACAGCTGGACGACCAGCGGGTTGTTCGAGTACGCGACGTCGAACCGGGGGGTCATGCTCCGGACGTGACTCACCCAGACCGCGTTCCTGTTCAGGTCCTCGATCGGCACGGCGTAGGTCGTGATCGGCAGCGGCTCGAGGCTCTTTGTCACCATCATGACCCGCTCGCCGGCCGTGAACGGGTCATCGACGCTGTGTGAATCGCCGGCGCTTCCGATCCCGACGACCAGCTCGTCGACCTCGCCCGCGATCTGTTCGATGAGCTGGAGGTGTCCGTCGTGGACCGGCTGGAAGCGGCCGATAAAAAATCCCCGTTCGGTTGTCATCGGTCACTGTAGCCGACTCGCGGTAATAAGTACCGTGCCGCCGACGGATCCGCGTCTCGTCCCGGCGGAGTCGTGCGATTCCACCGTTCAGACCAACGGCGAGGGGGGAGAAAGTATATCAACCGACAGTCCCTTCTCTACGTTGGCAACGACGCTCGCATGAGCAACGATACACACAGCGACGAGACGCCAGACCCCACGTCGGACCCCGGAGCGGTCGACGGCGAGGCCGGTGACGAGACGGCCACGGAGTCGTCGACCCCCGAGGAGTCCTCCGTCGTCGATCCCGATTCCGGGGTCGACGGCGACGGCGCCGGGCCTCCCGGTCGAGACGATCGGACCAACGGCCGCGAGCCGGACGAGGAGAACCTGCTCGACGAGGCACTCGGCAGCGACGTCGATGAACAGATGGAGATTGACGAGGAGATCGCGGACGACGACCTCCTCGGCGGGCTCAAGGTCGACACCTCCGCGGAGATCGAGGTGCCCGACCGGCTCGTCGATCAGGTGATCGGACAGGATCACGCCCGCGAGACGGTGTTGAAGGCGGCGAAACAGCGCCGGCACGTGATGATGATCGGCTCGCCGGGGACCGGCAAGTCGATGCTCGCGAAGGCGATGAGCCAGCTCCTCCCCAAGGAGGATCTGCAGGACGTGCTGGTCTATCACAACCCCGACGACGGCAACGAGCCGAAGGTCCGCACGGTCCCCTCGGGCAAGGGCGAGCAGATCGTCGAGGCCCACAAGGAGGAGGCCCGCAAGCGCAACCAGATGCGGACCTTCATCATGTGGATCATCATCGCGCTGGTGCTCGGGTACTCGCTTATCATCATGCAGAATCTCCTGATCGGCATCATCGCCGCGGGCGTCATCTACATCGCCTTCCGGTACATGTCCCGCGGCAACGACGCGATGGTGCCAAACCTGCTGGTCGACACCTCTGACCAGCAGACCGCCCCCTTCGAGGACGCGACCGGCGCCCACGCCGGGGCGCTTCTGGGCGACGTGCGCCACGACCCGTTCCAGTCCGGCGGCATGGAGACCCCCTCACACGACCGCGTCGAGGCCGGGGCGATCCACAAGTCCAACAAGGGCGTGCTCTACGTCGACGAGATCAACACCCTCGACATCCGCAGCCAGCAGAAGCTGATGACCGCGATCCAGGAGGGTGAGTTCTCGATCACCGGCCAGAGCGAGCGCTCCTCGGGCGCGATGGTCCAGACCGAGCCCGTTCCCTGCGATTTCATCATGGTCGCGGCGGGCAACATGGACGCCATGGAGAACATGCACCCGGCGCTTCGCTCCCGGATCAAGGGCTACGGGTACGAGGTCTACATGGACGACACCATCGAGGACACCGCCGAGATGCGCCGGAAGTACGCTCGCTTTGTCGCCCAAGAGATCGACAAGGACGGCCGACTGCCGCATTTCACCCGCGAGGCCATGGAGGAGATGATCCTCGAGGCCCAGCGGCGGGCCGGCCGGAAAGAGCATCTCACGCTCAAGCTGCGCAACCTCGGCGGGCTGGTCCGGGTCGCCGGCGACATCGCCCGCGCCCAAGACAAGGAGTTCACCGAGCGCGAGGATGTCCTCGCGGCGAAGGACCGCTCGCGCTCGATCGAACAGCAGCTGGCCGACGAGTACATCGAGCGCCGCAAGGAGTACGACCTGACCGTCGCCGAGGGCGGCATGGTCGGCCGCGTCAACGGGCTTGCCGTGATGGGCGAGGATTCCGGAATCGTCCTCCCTGTGATGGCCGAGGTCGCCCCCTCTCAGGGGCCCGGCCAGGTAATCGCGACCGGACAGCTCCAGGAGATGGCCGAGGAGGCCGTCGAGAACGTCTCGGCGATCATCAAGAAGTTCTCAGACGAGGACATCTCCGACCGGGACATCCACATCCAGTTCGTCCAAGCCGGTCAGGGCGGCGGCGTCGACGGCGACTCGGCCTCAATCACCGTCGCGACGGCCGTGATCTCCGCGCTCGAGGACATCCCGATCAAGCAAAACGTCGCGATGACCGGCTCGCTGTCGGTCCGGGGCGACGTGCTTCCGGTCGGCGGCGTCACGCACAAGATCGAGGCCGCCGCGAAGTCCGGCATCGACACGATCATCATTCCCGCCGCGAACGAGCAGGACGTGATGATCGAAGACGAGTTCGAAGACCAGATCGAGATCATCCCCGTCACGCATCTCTCCGAGGTGCTCGACGTGGCGCTGGCCGGCGAGCCCGAGAAAGACTCGCTGGTCGATCGTCTTCGCTCGATCACCGGCCGAGCGCTCGACGCGGATGTCGACGTCGGCAGTGGTCCGAACCCACGCCCCGGCGACTGATCGCCGAGCGTCGGGTCCCGACCCGGGAGTGGCGCTTGACCGTGACCGGGTGAGTTCGTTCCCGTACCCGCGGCCGGTTTGGCGGGTGTCGTCCCTGCCCTCGTGAGACAGTTCTCTCGCCTCCCGTGACACCCGTCACGTCCATCTCTCCACCGTCTCCGAGACAACCCGCCCGCGTGTCTCGGCGCGACCGGCTTTCGATCCCGACTCCCGGCGGGCTCTCACCGACCGCGGTGCTCGCAACCCGCAGTCCTGCCGGCGCGTACCTCCCCTCCCGGCCGGCGCGGCGGTGTCATCCCGCGCGTCGTCGTGACCGTCGTCCGTTCGGCGCTCGCGCGGGACTCCCGTCTCCCGCCCACCCCTCGCCGGTCCCGCCTACCGCGGCACACGGGCCCGAGTACCGGCACGCGAACCGCTCGCTTTCCGGCGGCCGGCTCGCGGGTTCGCGTCGAGCGAGCCCTTGGACGGGCCCTCAGTCCCCGAACGGGTTGTCGCCGCCGAGCCCGCCCATGCCGCCTTGGCCGCCCTGGCCGCCCTGCATCTGCTGCATCATCCGCTCCATGTCGGCGTCGCCCATGCCCTGGAACTGTTTGAGCGTCCGATCCATCATTTTGTGCTGGCGCAGCAGCTCCTTGACGCGGTCCTCGGGCTTGCCCGAGCCCCGGGCGATCCGCTTTGTGCGGTTCGCTCCGATCGTCCGGGGGTTTTCGAGCTCTTCCTCGGTCATCGAGTCCATGATGACCTCGAAATCCCGCATCCGCTCCTCGGTGACGTCCATCGCGTCGTCGGGCAGCTCGTCCATCATGCCGCCGCCGAGCCCGGGGATCATGTCCATCACCTGATCGAGCGGGCCCATCCGGTTCATCGCCTCCATCTGCTTTCGCAGGTCCTTCAGGGTGAACTGCCCCTCGAGCATGTCCTCGGGCTCCCAGTCCTCGTCTTCCTCCTGGGTCTCCTCCATCGCCCGCTCGACGCGTTCGGCGAGCTGGTCGAGATCGCCCATCCCGAGCAGCCGCGAGACGAAACTCGAGGCCTCGAACCGCTCGATGTCCTTGACCGTCTCGCCGGTCCCGAGGAAGGCGATCGTCGAGCCGGTCTCGTTGACCGCCGCGAGCGCCCCGCCGCCCTTCGCGGTGCCGTCGAGCTTGGTGATCACGACGCCGTCGATCCCGATCGAGGCCTCGAACTCCTGGGCCTGGTCCTTCGCGCTTTGCCCCATCGCGGCGTCGAGCACCAGCAGGTTCCGGTCGGGCTCGACCGCGCCGGCGATCTGCTCGATCTGCTCGACGAGCTCCTCGTCGAGTCCGTCTCGCCCCGCGGTGTCGACGATCCGAACGTCGGCGTCGGCGGTCGCCTCGAGTCCCGCCTCGGCGATCGCGACCGGGTCCTCCCCGTCGGGCTCGCCGTAAAACTCCGCCTCGGCGTTGTCGGCCATCTGGCGGGCCTGGTCGTAGGCGCCCGGACGGTCGGTGTCGGTCTGGATGATCGCCGGGCGCAGCCCCTTCTTCGAGAACCACCAGGCCATCTTCGCGGCGGTGGTCGTCTTCCCCGAGCCGTACAGTCCCGCGAGCAGGATCGTCTGGCCCTCCAGGGGTAACTCCGTCGACTCGCCGACCAGCCCGACAAGTTCCTCGTAGACGATCCGCAGGACCCAGTCCCGCGGGGAGGTGCCGGCCGGGGGTTCTTCCTCGAGGGCGCGCCGTTCGATGTTGCCAGAGAGCTCCCGGACGAGGGCGATATCGACGTCGGCCTGGATGAGCGAGCGCTGGATCTCTCGCACGACGTCTTCGACGTCCTCCTCGGAGATGCGAGACTGCCCCCGGAGGTCGCTCAGCGTGCTCCGGAGCGAGCTGCCGAGATCGTCGAGTACCATTTGCCGGCGCTACGCGACCCGGCGAGTAAAGCCTTCGTCTCGGCCGATCGCGGATCCGGTGTTATTTTGTACTAGGCTCGCGAACATGTCGGTATGCATACCTGCCGGACCTGCCGACAGAGCTTCGAGTCCGAGCTCGCCCTGGAACTGCACCGAGACACGTGCCGAACGCGGCTGTACTGCACCGAGTGTGGCGCCCGGTTCGACGAGGAGACCGCCACACAGGACGGCTGGCACTACCGGTGCCCGGCCGAGGACTGTGCCGGCGAGGGCATCGGCGAGGATCTCCACCGAGTCGCCGACGCCCACGTCGCACCCACGCAGTGATCGGCCGCCAGCTCGCACGCCTCTAACGCCGGGCCCGCTTTCCGGCCGGCGTCGGCCGCCCGGGCGACAACATATAGGTCCCTCTGGGCCCACCCCCGTGTATGATCGCCGCCAGCGGGCTACGAAAGGAGTACGGCGGGTTCGTCGCGGTCGCGGGGAGCAGCTTCGAGGTGGCCGACGGCGAGGTGTTCGGACTCGTCGGCCCCAACGGCGCCGGCAAGACCACGACCCTGAAGATGCTCGCCGGGCTGCTCGAGCCGACCGCCGGCGAGGCGACCGTCGCCGGCTTCGACGCGAGCGAGCGGGCCATGCGGGGCCGGCTCGGCTTTCTCCCCGAGGAGTCGCCCCTGTACGAGGAGATGACGCCGCTGAGCTACCTGTCGTTTTTCGCGGACCTGTACGACGTGCCCGACGACGTCGCCCGGCGCCGCATCGACCGGACGCTCGGTGACCTCGACCTCGACCACCGCGAGCGACAGCTTGGGGATATGTCCAAAGGAATGAAACGGAAAGTCGCGATCGCGCGGTCGCTCGTCAACGACCCGGAGGTGTTGATCTACGACGAACCCGCGAGCGGCCTGGACCCGCTCACCACGAACTACGTCATCGAGTTCGTCGAGGAGCTGGCCGAGGCGGGCAAGACGATCATCTTCAGCGCGCACAACCTCTTTCACGTCGCGTCGATCTGTGACCGGGTCGCGATCATGAACGACGCCGAGATCGTCGCCCGCGGCACGGTGCCGGCCCTGCGCAGCGAGTACGGCGAGACGACCTACCACGTGTACACGACCGTCGACCTGCCCGACAGCGTCGCGGAGAACGGTCGGTACCGCCGGACGGTCGAGAGCATGACCGCCGTCGAGGAGGTCCGCGAGGCCGCCCGAGACGCCGGCGGCTCGGTCGCCGACATCCGCACCGAGGAATCGAGTCTCGAGGAAGTCTTTCTGGACGTGGCTCGCTCGGAGGCCTAATGCGGCTCCGGAAGCTCCTGCGGATCGCCCGGTGGGAGGTAACAAAAAACGCCGGCGGTATCGACCGCGAGACCGCCGCCATCGGTGCGGCCGTCCTCCTGATGGCCGGGCTCGTCGCGCCGGCGGTCGCCGGCGGCGTGGGGCTCGAAGACGGCCTCTACCGGGTCGGGGTCGAGGTCGATGACCCCTACTACGAGCCGGTCGCGGCCGACGATCGGCTCCGGATCGTCCCCGGAGCCGGCGCAGATGACCTCGGCGACGGCGTCGACCTCCTGATCGAGGGCGAGTCGGTGACACACGCCGACTCGGCGAAGGGCCTCGCCGCCCGCGGGGCGCTCCAGGCGGCCGTCGAGCGGTACAACGCTCGGGCGCTCGAAGCGGAGCCGAATCAGACGGCGGCCTTCCCCGTCGAGGTGGCCGTGGACTTTCGCGAACAGACCCAGCGAGAGAGCGGGCTCGTCGGCGGCGGCAACGCTGGCGACGCCGGCGGTGGGACCGGGGGCGGCGCCGACGGCGACACGAGCGGTGGCGGATCGACGCCGGCCGACGGCGACGGCACTGCGGGATCGGACGGCGGGACAGCTCCAGACGGGGACGCGGACGACGGAGACGGCGGGGACGGCGGGCTCGGCGGAATCGGTGGGTTCGGCGGCTCGTTCGGCTCGGAGACCATCGGCGGCTCGCCGGCCGAGATCAGTCCCCCGTTTCCCTTCCAGTCGCTCGTGCTCGCGTTCGTGTTCGTGGTGCCGCTCAACTTCCTCATCCAGGCCTACGGGAGCTCGATCCTCGCCGAGCGGATCAACCGCCGCGGCGAGTTGCTGCTGGCCGCACCGGTCACGCGTCTCGAGATCATCGGCGGGAAGACCCTCCCGTACTTCCTGGGAGGGCTGCTCGTCGAGGCGGCGATCGCCGTCGGGGTCTTCCTGCTGATCCGGGGGGAACTCGGCGGGTTGATCTCGGTGCTCGCGGTCGCGCCGCTCGTGGCGCTCTTTCTGGGGGCGACCTTCCTGGGAGCGATGTTCGCCCGGTCGTTCAAGGAACTCACGTTCGTGACCGTCACGATCACCGTCGTGCTCACCGCTTACGCCTTCGTCCCGGCGATTTTCGCCGACGTCGGCGCGGTCGCGCTCATCTCCCCGCTGACGCTGGTCGTCCGGGAGCTCCAGGGGGAGGCGATCGCCGCCGGAGAGTTCGTCTTCTCGACGCTCCCGCCGACGCTCGCCACGATCGCGCTGTTTGGCTTCGGCGCGGGCCTGTACCGCGAGGAAGACATGTTCGCACAACGGCCCATCCCGCAGAAGGTCCTAGACTCCCTTTCAGGACCGATCCGCCGCCCCCGGGACGTGGGGATCGTGACCGCCGCGCTCGTGCCCGTCGTGTTCGTCGCACAGCTGCTCGTGGTGGCGGTTCTGTTCGCGCTCGGCGAGCTGTCGGTCGTGTTGATCCTCGTCGTCGTCGTGATCGTCGAGGAACTCGCGAAGAGCCTCCACGTCTACGCCGCCTACGGCCGCGGCCGCTTCGACCGCTCGGTCCGGACTGCGCTCGGCCTCGGTCTCGCGAGCGGGGTCGCCTTCTTCCTCGCGGAAAAGCTGGCGCTGATCGCCCAGCTCGTCGGGCTCCCGGAGCTGCGGGCCGGCGAGGCGGCGCTTCAGGGAGCGGTCCCGACCGGGCCGGTGCTCGCGGTCGCGTTACTCGCGCCGCTCGCCCTGCACGTCACGACGGCCGCGATCTCGGCGGTCGGGGCGCGCCGCGGCCGCCGGTACTACGCCGCGGCGGTCGCGTTCGCGATGGCCGTTCACTTCGCGTACAACGCCACGGTGGTGATCGTCCTTGCGTAAGCTCCGCCGGGTGACGATCGCCCGCCGAGAGCTCGCTGCCCTCAGGACGGAGAAGACGATCGTGCTCGCCCTGCTGATCCAGCTGTTCATCGCGGCCTTCTCGTCGTTTCTGGTGGTCGGGCTGACGTCGCTGTACGATCCCGGGTCGGTCGCGGGCGGCGAGATCGAGGTGGCGGTCACCGGCGACGCCCAGACCCGACTCGTCGCCGTCGCCGAGGACCGCGACGGGACGAGCGCCGTCCGCTTTGCCGACCGGGGGGACGCCGTCGAGGCCTTCGACCGCGGCGAGGTTGACGCGGTCCTATCGGTGACCGCCGGCGATCGCCTGTTCGTCGACGCGACCGTTCCCGCCGAGGATCTGCGGACGACGCTGATTGTCGTCCAGCTCCGGGAGCTGTTGCTCGATCTCGAACGATCCGAGCGGGCCGACCGGCTGGGGGAGCTGTCCTTCGAGCCGCTCGCGATCCCCGAGACGCCCGGCGAGAGCCCGTACTTTGGCTTCACCTACACCATCTTGTTGCCCCTGCTGCTCTTCCTCCCGGCGTTTATCAGCGGCTCCGTGGTCGTCGACTCGGTCACCGAGGAACTCGAACGGGGGACCCTCGAGCTGTTGCGGGTCTCGCCGGCCTCGCTGGCCGAGATCGTCGACGGCAAGGCCGCCGCGATGGCCGGGCTGGCGCCGCTCCAGGCGGCGCTGTGGCTCGTCTTGCTCGGGCTCAACGACATCGCGATCGCCAACCCCGCGCTGTTGCTTGGGCTCGTGGCGGCGTTTGCGACGATCGCCGTCGCGGTCGGGGTCGTCCTCGGACTGGTCACCGGGAGCCGACAGCGCGCCCAGCTCCTGTACTCGACGCTGTCGCTGACGCTGTTTGCCGGCGCGGCGGTCCTGCCGGAGCACCCGGCCACGACCGCGGCCCTGCTCGCGGTCGACAGCGCGACACGGACGACGCTGCTTCACGCCGCCGGCGCGATCGGACTCGCGGCCGTCGCAGCCGCCCTCGCGCGGTGGCTGGTCGTCGGCCTCGAGGCCGAATCGTTAGGGTGAGACCCCGAGCGCGAGCCGCAGCGACGCCCCCTCTGCCAGCGCCGCGATCAGCTCGCGGTCGAGATCGGCCGCCGCGGCCGCGGCCCCGACCGCGACGGTCCGGTCGTCGACGTACCCGCTGGTCCGGACGACGAGGCTCCGCTCGCTCGCGAAGGTAAGCGCCGGATCGCCCCGGGCGGTGACTCGGCCGGTGTGGTCGCCGGCCTCGAGCACGACGGTGATCTCGGCGTCCGCGTCCCGACAGGCGGCGACGAACGCCTCGTCGAACTCGGCCGGTGCACGGTCGGCCTCGATCCCGAGGATGCAGTCTCCGGCCGGGGTGAGATACTCGTCGGTGGTCAGCTCGAACGTGCTCTCGTGGCGCCCGGTGACGTTCTCGTGGCCGCGGGCGGTCACGACCTCGACGTGGGTGGCGTCTGCGATCTCGCTCACGCCCGCAGTTGCGAGCCGGGACACAAGCCGGTCACGGATCGGGCCCCGGACGGTCAGGGTCGCTGCTCCCCGGCGCCGCGGTCGTACCCGGCGCTCACGTACGAGGCGACTTGCACGCCGACGAGACCGATGACGATGGCCGCGAGGACGAACACGGCGAGGTGTGTCTCCGCGGAGAGGCCGAACGACTCGATCTCGACGGGGCCGTAGACGACCCCGGGCACCGAGAGCGGCGCGACGAGTTCGGACAGCGCCAGAAAGTACGCCGCGAACCCCCGGACCGCGAGCCCGACCGCCACTGCGGCGAACGGAAGGTTCAGGTACGCGCTCGCGAGCTCGTCGTCGCGGATGAACTCATCGAGCAGCCGACCGCCGCCCGCGATCAGGGCCGCGCCGGTGAGCCAGGGGATCGCGTCGTAGACGAACTGGACCGCGACGAGCAGGTCGCCGGTCTCGCCCTCGACGGAAGACGCAGAGAGGCCGCCCGCGAACAGTCCGACCAGGGCGAGGCCGCCGGCCACCACGTAGGTGATAAGCGAGATCTGCCCCGAGTACAGCGCCTGCTTGACGCCGGCGGACAGCTCCGCGAGCAGCTGATCCACCCCGAGTCCCTTGTACAGCAGGAACACTCCGGTGGCCGTCGCGATCGCGCTCACCGACACCGCGACGCTGTCGACCAGCATGAAAAGCGCCGGAAAGGCGAGCAGCGCGACCCCGACCGGCACGAGCACGCCTTTCCGCAGCTGCTCGTCGGCGAGAAACTGCTTGAGCAAGTAATAGGTCGACTCGATGTCTCTGGCCTGCCGGACGACGACCCGGTCGACGGCGTCGACCGGGAGTCGGCTCTCGACGATCGGCACGAGCCGCTCGTCCTCCGCGCTGTCGACGACCACCACCGCCGAGGACGGGTCGTATGCCTCGAGTAACTCGTCGATCTGTCGGGCGATCGCCCGGTCGCTGCCAACCCGCTGGTCGGTGCCGGCGAACACCGCGACGGCGGCGTCTTCGAGATCGTCCGCGACCCGGAGCCCTTCGAGCAGGCAGTTCACGCGGCTGTCCTCGGGATCCTCGACGCCGGCCGCGGTCACGAGCCCCTCGACGGCCTCGCGTCCGATCACCGGCGGCTCCCCGCCCGGGAGCGGATCGCCGCGATAGAGACAGACAACGAGCGTCTGCACACCTCGTGCTCGGCCGTCGGCGTAAAAAATCCCTGCTATCCGCCGGCCGTCTCGCCGGCGAGCGTCGCCGGATCCACGCGGCCGTCGTCGGTCACGACTCCCTCGAGGAGACCGACCGGCGTCGCGTCGTAGGCCGGGTTCTCGACCGTGAATCCCTCCGCGGGCTCGCGTAACACCTCGCTCGCGGCCCGGTGGTCGTTCTCGAAGCGAAAGCCCTCGGCGACCAGCTTCGCGGCCGAGCCGACGACCGTCACCGGCACGCCGACGTCGGCGGCGGTCGCGGCGATCGGGTAGGTGCCGACCCGGTTGTACAGGTACCCGTCGGCGATGCAGTCCATCCCGAGCAGCACGCGATCACACTCCGGGAGGTACTCGCCGGCGGCGCCGTCGACGATCAGCCGCGTCTCGACGCCCAGCTCGGCCAGTCGGCGGGCGGTCTTCCGGCCGAGGTACCGCGGTCTGGCCTCGGTGACGTAGGCCGTGAGCTCCCTGTCGTCCTCGCGGGCCCGCTCGATCGCCCCGAGCACCGTCGTCGAGTAGTCGTGGGTCAACAGCGTCGTCCCGTCGGAGAGCAGCTCCGCGGCCGCCCCGGCGGCGGCGTCCTTGCCGGTCTCGATCCGGTCGACCACGGCCGCAACCGCGGCCCGGAGCCGGTCTTTCGCGGCCGCGACCGAGTCGGGGTCGGACTCGGTGACCGCGGCGACGATCTCTCGTTGGGTGGTCTGCAGCGAGGCGTGGGAGGGGTTGGCCCGCCGGAGCGCCTCGCTGTTTCGCTCGAGTGCCCGCCGAAACTCGCCGACGGCCGGGTACTCCCGCTCGGCAAGCGTCTCGAGCGCCTCGGCCGCCCTGATCGCGACGATCGAGGAGCTGTGGGTCTGCATCGTCTCGATCTCCGCGGCCGTCTCGTCGATCATGCCGAGACTCGGGTGTGACGGTCAAAGGGCGTTGTGCTCTCGGGCCCGAACCGCACGTGTCTTACCGGCCCGCGCCGTAGGGCAACACATGTTGACCGGGGTCGTCGACCGGCGTCGAGCGGTCTCCGAGGCGACCGGCGTGGCGGTGCTTGTCGTCTTCGCGATCGGCGTGACTGCGGTCGCGATCCTCGGCGCAGTACTCCTCGAGGGCGACTCGGAGCCCGCGTTCAGCTTCGAGTCCACCGATCGAGGACTGACCATCGCCTACGACGAGGGCCCGGAGCTGGTCGCCGGCGAACTCACTGTCGAGGGACCTGCCGGGACAGTCGACTGGGCAACACTCGCCGGGGTTGGCCCCGAGGCGGCGGTCGCACCCGGGAGCTCACAGGAGATCGGTCCCGACTCCCCCTACGGCGGAGCCGTCGCCGACGGCGACCGGATCGAACTCGTCTACACCGGCGACGGCGACCGCGAGGTGCTCGCTGTCCGGGAGCCGGCTACTTGACATCCTCCCCGCGCTAAACGGCGAGGATTCCCCGAAGGGGATATTCAGGTTGCGCGTTTCCTCGGGTCTCAAGTACGCTTTCGCGTGGAACGTCGAAGGTCGCCACCGAGTTGTGACCAACGGTGTGCTTTCCAGCGCGTACAGCCCTGTCAATGGGGCCTTCCTCCCCGCATACAGCGGGCATCAAAGACGACTGGGTTTTCAACCAGCGAGGTAGCACGGTTCGCCTCACCCGAAGTGTTAGCCCGTGCATGGTTCACCCTCCCGCTGTGCGATATTCTCCGAAGCGTTCAGGTCAGCGTGGCGTCCTCGACTGCACTCCGAACACGAAAAGTGGTCGCCATCACGGGTTCCCATCGAACCACACGCCGAACACCGCTGGCTGGTATGGTACGCATCGACCTTTTCGACGCGGATTCCAGCACGTTCGGCCTTGTACGTGATGAACTGTTGGAGTTGGTGGAAATGCCACGAGTGAACGCCCGACCACGAACTGTTCTCACGGATTCCTTCGAGGTCTTTCATCCGAATGACGGGGTTCTCGAACTGTTCCGCGAACGTGATGAGACGACGGGAGAGTTTGTGATTCAAGTCCGTGATTCGACGTTGTTCTTTGTCACCCACACGGTTTCGTGCGCGAAGCGCACCCGCTTCTGAAAGCGACTCGCGTAGGGAACGACATTTGCGTCGAACGTACTTCGCCTCACCACCCGACACCAACATTGACTCATCCTCACCGTAGGCGGTCACAGCGAGGATATGACGTTCGCCAATATCGACACCGATGGGTGTCTCACCCGACGTGTTGGCGTCGTACTCAATATTAAAGGTACAGTACCAGTCGTCTCCGTGACGGTAGACTTGTAGGCGCGTTTTGTCGGCGTCACCGTCAACGAGCCGTTGAACGTCGTCTGAAATGTCGTCGTACACTTCGATTGGAGTATACCACCACTGAGAGACGCAGGGGAAACCAATGACGACAGTTCCGTTTTCGGTTGTGTCGATTTCCCAGTTCTGGTTGTTGACAGCGAACGGTTGGCTCTCTCGATAGCGAACCTCTCCATCCTTGCTGTGGTCAGATTTCGCCTCTCGAATGGCTTGGTTCTGGATAGCCGAATAGAGGTCGTTGTCAATGCTGGCCGTGGTCACGGACTTGTCGAAGTCGCCACTCTCCCATCCGTCGATGCAGAACTGCTTGGTGTCACGGTAGAGTCGGGAGGCGTGTTGCCACTCTTTCCGCCGTGAGAGGGATGTATTGTGGAATTTCGCGGTGACAGTCACCGTGACCATTACCTTTGTAACTAGGTGCGCTATTGTAACCATCTGTTGGAATATCAGGCCGTGTTATCGTCGGTGATTTGTGTCATCGACTGTTGGATTCATCCCCGCCCTGAAGGGCGGGGCTTTCTCCTTGATTCTCCGTAATTCACCAAGAGATTCCCGCCACTCACGACGGGGAGGAGTCATCCTTTGATGTTGCAGACCGGGTATGTTCGGGCGACCCGATCGCCGATCCCGAGCGCATCAGAGACCCGCACGACCTCGTCGACGTCCTTGTACACGCCCGGGGCCTCCTCGGCGATCGTGGCACCGCTTTCGGCTTTCACGTAGATACGGTCCCGCTCGAGGGCGTCCCTGACGTCCTCGCCCCAGTACTCGTCTTTGGCCTGTGTCCGGGACATGAGCCGTCCGGCCCCGTGGGCGGTCGAACCGAACGTCTCCGCGAGCGAGCGCTCGCCGCCCCGCAGTACGTAACTCCCCGCGCCCATGCTGCCGGGGATGATCACCGGCTGTCCCACGTCGCGGTAGGCCGGCGGCAGCTCCGGGCGACCGGCCGGGAACGCCCGCGTGGCGCCCTTGCGGTGAACGAACAGCTCGCGGTCGCGCCCGTCGACCGTGTGGGTCTCGCGTTTCGCGATGTTGTGCGCGACGTCGTACAGGAGCTCCATCTCCATGTCCGCCCAGGATCGATCGAACACGTCGGCGAACACCCGCCGGGTCTGGTGAGTGAGCAGCTGGCGGTTGACCCACGCGAAGTTGATCGCCGCCGCCATCGCCCGGTAGTACCGGTCGGCCAGCTGGGACCCCGCCGGCGCGGCCGCGAGTTCCTTGCTCGGGAGCTCCTCGAGAAGGTCGCCGTGGGTCCGTTCGATCTCCCGCAGGTAGTCGGTACAGACCTGATGGCCCAACCCCCGCGAGCCGCAATGGATCAACACGACGATCTGCCCGGCCGAGAGGCCGAACTCCGCGGCGACCTCGGGGCGGTAGATATCTGTCACCCGCTGGACTTCGAGGAAGTGGTTGCCACTGCCGAGGCTGCCGACCTGGTTCAACCCGCGGTCGCGGGCCTTCTTTGAGACCGCGCCGGCGTCTCCCTCCGGGCGCCGCCCCTCGTCCTCGCAGTGTGCGAGGTCCGCGGGCACGCCGTAGCCGTTCTCGACGGCCCACTCGACGCCGTCCTCGAGGATCGCCTCCATCTCCCCGCCGGAGACGTCGATTGCGCCGCCCCCGCCCAGCCCGGTCGGCACCGCCTCGAACAGCCGGTCGGCCAGTTCCTCTTCCCGGCCCCGGAGGTCGTCGTCGGTGAGATTCGTCCGGACCATCCGGACCCCGCAGTTCGAGACGACGAACCCCTCCGCGAGGAAGTTGTGCGCGTCGTGCTCGACGCCGATGTCGTAGACCGGCTTCTCGCCCGACTCGGCGATCGAGGCGACCGTCGTCTCGACGGTCAGGGTGTCTCTGACCGAGAGGCTCGCGCGGAACTCGCCGAACCCCCTGGACAGGTTGGGCTCCGAGGACATCTCCGACCGTCGTCGGTCTCCGAGCCGCTCTTGTTCGCCGGAGCGGCCGCTGTCGGGCGCTTTCGGCCGTTGCTTTCCGCCGTCCGCGAGCGCGGGCGCCCCGGCGTCGGCTCGCTCCCCCGCCCCGCGCTCTCCGTCGGTCGCCTTGAGATACTGGATCGCCGCGACCGCTGCGCGCCGCTTTTCGCGGTCGTACCGGTAGCCGACAGTCGAGAGGAAGGTCCGAAGATTCTCGGGGTCGCTCTCAATCTCGAGCCGGAGCCGGACGGTTCCGGCGGCGGTCGAATCGTCCCGCTCGGCGCTCCGAGTGGTGTCGACGCCGACCTCAGCGAGAAACGCGGCGGTATCAGCGAGGAACGATCGCCCGGCTTCGACCGTCTCGGCGGTGTGGGTCCGGGAGATCGCCGGGGGCTCGAGACCCGCGTTCCCGCCGGCTGGCGCGTCCATCTCGGCGCCGAAGTACGCCGCGTAGTACAGCGCCTTCTGCCAGCTCGCGAGCGCCTCGACGTACCGGGGCGTCTCGACCCCAGACCCGTCCTCAGGCGCGCCGAGCTCCTCTAAGAGCGTCCGGAAGGCCGTCGAGTTCGTCTCGAACCGCGCTCTGCCGTCGCCGGCCGCGCGGATCTCCGAGGGGTCGAATCCGAGTTCGTGAACGTCCTCGCGGACGCCTTCCAGGGTATCTGCGTCCCCGGAGAACCGCGTCTCTCCCTCGCCACCGAAGGCCCCGCAGCCGGTGAAAAAGCCGAGGACCCTGAGAAGGCGGTTGAACGCCTCGTCGGCGGTCGACAGCGGGAGCAGCCCCTTCGAGCTCAGCGCTTGGCCGTCGTCCTCGGCAACGTCCGCTTCGGTGAGCACCGTCACGTCCGCCGGAGGTTCGTGTTCGAGCCCGCGGAACGGCTGGACGAGAACCGCATCCCCCGGCTCTAGGTCGGCGAGTTCGACCATCCCGTCGGGCGTGAGAAACGGGTGATCGGCCGTCGCTTCGATCCGTTCGCCGGTTTCGGTCTCGACCTCGTGGACCGGCTTCGTCCCCGAGTCTGCGAACAGCCGGACCGGCGACGCGACCAGTTCGTCGCCGGCGACCACCGCGCGCTCGTCCTCGAACCGGTCGCGCAGCTCGCCGATCGGGAGCCGCCGGCCGAAGGAGAGCCGAACCTCGGCGTCGCCCGGGAGACAGTTGATATCGTAGCCCACCGCGCCCGGGCTGATACAGCCGTCCTCGGCGTCGATCCCGGCGACGCCCCCGACGGGAAAGCCGTACCCCTGGTGGGCGTCTGGCATCGCCAGAGCGTACTTCTGGATGCCGGGCAGGTGCGCGGTATCCCGCAGTTGCGCGAGGCTCTTATCCTGGCCGATCTCCTCGAGCAGCCGCTCGCTCGCGAGGACCCGGGCCGGCACGCGCATTCCTCCGGACTGTGGGATCTCCCAGACGTTCTCCCGGAGCCGCTCGAGGGTCACGCCGCCGGCGTCGAAGGTGGTCATACTCCACGGTCGGCGCCAGGCAGGCAAGAATGGTTCGGGACCGGAACGCGGCTCGGACGCCGCCTCCCGGTGGGGAACAGACACACGTTGTGCACCCGCGCTCGGCGTCGACCCGACGCCCGATAGACGCCGCGGTCGTCGAGACCCGCGCGGAGGCGACGATCGGTACGCGCCGTGCCGAAGTGGTCTCCGACGACACCCGATGTCTCCGAGTACGACGCCACGGTCGCGATCCCAGACGCCGCGGTCGGAGGCCTCGCGGAGACCGGACCGCCGCCGCCGATCGCTTCGTGCAGACGTCGTCACACCGAGTCATGGACTCGTCCAGCCCGCGCGGCGAGTCCGTCGTCGACGCGCGGGTTGGCCGATCTCCAGGCGATCGAAACGACTACGAGCGTGCCCCGAATACCTGCAGGCATGACAACAGAACAGTGGATTGCGATTTTCTTCGTGATCCTCATGGTGGGCTCGATGGTCGCCTGGGGAGCCGTCAGCCTGGCGTGATCCGCCGTTTTCGTCGTTCGGTGTGAGTCCCGACGAGACGCTTCCACGCCGACGCGTCAGCCGCACAGCTCCCGAACGCCCACAGTTCCCGACGACGAGTCGGCGGCGGCCGAGCAGGTCGGCGCCGTCGTGAGCAGAGATCGAGGAGCGTGTCCCGGACGGCGACCGCGTCACCACCCCAGACGGGCTCGGGCGTCGACGTGGTTCACCGGATCCCGAGACGTCACCGGTGAACTCGATCCGTGACCTGCGGACGCGAAATGCTTACGCGCGGTGGCGTCGTATCGCCGCTCGTTCCGGGGCCAGACATGTACGACAGACTGCTCGTTCCGACTGACGGGAGCCAGGCGACGACCGAGACGCTCACGCACGCACTCGAGATGGCACGCCGGTACGACGCAGCGATTCACGCTCTCGCGGTGATCGACGAGCGCCAGTTCCAGCAACTCACCGGGGAGCAACGCTATGAGACACAGGCCGCGCTCCGTCAGACTGCCGAGAACGCCCTTGAGCGGATCGCAGACCGTGGCTCGGAGATTGACCGGTCGGTCACGACGGCAGTCCGACAGGGCCACCCAGCGGCACAGATCGCCGAGTACGCCGACGAGACCGCGATCGACGTGATCGTCATTGGAACCCACGGCCAGACCGGTAACCAACACGTCGCGCCCGTCGGCAGCGTCACCCAGCGCGTCGTCGAGGCGGCCACAGTCCCTGTGTTCGTGGTTCACATCGGCGACGTCGATTGACCGTCACCGCTCGACGACCAGCAGCGCCACCCGCTCGTGGACGAGCCCCGATAGCTCTCCGGAGGCCGTCGCGGCCACCTCCGTCTCGGTGATCTCGAAAAACTCACGAACACGCTCGTCGTCGACGGCTCCGAGCACGTCTCCCGGCGCAAGCAGCTCGCGGATCTGGTCGGCCGCGCTCCTCTCTTCGCCGCCGGCGACGACGACCACGACCGGCTGTTCCGTGCCCGCCGAGACGCCCATCTCGAGCGCCCGGTTGATCTGGCGGCGTCCGGCGGCGTACAGCAGGATCTCCATCCCCGGGTCGCGGGCGATGCCTGCCCCGCGGGCGCGCTCTCGCCGGGCGAGCTCGGTCGCGAGCTCGAGGTGACGCCGGTCGACGACGTACCGGGCGTCGACCGCCTGCACGACCGCGTCGTTGGCCTCCCTGATCGCCGCGAGCTCGTCGAGAAAGCTATCGACGTCCCGGATCGTCGCGGTCCCCTCGACCAGCTCCATCAGAAGTCACCGAGGTTCGCCTGGTCCTGATCCTCGTCGGTCCGGTCCCCGCCGGACGCATCTTGGCTCCGGCCTCGTGGAGGCTCCCCGTTCGGGGACTCGTCGTCGGCCAGGGAGGCGGGCTCGACGCCGTCCATCGACGGATCGGGCCGTCCGGCGTTGTCGAGGACCGTCTCTGCAGTCTTTCGCCGCCCCCGGAGCGCGGCCAGTATCCGAGCCTTCTCGGCCTCGCGGAGCTCTGCGGGAGTCTCGATGCCGGCCTCGTAGAGCCGCCGGGCCCGCACGCGGCCGACCCCGCGCACCTCGGCGAGCTCGAGCAGCTCCTCGCGCACGCCGTGTTCGACTCGCCGGCGCGCCCGCCGGATCCCCTGACGGACGGCCGGATCCGCGCCGACCTCCGCGGCGAGCGATTCGGCTGCCCCGAGCAGCCACCCGGCGGCCTCGACTTTCCCGCGGATGTCGCCGGGACCGACGCCGTACCGTTCCGCGATCTCGTCCTCGTCGGTCTCGCCGGCCCAGTCTTCGAGCATCCGGGCGGTCTTGAGCGCGGCCAGCCAGTCCTCGAAGGCGTCCTCGAACTCCGAGGGCGCTCGCCCGAGCAGCTCCGCCTCCCGCTCGTAGGTCAACATCGTGTACTCCTCCTCGTCGCCCGAGCGCAGGTACAGCTCGTAGAGGTCCGGCGTCCGCGCGATCAGGTGGTACAACCCCAGTGCGGTCGGCTCCGCAGCGTCCTCGAGCCCGTCGATGATCTCGGCGGCGCTCATCGGGTCGAGGTACAGCCGCGAGACCGTCTGCCCCACGCTCGTCGCCCGCAGGCCGTCCTCGCGGACGAGAAAGTCGTTCGCCGCGAGGTAGGCGATCACGTCGTCGGTGACGTCCTCGAGCCGGCTCCGGTCCGCGGTCTGTTCGGCGTACAGCGTCCCGTCCAGAAAGTCGAGGACGCCCGCCCGGGACCGTGCGAACCCGGAGGCGACGGTCGCGAGCACGTGGGTCCGCAGAGCCGGCTCGGCGGCGAGTTTTGACCGGACCGGTTCCGGGTCCGCCCAGACGTACCGCTCGAACAGCTCGTCGAGCTCGTCGTGGCTTTTCGCGATCAGCACGGCCTCGCCGTAAGGATCCCGCCCCGGGCGGCCGGCCCGGCCCATCATCTGGTGTACCTCAAGCACCGACAGCGGCTGCATCCCGCCGGCGCTGCCGTCGTAGCGCCGCCAGTCTCGGACGATCACCCGCCGTGCCGGCGTGTTCACACCCGCCGCCAAGGTCGGGGTCGCACAGACGACCCTGAGCAGCCGGTCTCTGAACGCCGCCTCGACCAGCGAGCGGTGCTCGCGGGCGAGCCCGGCGTGGTGGTAGGCGGCCCCGCGCTCGACGGCGTCGGCGAGCTCATCGCTGGTGTCGGTGTCGCTGACCGCGCGCAGCTCGTCGGCCACCTCTGCCAGTTCGGCCTCCTCCTCTGGGGAGAGAGAGGACTCGGTTGTCCCCGCGAGCCGCCCCGCGGCGGCCTCGGCGTTGCGCCGGGAGTTGACGAACGTCAGCGTCGAGCCGCCCTCTTCGATGGTGTCCCGGACGATCGCGGCCGTCTGGTCGTCGCTCCGTCCGACCGGCACCCGCGACTGGCTGCCGTCCTCCAGGTGCAACCCGTCGCCGTAGTGCACGCCCTTGCGGAGCTCGATCGGCCGCCAACTCGAGTCGACCAGCTCGGCGTCAAGCCAGGCGGCCAGTTCGGCGGCGTTGCCGATCGTCGCCGACAGCGCGACCACCTGCAGCGAGGGGTTGAGCGACCGGAGCTTCGCGAGTGTCACCTCGAGGGTAGGGCCGCGCTGGCCGTCGTCGACGAGGTGTATCTCGTCTGCCACCACGACCGACAGGTCGTCGAGCCAGGGGGCGTCGTTTCGCACCAGCGAGTCGACTTTCTCGCTCGTGGCGACGACGATGTCCTTGCCAGCCAGCCAGCCCCCCTCGGACTCGTAGTTACCGGTCGTGACGCCGACATCGAGCCCGTACTCCTCGTAGGCCTCGAAGGCCTCGCGTTTCTCGCTGGCCAAGGCCCGCAGCGGGACGATGTACAGCGCGGTTCCCTCCCTGGCCTGGGACAACATTGCGAGCGTGGCGATCAGCGTCTTCCCGCTCGCGGTCGGCACCGCTGCGACGAGACTCTCGCCGTCAGTGGCCCCGAACTCGACGGCCTCTGTCTGGGGTGGGTACAGCTCCTCGATCCCCTCCCCCCGGAGGTGTTCGGGTAGCCAGGCGGGCACGTTCGGAATCTCCCCGACATCCATCACGTTCTCGTGTGGCGTCCGGCGGCTTGAACGTTCGCTTCCGGCCGGTCTCACTCCGGTCGGCCGAGGGCCGTCCCGTCGGGGTAGCCCGCCCGCTTGAGCGCGCCGGCGCGCTCGGCCGCGGTCAGCCGGTACGGTTCGAGTGCCGTCTCCAGCGGGCCCACCGCCGCCCGACGCTCGCGGTGGGCAGCGACGAACTCGCCGATCCGCTCTGCAGCGATCTCCTTCAGCTCGCCGCTGAGCAGCTCCCCGCTCCGGTAGGCGTCGGCGAGCTCGGCGACCCGCTCGTCGTCGGGCTCGAAGACGGCGTGCAGGAGCTGGTAGGCGACGTCGACCTCGGGGTTGCCGCCCCGCTCGCGGTGGGCGGCGACGCTCGACTGCCCGCCCGAGTAGGCGTGTTTCCGGATCTTCGCGGCGATCGTCTCGCGGTCGTCGGTCAAGAGTAGGCTCGGCGCGTCGTCGGAGCTGCTCATCTTGCCCGGTCCCGACAGGCCCGGAAGGAACTTCGAGAGCAGCGCCGCCGGCTTCGTCGCCGGGTGACGCTCCTTGCCCGCGATGTCGCGGGCGACTCTGATGTGTGGATCCTGGTCGATCGCGATCGGGACCAGCGTCGGCTGCGCGCCGGCGACGAACTGCGGCAACAGGAGGTGTGCCGCCTGCACGGCCGGGTACATCGAGAGCCCAACGTTCGGCGGCTCGCCGTAGGTGGCCTCGACGGTCGCCGGGGTCAGGTCCTCCGCGAGGGCCGCCGCGATCGGGTACACGACGTCGGCGTCGGCCGTGTCGATCACGATCCGTGTCCGGGCCGGGTCGAACCCGACCGCGAGAATGTCCCGCAGGTTCGCCCGGAGGTGGCCGTCGATCTCCGCCGGAGACTGGTCGGTGAGGTAGGCGGTCTCGTCGTCGGAAAACGGAACGTACAGTGTCGCCCCGGTCTGGTCCTGGAGGTGTTTCGCCAGGTAGAACGGAACGACGTGTCCGACGTGCATCGGTCCCGACGGCCCGCGACCGGTGACGATCGCGTGGGCCCGGCCGCCGGTCGCGGCCGAGAGGAACCGACCGAGGTCTCGCTGGGCGTAAAACACCTTTCGGCGGACCAGCGGGTGGACTGGATCCGGAAACTTCGCGCGCTGTGCGTCCGTGACGGGGTCGGCGCCGAACCGCTCGAGGAGTCGGTCGTACTCGACCGTCCCCTCGACGGTATAGGGCGTGACCGTCTGTTCTGGTGACATCTGTGTGGCTCCGTTGATCCGGTCGGTCATCGCGCCGTGCGATCGGAGAACAGAGGGAGCGCCACCCCGGCCCGACGGGGTGAACGCCCCGTCAGCACCGGCCAGCCACACTGTCCGCTCTCGAGGGTCGGCGCCAGCGCCACCGCGCGACGAGAGCGGGCATCACCTACCCTTGGCGACGGAGTCCATTTTAGACTGTCGCCACAGACCTATCTTCCTCGGGCCCCACATGTCTGTATGCGTATCGAGTACGACCGGTCGACGTGTATCGGCATGTTCCAGTGTGTCGCCGAGTGGGACGCCTTCGAGCGCGACGAGACCGCCGGCAAGGCTATTCTCGTCGACGGGGAGCGCCGCGAGGACGGCGAGAGGGAGGTGTTCGTCCGCGAAGTACCTGACGGCGCCGAGCTCGACGCGAAGTTCGCCGCCCGTTCGTGTCCGGTCGACGCGATCACCGTCTACGACGACGACGGCACGCAGCTGGTGCCGTGACGACCCGGTAAGCACCGCCACCGAACCCCTCGCGTGGACGGTCGGCGTCGCCACGGACGTCGGGCTCGCGATGCTCGTCGCCCTGTCGCTCCTGTGGCCTCTCTCCGCGGCCGTCGGTTCGAGCGCGACCGGACGCTACAGGCGGTCGGTGACCGCCTCGGGATCGTAGTTCAGCGACAGCTCGCGGGTCCGGCCCCGACCGTCGACGTCGGCGTAGCTCGCGTCGATGATCCCCAACTGGTCGAGCTTGTTGACGATCTCGGAGTAGCGGGTGTAGCCCAGGTCGGTTCGCTCGTCGAAGGCCTCGTAGACGGCGCCGGCCCGCTCGCCGTCGTGGTCAGCGACGACGGCGACCAGCGCCCGCTCGGACTCGGACAGTCCCTGGAGCCGCCGCGAGAGGTGGACGTGTTTCGAGGTCTCGTAGGCCTCCTCGACGTCCTCGGCGGCGACGGTCGTGCTCCCGCGCATCTCGGCGTTCAGTCCCGCCCGCCGGAGGAGGTCGATCCCGACGCGCAGGTCCCCGCCCTTGTCGGCGGTCAGCTCCGCGACACGATCGAGGACCGTCGTCTCGAGGGCGCCGTTCTGAAAGCCCCGCGTGACCCGCTCGTCGAGGATGTCGGCGATCGCCGGCTCGTCGTAGGTGGGAAAGTACACGTCCTCCGGCCGGAAGACGCTCTGGACCCGCCCGTCCAGTTCCGCGATGATGTCCAGATCGGGATCCGAGGAGACGACGATCACCCCGATCCGGGCGCCGCCCTGCTCCTCGTGGGCCCGCAGCAGCGAGTACAGCGTCTCCGAGGCCGCCGATTCGTAGAACAGGTAGTTCACGTCATCGAGCGCCACCACGAGCACCTCGTCGTCCTCGACGAGCGCGTCGGTCACCTGCGAGAACAGCTTCTTGAACGAGACCCCGGAGGAGGGGGGCTCGTAGTCGAACACTCCTTCGAACAGCCGGGCGAACACCGCGTACCGGGTGGAGTTGACCTGGCAGTTCACCCGCACTGCCCGGACGTCGCTCCGGGCCTGTAGCTCGCCGAACATGATCTGGACCGCGGTGGTCTTGCCCGTGCCCGGCGGGCCGTGGGCCATCACGTTCAGCGGCCGCGAGCCCCGCACCGCCGGCTTGAGCGCGTATTTGAGACTTTCCATCTGGGTCTCGCGGTGACGGAAGGTCTCGGGCACGTAATCGATCTCGAAGACCCGCTCGCTTTGGAACACCGACTCGTCCCAGGAGAGCATCCCCTCGTCGGGGTCGTCGTCCATTACTTTCACCGAGCCTGCCGCGGTACTTGAAACCTGCGGGGCTCTCGACGGGGAGGCGTGGAGCCGGTGGGATTATGCCCCCCGAGCGTCAGCACCGGGCATGCGCCGGGTCATCGCCGAGCGCCCGCTCTCCGAGACGGCGACGAGCGAGGAGACCGCTCTCGGGCTGTACCGCGAGCTGGTCCGCGTCCGTCGGTTCGACGAGCGGGCGCTCTCACTGCAGCGCCGGGGCTGGATGAGCAGCTACCCCAGCTACCGCGGCCAGGGGGCCTCCCAGGTCGGCGCGGCGAGCGCGCTCGCCACAGAGGACTGGCTGTTCCCGACATACCGGTCGAACGCGCTCCAGATCGCCCGCGGCGTTCCGATGAGCGACGTTCTGTTGTTTCGGCGGGGACACCCGGAGTTTACCTCGGACCACGACCTGCCCGTGTTCCCGCAGGCGGTCCCGATCGCGACCCAACTGCCCCACGCCGTCGGCGCCGGTATGGCGGCCGCCCATCGCGGAGCCGACCACGCCGTGCTCGCCTACCTCGGTGACGGCGCGACCTCGGAGGGGGATTTCCACGAGGCGATGAACTTCGCGGGCGTGTTCGACGCGCCGGTGGTCTTCTTTTGTGAGAACAACGGCTGGGCGATCTCGACCCCGCGGGAGCGCCAGACCGCGAGCGCAACGCTCGCCCAGAAGGCCCAGGCCTACGGCTTCGAGGGCGTCCGCGTCGACGGGATGGATCCGATCGCCGTCCGCCGGACCGTCGCCGACGCGCTCGGGGACGCCCGCGAGGGAACGCCCGTGTTCGTCGAGAGTCTCACGAACCGCCAGGGGGCTCACACCACCAGCGACGACCCCTCGCGGTACCGCCACCGCGGTCCGGAGCTGCCCGACTGGCGGACGGCCGACCCGCTCGAACGGTTCGAGACGTACCTGCGCGAGGCCGACGTCCTCACCGACGAGCTGATCGCGACCGTCGAGACCGAAACCGAGCGCGAACTCGACCGGGCGGTCGAGCGCGCCGAGGCCGCACCCGATCCCGACCCTGCGGAGCTGTTCGAGCCGGTCTTCGCCGCGGCAACGGCGCCGCTGGCCGAGCAACGCCGGCAGCTCCGCTCCGAGATCGACGACCGTTGACCTGGCCCGAGCCGGCGGCTCAGATGAACTCGTTGTTGCGCCAGTCGACGCCGCTGTCCTCGCCGTCGCCGGCCGGTTCCTCGGTGACCGTCACGGAGGCTGGCTGCCGGTCGCCGTCGACGATCCGGACGGCCTCGAGCGTGTCGTCCGTGGCAGCGACGGCTGTGAGGACGCCCTTCTCGGAGTGCTCGGCGATCTCACACAGCACCTCGAACATCTCGTACTGGAGGGCGGTGTTTTGCAATACCGTCTCCCGGTCGCCTTTCAGACACGCGTACTCGACGAGTTCGGACTCGATCTCCTCCTCTTCGTCGTCGAAGCTTCCCCACTTCGGTCGCGTGTTGCTCCGGGGCGGCTTGCCGGGCTCGGTCTCGGGCTCGTCCTCGTAGACGCGGTTCTCGGTGACGCTCGCCTTGAGCTGTGCCGTTGGGGTGTACTTGCCGATGCTGTCATCGTCGGAAATCGCCCGGATGATCAGCGTGTTGTTGCGCCGAGTCAACTCGATGTCGGCGACTCCCTCCGGCAGCAACGGGTCCTCGAGGTACTCCTGGAGGTCCTCGAGGGGCAGTTCGAGCGTCGAGTGGAGTTTGTATACGCGGCCGGTCATAGTTTGGAAACTGGGGAAGACGACCGTTTTCCGCTTACGCCAGTTGGCAGTAAGTAGGGGCCGCATACATAAATGGGCTACCATTCGCAACCGGACGGCTCGCCGCCTCGGGGCGGGCTTTTTATTTCTCGGTCGGCGTTAATCGGAGGGATGTCACTCGCAGGCCGGATCCAACACACCGAGGTATCGCCGACCGCAGACCGCGACCGGATCGTCGAGGTTCTCGGGGAGTGTCGCACCCACGGGTTCGACGGCGCGATGGTCCAGCCCTGTTGGGTGCCCCTCGCGGCCGACCGGCTGGCCGACATCGACGTGTCGGTCTGTACCGCCGTCGGCTACCCGATGGGCGGCGACCGTCGCCTGGGGACGGTGGCCGCGATCAGGGACGCGGTCGCGGCCGGCGCCGACGAGATCGACGTGATGGGCAACCTCGGCTACCTGCGGTCGGGCATGGACGAGCAGTTCCGGCGCGGGCTCGACGCGATGGTCGAGGCCGCCGGCCCGGCGACGATCAAGCTCATGCTCGAGCTGGGCGGGCTGACCGAGGCCGAGGCGGCCCGCGAGATCGACCACGCGGTCGCGGCCGGGTTCGACTACCTGAAAAACTCGAGCGGGTTCGGCGCCGGCGGCGAGGCGACCGTCGACCGGATACAGTTCATCGCCGACCGCGTCCCCCCGGAGGTCGGCGTGAAGGCGAGTGGCGGCATCGCGACGGCGAGCCAGGCCGAGGCGCTGCTTGAGGCGGGCGCGGACCTGCTGGGCGCCTCGAGCGGCGTCGAGATCGTCGCCGGCGAACGCGGCGATGGCTACTGACTCGGACCCCGCGGTCGCGGTCGTCGGCGCGTACAACCAGGGGCTGGCGATGACCGTCCCGGAGATTCCGGTCCCCGGCGAGACGGTCACCGGCGCAGACTACGCCGAGGGTCCCGGCGGGAAGGGCTCGAATCAAGCCGTCGCCGCGGCCCGGCTGGACGCTTCGGTCTCTTTCGTCGGTCGGGTCGGCGACGATCGGTTCGGCGAACAGGCCCGGGCGCTGTGGCGCCGCGAGGGCGTTCGGGCGGTCGTCGAGACGGTTCCGGAGCCGACCGGCGTGGGGTTCGTGATCGTCGACGAGGCCGGCGAGAACGCGATCACCGTCGCCCCCGGCGCCAACGCAGCGCTCGACGGCCCGGCGGTCGAGGCGGCCGCCGGCGAGATCGCAGCCGCCGACGTCGCGCTCACCCAGCTCGAGATCCCCAACGAGCCGGTCGCCGCGACCCTCGAGCTCGCTGCCAAACGGGACACCGAGGCGATCTTGAACCCCGCGCCGGCCCGGGAACTTCCGGAGGCGATCCTCGCGAACGTCGACGTGCTCACGCCCAACCGACCCGAGGCCCGGGCGCTTGCCGGGTACGCCCCCGACGCCGACGCTCCCGACGAGCGGGTGGCTGCCGCGGTGCTCGAACTGGGCCCCGAGGCCGTGGTACTCACCCGGGGTGGAGACGGAGCGCTCGTCTGTACTCCCAAGCGAACGGTTGAGGTCCCCGCACCGTCGGTCGAAGTCGTCGACACGACCGGTGCCGGCGACGCGTTCAACGCCGGGTTCGCGGTCGCCCGCGCCGAGGGTGCCGACCTTCCCACGGCGGCGCGGTTCGGAACCGCCGTCGGCGGACTCGCTTGCACCGACTACGAGGTGATTCCGGCTCTCCCCGACCGGGCGGCCGTCGAGGCCGTGATGGACTCTGCGGACGCTGGCCTCTTCGAGTCCTGACTCCCGTCCGGCGACACGGCACTCCCCGACCTCGCGTCGACGGCCCGGCCGAAATTTACAGACACTGACACGGACGGCGTGGTGAGCAGAGCGTGCGTAGTACCGATGGGGCTCGGCGGCGTCGACCCATCAGACGTGGGATGGCTTCGAGCTCACCTCGGCTTACCACCCGTTGTCCCGAGACCTGTATTAACAGCCGGACAGAATGACCGACCGTATCGACTACCGAACGTAACTGCCGATCGCGTCGCGTTCACGCGCTATACGCAGTAGCTGTGCTGTTGGCTCGGATTCTCTCCAGGACACCGTGTGCACACGAGACTGTGTGGGTTAACGTTGGATTGAGACCGGCGAGACCACTCGGTACAGACACACATCTCGTTCAGTAGGGCTGCTGTGATAGACACCTACGTGCCGGGGTTCGGGGGCAGATCCCGCCCGATTCCAACTGACTGTACAGTGTGTTTCACCCCGATCTTTTCGGCCGGACGGGCCCCGCTGACCCTGCAACGGCCGCATTGGGTGTGCTCGCTGACTGTACGGTGACACCGAGCTGACCGGATGAACCGGTCAGCTGGATCCGGGGGCCGAAAAGAGGGACACGAGGAACGTCGTGGGCGCATACGCCGACTGCACCGGTCGGACTGCCGATGGATTCAGCCACGATTTCGATACCATTTTAAATACTTGCGTCGGTCTTGCATGTGCTGACGAGCATGGTCGCAGACCTCACCCAGTCGTTGCCGCTCCCGGCGCCGGCACAGGAACTCGCCGAGAACCCTCAGCGAATTCCAGCACTCACGCGTGACCGATTCACCGGGCTCCGGCGGCTGTGGGCGCTGCCGTACCTGTTCGATCACCGCGGGGAGTTCGGGACAGTCGGGAACTACTGCATGTTCATCGGCCACGGCCGCACCGGCCACAGCCTCGTCGGAAGCCTACTGAACGGCCACCCCGAGATGGTGATCTCGCATGAACTCGATGCGTTGCGCCTGCTCGACCGGGCGCGGGTCCCGGTCACACAGAACCAGCTGTTCGCGGCGATCCTCCAGCGCGACGCCGAGTTCACTGAGCTGGGTCGAGAGTGGACGAAATACAGCTACGACGTCCCCGGCACCGACCAGGGCGAGTTCGACCGGCTGCGGGTGATCGGCGACAAGAAAGGCGGCGCCTCGACGCGCCGGCTCGGCTACAGCCCAGAGCTGCTCGGTACACTCCGGGAGGCGATCTCGGTGCCGCTGCGGGTCATCCACGTGGTGCGTAACTCCTTCGACACGATCGCTTCCCGGCGAAACATGAAACAGGTCTGGGCCGACTACGGCATCGAGAAGTACTTTGCAAACGCCGATAACGTCGAACTCGTCGCGGAGATGCTCGAGGACGACGAACTCCTGCGGGTACACCACGAGGATCTCATCGCGGATACTCCTGGGGTCATGGAGCGACTGTGTTCGTTTCTCGACGTCGAGCCGGCCGAGGAGTACCTTGCAGCCTGTGACGAGTTTGTCTTCGACTCGCCAAAACAGACCCGCCACGAGATCGAGTGGACCGACGAGGAGATCGAACGCATCGAGCGGAAAAACGCCGAGTACGACTGGCTGGCCCGGTACAGCTTCGCGGAGTGACCGAGACGATGATCAACCCACACGGCAACACGCTGGTCGACAGGACCGTTGACGCCGCCCGGAGCGAGCGACTGCGCGGGTCATTCGAGGAGTACCCAGCAGTCACGCTCGACCGGGACCTGCTGTACGATTTTCAGAACCTCGCACAGGGAGTCTACAGCCCGCTCGAGGGGTTCATGGGCCGCAACGACTTCCAGAAGGTGCTCAGCGATATGAGCCTCGAGAGCGGCGTCGTGTGGCCGGTTCCGATCGTCCTCGATGTCGAGTCCGACCGCACGGACGAGATCAGCCCCGGTGAACGGGTCGGCCTGCGTGGCCCCGACAGCGAGCCGGTCGGGGTGCTCGACGTCGACAGCGTCTACCGGTACGACGAGGCCGACACCTGCACCCAGCTGTTCGGGACGACCGACGACGACCACCCCGGCGTCGGGGCGATCCGGGCGAAGGCCCCGGTTTTGCTCGGCGGATCGATCAAAGCCTTTGCCGACGCCATCGACCGTGAGAACCGGTATGACCTCTCGCCCCGGGAGACCCGGGTCCTGTTCAGACGGCGCGGCTGGGAGTCCGTCGTCGGCTTCCAGACGCGCAACGTCCCCCACCGGGCACACGAGTACCTCCAGAAGTCGGCCCTCGAGCACGTCGACGGACTGTTCGTCCAGCCGAAAATCGGCGAGAAAAAGCCCGGCGACTACAGCGACGCGGCGATCCTGGCGGGCTACGAGACGCTGCTCGAACGGTACTACCCCGACGAGCTGGTGGCTCTGGCGACGTTCAACTCCCGAATGCTGTACGCCGGGCCGCGAGAGGCGGTCTTCGACGCGCTTGTGCGGAAAAACTACGGGTGCACCCACTTCGTCGTCGGCCGGGACCACGCCGGGGTCGGCGACTACTACGAAGATTTCGCCGCCCAGGCGCTGCTTGAGGAACTCGACCAGATCGGCATCGAGGTACTCGCCTACCACTACGCGTTTTACTGTCAGATCTGTGATGGAATCGTCTCAGAGAAGGTCTGTCCGCACGACCGGCGCCACCGCGTCGAGCCCTCCGGGACGGCCCTGCGAGAGGCGATCGACGCCGGCGAGCGTCCGCTCCCGGAGCTGATGCGCCCGGAGGTGGCCGAAACGGTGTTGTCACTCGAGCGGGCACTAGAGTAGACGATGTTCACGCTGTGGTTCATGGGACGGCCGGCCGCGGGGAAGTCGACACTCGCCAGTCGGGTCGAGACCCGGCTCGTCGAGCGGGGGTATCCGATCGAGAACCTGGACGGCGACGACATCCGCTCGCACCTGCACCCGGATCTGGGCTTCTCGCGGGAGGACCGACGGACGAACAACCGCCGAACCGCCTACATCGCGGGACTGTTGAACAAAAACGAGGTCCCCGTGATCGTCGGGATGATCACCCCCTTCCGGGACGCGCAGAAACAGGCCCGCGAGATCATCGAAAGCGAGGGAGCGTTCGTGCTCGTGTACGTCAAATGCTCCCTCGAGGCTGCTGAGCGGCGCGACCCGAAGGGCCTCTACGAGAAAGCCCGCGAGGGCGCCATAGCGAAGTTCACTGGGATCAGCCACCCGTTCCAGCCGCCGCTGCATCCGGACGTGGTCGTCGACACCGAGACAGACTCGATCGACGCCGGGGTCGAACGGGTGCTCGCGGCGCTCGAGGACGCGGGACTGCTCGAGGACCGACCGGACGAAGAGTACAGTATCCCGCTCACGAGCAGCGAAGAAGCACAGATCGCAGACCGGCTCGACGAACTCGGCCACCTCTGAGCGCGGGACTGAGGGGCGCCTCGGGCCTCACCCCGGTCGGTCATCCGGGATCGCGCGGCGGTTCGGTCGAACGGGCTCGTGAGCCAGTAGCGGCCTTCGACGAGCGATCCGGCCGAGCCGGTCGCCGGGTCGACGCTGTGTGCACTCGCGTGTCGACGCTCGCGAGCGGCGATCAGCTGACCTCCGCGGGCGGTGGATCCGTCGCCCCACCGGCTGGGCACTCGCGTCCGTGACACGTCGGCTCACTCGGACTCGGGGTCGGTCGGGCCGAGCGGGCTCAGCAGGTCGACCCGCAACAGCGAGAGGTTCGCCGCGACGTAAGTGAGCGCGAACCCGGCGAGCAGGAACAGGTACTCGGTCGCGTTTGGATCGATCGCCCCCTCGATCAGCTCCGCCAAGAGCAGGACCGCGACGCCGGTGGCGTAGGTAATAAACAGCGACCACCGGAGGTCGATCCGCGCGAGATACTCCCGGGTTAGCCAAGCGACCACCCCGAGCCGGACGAAGCCGGCCAGCACCGTCGAGATGACCACCCCGAGCCCGCCGAAGTACCAGATCAGCGGGAACACGGTCAGGAAATTCGCGCCGATCCCGTAGACGTTCGAGTAAAACTGTATCTCGGGCTTGTCGGTCCCGTAGTTGACCCCTTGGAGGGGTTTCCGGTAGCTCGTGAGCACCTTGATCAGCGCCAGGCCGACCAGATACCAGTAGGCGTCGCCGTAGTCGTCGCCGAACGCCAGCTCGAGGACGAACTCCCCGAAGCCGACGAACATAAAGAAGGCCATGATCGGGACGATCGAGGACACCCGCAACATCTTCTGCAGGACCGAGACGATCTCCTCGTCCCGGCCCTCGGCGTCCAGCCCGCTTATCATAACGTTGCTCACGGCGAACAGTCCGTAGGGAACAACGTACAGCAGTCCGGCTATGCTGTTCGAACTCTCGTAGAAGCCGACGCTCGCAGAGGTCACGAGCAGCCCCAGCAGGAGCACGTCGGTGCTGTTGTAGATGTTGTTCGTGACCATCTCGAGGACGCTCCACCGACCGAAGTCGTACACCGATTCGGCGTGCTCTCGCGTGGGCCGGACCAGCAGCTTCGGCTGGGTGCTCGCGTACATAATCACCACGCTCAGCGCGTAGCTCGCGGTTCCGGACAGCAAGATGACCGCGAGTGACCCCTCGAAGAGCGTGATCACGACCGCGAGCACCAGAAACGCCACGCCCGGCAGTGCGCGCCCGAACCACTCGGATCGGCCCGGATAGCCCAGCCCAGAGTTGTAGTTGAGCATCAGCTTGCCGATCGACTGTGCGAACAGCAACGAGATCGCGCTCAGGATGATCCACACGTCGGCCTGCTGGAGCGTGTCCGGAAGCAGCTGCTCGGGGACGAGCAGGTACAGTCCGAGCACGAGCGTCGACACGACCGTCTGGAACAACAACGCGAATACGGTCCCGACGGCCAGAAACTCGGGGTGTTTGCCTTCCTTCTCGCTGACACGCTTCCGGATTGCCTTTCCGACCCCACCGACGAAGTTCGAGAGGAAGTTCACCGCCACGTAAAAAAAGAAGAAGACGCCGATCTCGTCAACTGAAAAGGCCGTGTTGAGGACGGCGATCAGGAGGATCACGCCGAGCGCGTTCAGCAGCTTCGAAACGCTCACCTTCCCCAGCTGCCGCCAGAAATCGAGCTCGGCACTTCGTGGCATTACTGGGACATAGCGTGGTATTCGGTGTCGATCGAGCGCTCCCCGTCCAATTCCACTCGGAGTTGCGAAACGGCGGTATCAAGACTTTCGATCGGTCCCGCGGGCCCGGCGGCGGCACGAAACGGGCCACAGAGACTGTAACGGGGATATCTGGCGGTTCTGGATTGACGCGACCGTGCGCTCGCGCCGGTCGCATCAGCCCATCTGGATGCGATCGACGCGCCGACTGCAGCTACCGGATGTATCCCAAGTCTTCGAGGCGCTGTTCGAGTTCGTCGTCGATCTCGGCGGTCTCCTGGGTCAGGATCTCCGAGTTCTCGATCGGTCCGTACGCCTGTGCGATCCGGTCGTGGGCCCCTCCCGAAACCGCCATCGGGTCGGGCTCGCCTTCTCCATCGATCAGCAGTGCAAGGGATCGGTCGTCGTGCCGTGCGAACTTCCGGACGGTCCCGTCTCCGCCCGGCTCGTAGACCGCCCGCCAGGGACCTACGTACGCACGGTTGTTTTCGACGGAACTGTACTTCGCGAGCTTCTTTTCGCGGAGCTGGAACGTCGACGCGAGCACGCGGTCGGTGTTGGCGAGCGGGCGCGCGGCCGCCGGGTCGGCCTCGGTCGCGGCGGCGCGACCAACGGCCGGTATGTCGGTCAGCGAGACTGGCGCGTCCACCACACGGCCACCCGTCCGTCCGGGGTAGCTGACCACGAGCGGCACGTGGGTCAGCGCCTCGTGGATGCCCCACTTGTGACCGCGGAGCCTGACGCGGTCGTCGAGTCGGCTCCGCTCACCGAACGCCTCGCCGTGATCGCTCGTGACGATTACGACCGTCTCCGAGAGCGCCCCGCGGCGCTCGAGCGCTGCGATCAGATCCGAGACGATCGTGTCAGCCTGTCGGATCGTCCCGTCGTACAGGTGCTCGAGCGCGGCCACCCGATCCCAGCCCTCGCCGCTCATGGTCTCCCAGACGCTCGGGAGTTCGCCACGCTGGATCTCGCGGTGTCGGTCCGTGCCCCAGTGGTCGAACTCCTCGCGGGGTTGGTACGGCGAGTGGGCGTCCATGAGGTTGATACAGGCCGCCCAGGGGCTGCTCTGGCTGGCTTCCCACTCGAGAAAGGCGTCGGCGAACTCCCCGCCGTACAGGCTCTTGAAGCCCGGCTCCTCGTCGGCGTCGGTCGATCGCCAGTCGTCGACCGCCGCAGACAGCCGGCTTACCGTCGAACTGCGGGTCTCGAGCCGCCGAAATGCCTGTGAGAGTTGCGCGCCCGTGTTATAAATATGAAAGTACAGCCGCTTTAGGACCGTCTCGTCGACGATGTTCTCGAGCCGCTTGATCAACGGGTAGGAGGGGTGGTGGACGTGGTCGAACGCGTCGCTCAGGTTCGATGCGCTAGCCACGATCCGGTTGTTCGTGAACAGCCCGGTCGCGTACCCGAACCGGTCGCCGAGTTCGCGCCAGACCGTCTTCGTGGGGTCGATCTGTGCGGTGTGGTGGATCGCACTGTGTTTCTCGACGGGGGTACCGGTGAACATGCTGACGTGACTGGCGATGCTGTGGATGCCCGGCGCCCGGGCTTGCCGGTATACCGTCGCACGGTCAGCAAACGACTCGAGAAACGGGGTCGTTTCCCGCCCGTAGCCGTGGAGACTCGTGTTCCCGGCCCGAACCGAGTCCAGCACGACGAGCAACACGTTCTTCTGACTCTGCATAGCAACACGATACAGCACGATCTAAAAAAAGCCCGTTCATATCGACCGAACAGCCGACCGATCGGCCGTCCGGGGGATTCGGCCCACTCACCGAGCCCGTCCGGGGAAACCGCGCCGACTCGAACGGTTCGATCGAGACCGTTTCCAACGCGTTACGATTCGATCCCTCTGTGGCCCCGGGCGTAGTTGCACCCTTCGTCGGCGCGGTGTTGCTGACGCCGCCGGCTCAGGAGGCGTTCTTCGGCGGAGTCCTGCAGGACCACGCCAACACCGCGCTGTCTGCACCCGGAGCGATACTCGTTTCCGGCACGGCTTTCGCGTTGCTGTACCCGCTTTTGTTCTACATCGGAACCGCCTTCTCGATGGTTCTGACGGCGGTCTTCCTGTTTCCGCAAGGCTGTCTGCTCGGGTATCTGTATCACCGCCACGGGACGATACCGGCGCCGGCACTCGCCCACGCCACGGTCAACGTGTATGCCGTCGGCTCTCCGTTGATCTGACGTCGCTTGCGGTCGTCCACGTGCGCGGATCACTGAGATCCGAGGTCACCGCGTGGAGACCCGCGTCAGCGAGCAACGCCGACGCTCGCTTCGCGCCGGTTGACCGGTCACCGAAGGGCAGGATAGCCCTCGGGGTCGGTCCGGACGACCCAGGTGTCCTCGAAGTCCAGCCGGGCCATCCGTTCGGCAGCCGCTGCCCCCTGCATCGCCGCGGTGGTGAGCCCGACCACGTCGCCGGTGCCGTCGCCGATTCCCGCCGTCTGGTCGGTCCGCTCGGTGTCCCAGTACCCCGCCGTTACCGCCCTGTCCTGCCTCCCGAGGAACCCGCCGACCCGAGCGTCGCCGGTCACCTCCCCTGCGGCCCACGCTCCTCGCACCTCGCTGCGGAACCTGTTGTGCCCGGCGAAGCCCCCGACCGCCGTCTCGCCGGTGACCGTAGCCCCGCGCACGAACGACGCGGACACCTCGTTACGGTTGACGATGTCGCCGACGAGCCCGCCGACGGCCTCCCGACCGGCGACGGTTCCTCCGCGTACGGCCGATGTCGACACGTCGCCGCGTGCGGTGACCCCAACGAGCCCGCCGACGCCGAACTCCCCAGCGACGGGTCCCTCGCGTACGACTGACCCCGAGACGCTGCCGCCGGTGATCTCTCCGACGAGCCCGCCGACACCACCCCTGCCGGTAACTTCGGAGCCGGTGAGTCGAACGTTCTCGACGGTGCCCTCGGACACGCCGAACAGTCCGACGGAGTCGATCTCCGGGGGGTCGATTCGCAGGTCGGCGATCTCGTTGCCTCGGCCGTCGAACGCACCGGTAAACTCCGTGGCAGCCTCGGAGTCGTACTCGCCGATCGGCGCCCACCCCTGCTCGGGGTCACCGACGTGCTCGTCGTAACCCGCCGTCCGGGCGTCGAGGTCCGTCGCGAGCGCGTACTCGCCGTCGAGATCCTCCCGAACGGCGGCGAGATCGTGCCAGTCCGTGATCTCGGTCTCGTCGTCGCCGAGCACATCCGTACAGCCCGCGATGCCGACCGCGGCTCCGGTCGCCAGGAACGCTCGACAGTCCAGTCGGTGGAGGGGGCTGTCTGACGAGGACTCCGCCATGCCCAACTGTGTTAACCAACCATCATAACCGTTCCGGCTCCCGACGATCAGCCCAGCGAGGCAGACGGAGCAATATCTCATACCGACTCCTCAAGAGCACTTGCCAACCAGACGACCGCACAATCTCCTCTGGTGAGCACGGTCGTACTGACAGTCGACAGAGTCTGCTCCTGCGACCGCCGGGTTAACGAATACCCCCACCCGTCACGCAGTTGTGATCCAGGGACAACTCTCCGGACACGGCACCGCGGTGGTTCTGATCGCCGCTGGGGCTCTCGTTGGCTCGAATCTTCGGTACGCTCTGGGCGCGGTGGCGGGTGAGGGACTGCTCGCTACGATATTCGTCAACGCAACTGGCTGTTTTGGACTCGGTGTTCTGTTGTTCGATGCGAGGGCAGACGATCTGCTCTCACAGCGACTCCGCTATCTCCTTGCAACGGGGCTCTTTGCGTCGTTTACCACCTACAGTACGTTCATAGCCGACATCGCGCTGGCCCAGCCGGAACCTGCCGCTCTGTACGCGTGTGCCAGTTACGCCACGGGCTTCGGTGGCGTGATACTCAGCCGTCGGGTCGTCGCACTGCTCTCCACTACTGACATCACTCACCGAGGTGGTAACTGATGGATGCCGTTCTCGTTAGCATCGGCGGCGCCGTCGGAGCGAGTTCCCGTTACCTCGTCGGCCAACTCCTCGCTCGCTACCCAGCTCCGTGGGCTACGCTCGCCGTGAACACGCTCGGGAGTTTCCTTCTCGGCGTGGTCGTCTCCGGAGTGAACACCAGTGAGGTCGCTCTGGTGGTCGGGGTCGGGTTCTGTGGTGCGTTCACGACGTTTTCATCGTTCAGCTATCAGACGGTTCAGCTGTGGGAGCAGGGCGACCGCGGCCGGGCGTTGCTGAACGCGGGTGGTTCTCTGTTCGGTGCTCTTCTCGCGTTCGGGGCTGCTTGGCTACTTATTGGGTGACGTACGATGTCCCGAGCGGTCGGTTGAGAACCTCCGTTCTGGGCTCGATACCCAGAGGGGCGGACACAGTCCGCGCGGAGTCCGTACGGTCCCCGCTCGAGTGTCTCGGGTGGCATTCCCCGTCTCATCGTCTTCGAGGTGATTTCTCGACGGTACGGATTGTGGCGTCCCCCCGACCGGGAGGTATTTGTCTCCGGCCGGGCTCCGACCGGTATGGCCACCGACACCCGCCGCGTGATCGTCGACACCGACACGGCCGGCGACGACGCGCAGGCGCTTTTGATGGCGGCGACCTCCGACCGGATCGACATCGAGGGGGTCACGATCTGTGCCGGCAACGTCGAGTTCGACTACGAGGTCGAGAACGCCAAATACGCCCTCGATCTCGCGGGGATCGCCGACTCGGTCACGGTCTACGAGGGCGCCCGCGAGCCGCTGGTGAAAGACTACTACCACGCCGACTACGTCCACGGCGAGGGCGGCCTGGGCGGCGAGCTGTTCCCCGACACCGGAATCGCCTCCGGCGATCGCCACGCCGTCGAGTACATCGTCGAGCGCGCCCGGGCGAATCCGGGCGAGCTGACGCTCGTCTGTATCGCGCCGCTGACCAACGTCGCCATGGCGCTCCGCCGCGAGCCCGACCTCGGCGAGTTGCTCGACGAGGTCTGGGTGATGGGCGGCAACGTCAACTGCCTGGGCAACGTCACGCCGGCCGCCGAGTACAACTTCTGGGTCGACCCCGAGGCCGCCAAGATCGTCATCGATGAACTGGACGTGCGGCTGTTCGACTGGGGGCTGACCGAACGGGACACGACCTTCGGCGCCGAGACGCTCGCGGCCATCGACGAGGGCCCAAACACCGAGTTGGCGGAGTTCTACCGGACGATTACGGCGTCGGTCCGAGAGTACAACGAGAGCCAGACCGGCAAGCAGCTGGTCACTCATCCCGACTCGGCGGTCACCGCCGCGCTGGTCGAGCCCGACCTGATCGAGGAGGCGAGCACCTACTACGTCGAGGTCGACGACCGCGAGGGGCTCACCCGCGGGTACACCGCCGTCGACGAAAACGGCGTCACCGACGGCGCGCCCCGGACGACCGTCGTCGAGTCCCTCGACGCCAACCTGTTCGAGACGATGACCCGCGATATGCTGTTCGAGGGCCGTCCCGAGGCGTCGCTGTAATCAGTCGTCGGCCGCGGTTGGCTCCTCGCCGTCGGCTTCGATACTGGGGGGGTACTTTCCGCGGTGGAGCCGCAGGTCCGACTGGGGGCGGGCCATGCAGGTCAGGGCGTACTCCTCGCGTTCCTCGTCGGTGAGCCCGCGGGCGGCCGGCTGCACCACCTCGCCGTCGAGGATCTTCGCCGAGCAGGCCAGACACATCCCCACCCGACAGGAGTACTCCTGGTTGATCCCCTCCTCGATGGCCCGGTCGAGGATCGTCTCCTTGTCCGAGACGGTCATCGTCTCGCCGGTCCCGACGAACTCGACGGTGTACTCCGCCATGTCGGCCGGTACGATCGGTCCCGGCAAAACCCTTTTCGAACGCCGAGCGAATCCACCCGAGGGAACCGTCCCCGGGACCGAGCGGGTAATAAAGAGTTTTGCGCCTCGGGCACGCACGGACCGATATGGCAACCACAGAGAGCGCGGCCGGCAGCCGGCGACGGACCTCCTGGGATGTCGTGGTCGTCGGCGCCGGGACCGCCGGCTCCTACGCCGCGGCGACGATCGCCGACGCGGGCTACGACGTGGTCGTGCTCGAGCGCAAGACCGAGCAGGAAGCCGGCCACATCGCCTGCGGCGACGCGCTGAAGGGGGCGAGTAACTTCCCCGAGGCGATCCCGAAATCCCAGCTCGAGCCGGCGATCACCAACACCGACGTCGACCACGGCCGCTTCGAGATCCCCCAGCTCGGCGCGGAGCTCGACATCCCGGTTCCGGGCGAGCTCGCGGTGATCGACCGCCACGAGTTCGGCCGCAAGCTCCTTGAGGGGGCCGAGCGGGCCGGCGCAACCATCCACTACGAGACCGTCGTCCAAGACGTTCGACAGGACGGCGCCGTCGAGGGTGTTCGGGCGAACCACCGCGGCCGGCAGCTGACATACGACGCCGACCTGGTCGTCGACGCCGCCGGCGCGATGTCGCTGCTGCAAGACAAAGTCGACTTCTCGGGGACGACCTTCGACCGAAACGTCACGTACTCGCAGTTCTGCTCGGCCTACCGCGAGGTCATCCACGTCGACGAGCCAGTCGACTGGTCGGACGCCTTGGTGTTCAAGCCGACCGACCGAGCGGCCGGCTACTTGTGGTACTTTCCGCGCACCCCGACCGAGATCAACGTCGGGCTGGGCTTTCAGATGACAGAAGAGCCGATGCAGCTGGTCGCGGATCTTCGGGAGGACATCCGGACCCGCCCGGAGTTCGAGGGCGCGACCGTCGACGACAAGCTCGGCGCGGCGCTGCCGACCCGCCGACCCTACGACTCCGCGGTCGCGCCCGGCTACGTCGCGATCGGGGACGCGGCCGGCCACGTCAACCCGACCACCGGCGGCGGCATCGCCGGGGCGGCCTACGGGGGGACCTACGCCGGCGAGGCCGCGGTCGCGGCGCTCGCGGACGGCGGCCCGACCGAGACCGCGATGTGGGAGTACAACGAGCGCGTGATGGAGCACTTCGGCGCCCGGTACGCCGCGCTGGACGTGTACAACATCTTCACGACCGCCGCCGAGGTCGACGATCTGATGGGGCTGCTGGCCGCGCTCCCGGTCGGGAAGCTCTCCGAGGCGCTGTACTCGGGCTCGGCGAACGTCGGCTGGCTGCTCAAGGCAAAAATCGCACTCAAGACCCGCGAGCACTGGGATACGATCTACGACCTGTACAAGACGAAGCGACTGGCCGACGAGCTGCTCGCTCACTACGAGGACTACCCCACCGATCCGGGCCGGCTCGACCGCTGGCAGGCCGAGCGCGACGCGATCATGGAGCAGGTCTACGAGGAGACCGGCGCCGACCCGAAGTACTGATACTGATCGCCGTCACTCAGTCGGCCGTCGCCTCGCCCGGGACCGTCTCGAGGTCTCCTTCCCGCTCGTCCCCGGCGACGGTGAAGGCCGCGAGGTCTGCCTCGAGGCGTTCGGCCTTCTCGCCGAACGACTCCGTCGAGCTGATCATCTGCTCTGCGGCCGACTCCTGATCCTTCGCAGTCTCGGCAAGCTCCGCCGTGTCCGCGGCCGTCTCCTCGCCCGACTCCGCCACGTCCTCGACCAGCGAGACGACCTCCTGTGTCGAGGCCGCCTGCTCGTCGGCCGCGCGATCGATCTCCTGTACCGCGGAGTTGACCTCGAGAACCTGCTCGACGATCTCCTCGAGGGCCTCGATCGTCGTGCTCGTGGCCCGCGCTGTCTCGTCGACCCGTGTCCGTGCGTCCCCGATCTCGCCTTTCGTCTCGGCCACGTTTGCCTGCATCTGCTCGATGAGCCCCTCGACCTCGTCGGTCGCCGCCTGGGTTTCGCCGGCCAGCCCCTTGATCTCGTCCGCGACGACCGCGAAGCCCTCGCCGGCCTCGCCGGCCCGGGCGGCTTCGATCGAGGCGTTCAGCGCGAGCATGTTGGTCTGTTCGGCGATCTCGTCGATCATGTCGACGATCGCGGCCATCTCGTCTGCCAGCTCGTCGAGCTGCCCGACGGCCTCGACGGCCCGCTCGGTCTGGCTGGCCGTCTCGTCCATCGTCGCCCGAACGTCGGCGGAGGTGTCCTGTGCGTCGCGACCGAGCTCGGCGATCGAGTCGGTCTGTGTCGCGATCTGTGTCACCGACGAGGACAGCTCCTCGACGGTCGCAGAGACGTTCTCGAGTTCTGTCACGGCCGACTCGAGCTGTGACTGCTGGTCTGCGGTCCGATCCTCGATCCGGCCGGCCGTCTCCGCGACCGATACCGTCTCCTCTCGCAGGTCCGTTCCGACCGTGACGACCATCTCTCCGCTCGCCGTAACGGTGTTTGCCACCTCCTGGCTCTGGCTCAGCGCCGCGCCGAGACGCTCGAGGGTCCTGTTTATCTGCTCGCCGAGCCCGACCATGCTCTCGTTTGCGGAGTCGAGATCGACGCGGCGCGTGAGATCGCCGTCCGCCGCAGCGGCGAGGGCCTCCTGGTAGCTATCGCCCGTCCGTTGGAGCTGATCGGTCAGCGCGGCGAGTTCCGCCCGCTCTGCCTCGGCCTCTTGTCTCGCGTCCTCGGCGCGCTCGCGCTCTTGCTCGGCGTCCTCGCGTGCGTCCTCGGCCTCGGAGATGGTGCGCTCGAGCGACGCCGCCATCTGTTCGAGTCCGCTGAACGTCTCGCCGATCTCGTCGGGCCGGTCCGTTCCGAACTCGATGTCGTACTCGCCTCGATCGACCCGCGCCACCCGGTCGTTGATCTGCCGGAGCGCGCGGTACATCTCGCAGTACCCCAGGAAGCCGGTGACGGCGACCACCGCGGCGATGAACGCCCCCGCGACGAGGACGTCATCAAAGGCTGCGACGGCGATCCCCGGAGCGACGACGATCGAGACGGCCGCCAGGACGAACAGCCGGGCGCCGAAGTTACGCCTGATCGGCCCCGGTAAAAACTGCTCTGCCCACATCGGGAGCCACCCGACACCCACCAGCAGCCGTTCGAGAACTCCCGCGCCGTCGGCGTGGACGTGGCTCATATTTGCGCTTCTCTACCCGCCCACGAGACCGCCTCCTCGACGTTCTCGAACGACGCCAGTTCGACGTCGACCTCGAGATTCGCCGTCACCGCCGAGGACATCATCCCGTCGGCGACGTACGCGAGACGGTCGACCTCGACGGCCTCGCCCAGCCTCGACCACTGTTCGTTGATCCTGTCGAGTGACTCTCGTAGGTCCGACCCAAGCGCCTCCGCGTTTTCGATGACGACAACGGTCCCGGTCATCTCCGCCTGAGAGGCGGTCTCTCGGTAGTGACGCTCTCCGGCCTCGATCTCGCCGGACGTGTAAAACGAGGCAAAGTCGGTGATCGTCCACACGCCCACGGATCCCCTCCGCTCGTACTCGACCGTCTTGAGCTCGGCAACGGACATATCCTACACTCCACGGAACCGTGTATTATAGGTTCCTCCACAATTTTTACTTTTGATACCGCGACCCGCGAGTTCCGAACGCATTTACCGAACCGCCGTGTCGGCCAAGACATGCCAAACCAGACCCAGCCGCGAGCTGCGCCGACCGCAGACGGGATGCCGATGCTCGGACTCGGCACGTGGGAGAACACCGACGCCGACCAGTGTGCAGAGAGCGTTCGCACGGCTCTCGAGACGGGCTACCGGCACATCGACACCGCACAGATCTACCGCAACGAGGCCGCCGTCGGCGAGGGCATCGCCGCCACCGACGTCGACCGCGAGGAGATCTTCCTCGCGACGAAGATCTGGATCAGCAACCTCACCCCCGAAGACGTGCGGGCCTCGACCCGCGAGAGCCTCGACCGGCTCGGGGTCGAGTACGTCGACTTGCTGTACGTCCACTGGCCGGCCGGCGAGTACGCGCCCGCCGCCACGCTGGGAGCACTCGAGGCGCTCTCGGAGTCGGGGCTGACTCGCCACGTCGGGGTCTCGAACTTCGAACCTCACCACGTCGACCGCGCCCGGGAGATTCTCGACGACCCGGTGTTCGCGAACCAGGTGGAGATCCACCCGTACCTGCCACAGCCCGATCTCCGGCGCTACGCCGAGGAGACCGACCTCGATCTGGTGGCGTACTCGCCGCTGGCCCGGGGGGATGTGCTCGGCGATCCCACCCTCGAGGAGATCGCGCGGGCCCACGACGCGAGCGCCCCGCAGGTCGCCCTGGCATGGCTCCGGCACCACGGCGTCACGGCGATCCCGAAGGCGACGAGCGCCGAACACATCCGGGACAACTGGGCGAGCCTGTCCGTCGAGCTCTCGCCGGCCGAGATCGAGCGAATCGACGCGATCGACCGGACCGATCGGACGGTCCACCCCGACTTCGCCCCCGCGGCCTGGGACTGAGAGACGAAAGGCTATACTTGACCCCCCAGCAACGGTCGCATAGATGGCAACCGGGACCCAGCGCGGGCTGGTCGGCGCGATCAGATACGATGTGCGCGCCCTCCACGAGACCTGGATGGAGGTGTTCTTTCCGCGCCAGCGCGGCGTCGAGGACACCGTCCTCGGGAAGTGGGAGCCCGAGAGCGCCCGCGAGCGGCTCACCTACCGGCTCTGGTTCGCCGTCGGCGTGCCGGTCATCGCGGTGTTGTACCCGCTGTTGTTGACGGGGTATTTCATCCGGTTTCAGGCCCGCCGGCTGAACGTCACGGCCGTGCGACTCGGCCTGTTCGGCGTCGTCGCGTTGTTCGTGTTGCTGTGGGGCGGGCTCGTCGGCGTGGTGTGGGTTCAGTTCTCCGGAATCTTCACCGACGCCGAGATCGCGGCGATCGCGGCCGCTGGCGGGGTCGCCGTGCTCTCCTCGGCGCTTTCCTACGGCTTCTACCGGGCCGGCGGGCGCGGTACGACCGTCGCGCTGGCCTACCCGTTCGCGATGACGGCAATTTTCCTGCCACCGGTCGTCGCCGCGCTCTTTCACCCCTCGCTCGAGGATCTGATCATCGCTCGCAGCGACGAGCTGGCACAGGCCGCCTTCGAGGCCAGTCCGAGCACCGTCCAGGAGCTGCTCGACCCGATCGACCGCCGAGCCGCCCATCACGTGCTCATCTGGTTCGCCGTCTCGTTCCCGATCGGGTGGGTACTCGGCGTGCTCGTCGCGCTCGCGGATCTCATCCGCCCCACGAGCGAGTGACCCGCTGAACCGCAGTCGCCTCTGGCCGTCTACAGGCCGAGCAGGCCGCGTGTCGGGGTCGTACGGAAATCTCTGATTTCCGTGATGACGAGAATCAAAGATTCTCGAACCACTTGACTCCGAGGCGGTTCACTCCCGCTCGGAAAGACGATCGGCGACCGTCCCGACCGTAACGTCCCTGCCCGCGTCCCGAACTGTTAGATCGCCGGGCTCGTCGAATCGGATCGTCGCGCCGGCCGCGAGCGGAACGAGCACGCCCCCGAGAAACCCGCCGACGGTCTTGAGCGAGGCGGACGCGCTCACGCGATCGCCGGGCTCCAGCCCGTGACCTGCCGCGATTGCCCGGACGGTCCCGAGCAGCGCCCGGTGAGTGTGACCGACTCCCTCGCTCCGGAGCGCCTCGTCGTCGGGGCTCCGGTCGCCCGGCGGCCCGATTGGGTTCTCGCTCCAGCGCTCGCGCTCGAAGCTCGCGACCTCCGGTCGGTCCGGTGGGTCCCCGTATGCGAGCCGCGAACAGCCCGGTGCGGTCTCGTACTCGTCGGGGGGCGCGACTAGCGCCGCGCCGACACCGCCGCGTCCGGTCCGACCAGCTCGACGGTCGCTCCGGCGGCGAGTCCCCCGAGCACAGCCAGGACGGCCGCCGGGGTCCGGTCGGGGACGACCGCGACGCGAGCGCCCGGCCTGACGCCGTAGTGACGGAGCAGGTTGCCGGCCTTCCAAGCGTCGGTCACAAGCTCGTCGTACTCGTAGGCCACGCTGCGGTCCTCACCGTCGATCGCGGCTCCCTCCCGGTTCCGTGCCCGGGTTAGCAACTCGGCGACGGTTTCGGGACGCTCGGCACTCGCGCCGGGAGTCGGATCTCCCACGACTCAGAGGCTGTTGCGCAGGCGCTCGAAAAAGCCTTGATCGACGTCGATCTCCTCGCCGCCAGCCTCGGCGAACGCCTCTAAGGCCTCGCGCTGCTCGTCGCTCAGGCTCTCGGGGGTGACGACCTGCACCGTCGCGTACAGGTCGCCGTGGCCGCGTCCCCGGGCCCGGGGCATGCCCTTCCTCCGGAGTCGGAAGGTCTCGCCGCTCTGGGTTCCGGCCGGCACGTCGAACTCGACGGCCCCGTCGAGGGTGTCGATCTCGACGGTGTCGCCGAAGACCGCCTGCGGGAACGAGATCGCGGTCCGGGTCCGGAGGTCGTCGCCGTCGCGCTCGAACTCGGGGTGGTCCCGAACCGAGATCTCGACCAGCAGGTCGCCGCTGGGGCCGCCCCGCTCGCCCGGGGCACCCTTGCCCTTGACCCGTCGGGTCTGGCCGTCCCTGACGCCGGCGGGGATCTCGACGGTGATCTCGTCGCGCTCCCGGACGGCTCCGTCGCCGCCACACGTCGAGCAGGTCTGGTCGTACAGGGTCCCCTCGCCCTCACAGCGCGGGCAGGCCGCGGTCTGTTGCATCCGCCCGAACGCGGTCTGTCGGACCTGCGTCTGCTGCCCCCGGCCGTTACACTCCGGACATTGCCGGGAATCTGCCTCCGGCGGGTGCCCGGTGCCCCCACACTCGGGGCATTCCTGTGGTCGGGGGATCGTGATCTGCTCTTCGAGGCCGTCGTAGGCGTCCTCGAGGTCGATCGTCAGCTTGGTCTTGAGGTCCTGGCCGGAGCGGGGCTGGCTCCCGTTTCCCCTTCGCTGGCCGCCGCCGAAAAACTGATCGAAGATGTCCTGGACATCTTCGAAGCCGCCAGCTCCGCCGCCGCCGAACGGCCCGCCGCCCATGCCGCCAGCACCCGCGCGTCCGCCACCTGCTCCGGCCCGGTCGCCGTCGGTCGCGCCGCGCTTTTCGGCCTCGAGGAACTGCTCGTGGCCGAGCCGGTCGTACAGCTGCCGTTTCTCCTCGTCGGTGAGCACCTCCTTTGCCTTCTTTGCCGTCTTGAACTTTTTCTCGGCGTCGGGATCGTCGCTGACGTCGGGGTGGTACTCTCGGACCGCCTCGCGGTAGGCGTCCTCGATTTCCTCCTCGGAGGCGTCCCGCGAGACCCCGAGTATCTCGTAGAAGTCCTGTGTCATCAGTTGCGTTGGAGTACGCGATTGTCCCACTAAAGCCCCGCGGGTGTGTCGGCCGCCACGCCGGGTCCGGCGGCCGCAGCGTCCCGGAGTGCCGGAACATAAGACCCCGTAGCCAGTACGACGGCTTATGACCGGACTGGGCGCGCCCGGGACCGAGGTGCTCGCGAGCGTTGTGCTCTCTCTGGTCGTGCTCGTGCTCGTCTGGCGGATCGACTGGCTCGTCGACCGGTACACCGGAGCGCCGGCACAGACCGTCGCCGACCTCCGGGCGTTCCGTCGAGTCGGGACCGCGACGGTCCTGGTCGCCGCGGCGTTCTGGGTCGCCGAACAGCCGGTCCCGGCGTGGCTGTCCCGGCGGCTCGAGGCGACCGGTCTCGACGCCGCCTGGGCCGGGCTGATCGCCTTCCTCCCGTCGACGCTGGTCGCCGAGCGGCTCCCGGTGTTGATCACGCTGCTCGGCACCTGGTGGGCCTGGCAGCTCCGGGGCGTTGGCGACGAGATCATCGAGCGGTTCGTCGCCCGGACCTACGACGAGACGCTCGCGCCGATCGTCGAGAACGTCTGGGACGTCGCCGTGGTCGCCGTGCTGGTGCTCGCGCTACTCGACGTGTGGGGGATCAGCGTCACCGCGCTGCTCGCCCCGGCCGGACTCATCGGAATCGCGATCGGCTTCGCGGCCCGCGAGTCGATCGCGAACTTCTTCGGCAGCATCGCGCTGTACGCAGACGAGACCTACGAGCGGGGCGATTTCATCGAACTCGAGAGCGGCGTCGCCGGCACCGTCCGGGACATCAGCGTCCGGAGCACTGCCATCCAGACCCTCGACGGGGATCTCGTGACCGTTCCCAACGCCGAGCTCAACAACGCCACGGTGACGAACCGGTCGGCCCCCGGCGCGACCCGCGTCCGGGCGCAGGTCGGCGTGACCTACGAGGCCGACCCCGAGGAGGTGAAGGCACTGCTCCGAGAGACCGCGGCGCCGCTCTCGGAGGCTCGCCCGCCGCAGGTGTTTCTGCGGGCCTTCGGCGACTCGGCGGTCGGGTACGACGTGTTCGTTTGGATCGACGATCCCGCCGCTCATCCCGTGGTTCGAGACCGGCTCAACGTCGTCCTGTACGGCGCGCTCACCGAGGCCGACATCGAGATGCCCTATCCTCGCCGGGAGGTCACCGTCAGGCGCGCGGACGGTCCGGTACCCGATCAGCGGTCCGACTCGAGCGCAGCCCCCGACCGCTCCCGACGCCGCCGTGGGCCAGACAAGGATTAATTGTCCGGGACTCGTCCCCTCGGGTATGGCATCCAACTCCGACGCCGTCGATCCCGAGGCTACGGCCCGCGAGTACTACGAGACCGTCGACGCCGGCGAGTACGAGCGACTCGTCGAACTGTTCGCGGAGGACATCCGATACGACCGCCCGGGCCAGGGGGTGCTCGAGGGGCGCGATCGCCTGCTGACCTTCTACCGCGAGGAGCGCCCGCTCGAAAACGGCAGCCACGAGGTCCACGACATCCTCGTCGACGGCAATCGGGTCGCGGTTCGCGGGCGGTTTACCGGCGAACTCGACGGCGACCGGGTTGCGTTCGGGTTCGCCGACATCCACGAGTTCGAGGACGGGCTGATCGCTCGCCGGTACACCTTCACCGACCGCGATGCGGTCTGAGCCGTCCGTCCCGACGCGTGCCTTCGGGGGAGGGTAGTCCGGTGCTCGTCGAGGCGGTGGTGTCGACAGATCTGGTTGTTGTTGATCTTGGGGCGTCGCTCCAGACGGCCGCCGCCGAGATGCTCGCCGCCGGCGTCGGGAGTGTCGTCGTTCTCGAGGGGGACGCCCCGACGGGTATCGTCACCGAATCCGACGCCCTCGCGGCCGGCCACGCGGCAGACGTTCCGTTTTCCGAGATCCCGGTAAAGACGGTGATGAGCACGCCGCTCGTGACCGTTCAACCGGACCGGACGGTCAGGGCTGCGACCGAACGGATGCGCGAGGAGGGCGTGAAGAAACTCGTCGTCGCGGACGGGCTCGACGTTGTTGGGATCCTTACCGCGACCGACCTCGTCGGGAGTTACCCCGAGCTCAAAGCCGAGATCCGCGCGCAACTCGACCGCGAGCTGGAGCACTTCGAGGACGGCTGACTCAGCCGTCCGACCGGCGAGTCGCCCGCGGAGTTTTGTGCCGTTCGCCCGTAGGAACTGTATGCACGAACAGTTTCCCGACCTCGGGATCGATGTCCCCGAGATTACGCCCGCGGAACTCAAACGCCGGCTCGACGACGGAGAGCGACTCACGCTGCTCGATACCCGCCCCGCGGCCGATGTCGAGGCCTGGCGGATCACACATCCGAATCTCACGACGGTCAACGTCCCCTTCCCGGCGTTTTTAGCCGCCGACGGAACCCCGGCACAGACGGTCCCGAACCAGGTCCCCACCGTGGAACCGCTCGTCGTCTCCTGTGCGAAGGGGATCTCGAGTCGGTACGTCGCCGAGTTTCTCGCTGCCGAGGGCCGGGCCGTGCTCGCACTCGAGCGGGGAATGGAGGGATGGGCGGGTCTCAACGAGGCCCGCGAGCTGACCCCGAACGTCGTCCAGTTTCACCGCCCGTCGAGCGGCTGTCTCGCATACTTGTTCGTCGCCGGCGACGAGGCGGCCGTCGTCGATCCGCTCCGCGCGTTCGCCGGGGAGTACGAAACGGCCGCCCGCGACCGGGGCGCGCGGCTCCGGTACGCGATCGACACGCACGTCCACGCCGACCACGTCAGCGGCGTCCGCGCCGTGGCCGCGGCGACCGACGCCGAGCCGGTCTGCCCGGCCGGTGCTGCCGATCGGGGGCTCGCCTTCGAGGCGACGCTGGTCGCGGACGGCGACCGCCTCCCGCTGGGCGACCGGACGATCGAGGCGCTCGGCCTGCCGGGACACACCACCGAGATGACCGGCTACCGGTTCGACGACGTGCTCCTGACCGGCGACAGCGTCTTTCTCGACGCCGTCGCCCGGCCCGATCTCGAGGATTCCTCGCGGGCCGAGGCCGCCGCCGATCGGCTCTGGGAGACGATCCAGCGACTCGCTGCCCTCGACGCGGATCCGATTGTCGCCCCCGGCCACGCCGGCCCGACCACCGAGCCGACCGAGGACGGCACCTACGGCCTCCGGCTCGAGGCGCTCAGAGCGAAACTCGGGGCCTTCGCGGAACCGCGCGCCGCGTTCGTCGAGCGGATCACGACCGGCCTGCCGCCCCGGCCACAGAACGACGAGCAGATTATCGCCGTCAACCTCGGATGGGCGAGCGTCGACCTCGAGGAGGCGTTCGAACTCGAGTTGGGACCGAACAACTGCGCCGTCGAGGCCTGACCAGGGTCCGTTGAGACCTACGGCACCGCCGCCGTGAGCCGGTCGATCACCGCGGGATCGAACCGGTATCCCCCCTCGCGGATCGCCGCCGTCTGGTACAGCTCGAGAAACTCCGCCGGGGCCGTCGCCGCGGCCACGAGCGCGTCGGTTCCGTGGACGCGGTCGGCGAGCTCGATCATCCGCGCACCGACGTAGTGGACGGGAGCGTATGCGCCCTCCGCGTTGACGAGCGCCGCCCGGAGCGCCGTCGCGCGGTCCTCGTCCGTGAGTGCCGCCTCGAGGGCGGCCTCGACCGTCTCGAACGCGGCCTGCTCGCGCTCGCGGAACTGCTCGACGGCGGCGGTCATCGTCTCGTCGCCGACGGCGTCGAGCCCGCCCGCCTTGCGCGTACGTGATCGCGTACCCCTCTGCCTGCAGGGTCACGAGCGCCTCGACGGCATCGGCTTCGGGGGCCTCCACGTCGAGCAGCTCTCCGATCGCCCGGTCCTCGAGCACTCCGAACAGCCCGGCGTGGTGGAGCTCGTGTGCCAGGACGGCCGGGAGGTCCTCGGTCGTTCGGCCGACGACGCTGATCCCGACCTCGCCGCGAAACTGCACCCCGCCGTTGAACCCGTCGATCGTCGCGTGGACGGTCCGGCCGAGCGTGGCCTCGGCTGGCAAGTACTCGCCGACGCGAGCGCTGATCCGGTCGGTGTCGACCGCGGCGAGCCGGTCGAGCCGCCCGCGGATCGCCCCCGGAGAGCGAGCGGCCTCGGCGAATCCCGCCCGCAGCTGATCGAGCGGGTCGCTGTCGTGGGGGTTCTCGGGGGCGAGCGCGAGCTCACGGAGCGTCTCGCGGTCGACGCCCATCGACTCGTAGACGGCCAGGAAAAACTCGTTGCGCGCAAGCGCCGCGTCGACGGCGCCGCAGTCGGGATCCCCGCCGGCGAGTGCGTCGACCAGCGCAGCTGCCCCGTCCGTCTCGACTGTCGGTGCCATCAGCGTCGAGGGTCGCAGTTACTATTTTGCTACCTTTTTGTAGTGTCACACGACAGGCGAGGGCGGCTACTCATCGTCGTCCTCGTCGTCGACGTCTTCGAAGTCGGCGTCGACGTACTCTTCGCCGGCGCCCGCCGCGCCGGCACCGGCCTGTCCGGCGCCCGCGCCGGGGCCAGCCCCGGCACCCGGCCCGGCACCTGCGGCGCCTGCGCCCGGTCCGGCCCCAGCACCGGCCGCCCCCTCGGCGGCGCCCTGGTACATCTGCTTGCCGATCTCCTGGAGCTGCTCGGTGAGCTCCTCGGTTGCAGTCTCGATCTCCTCCTTGTCGGGCTCGTCCTCGAGGGTCTGCTCGAGGTCCTCGATCGCTGCCTCGACCTCTTCGCGGGTGTCCTCGTCGATCTGATCGTCGTTTTCTTCGAGCAGCGTCTCGGCACGCTGGATCGTCGACTCGGCCTCGTTGCGGGCCTCGATCCGCTCGCGGCGGCGCTTGTCCTCCTCGGCGTGTTCCTCTGCCTCTTCTTTCATCTCCTCGATTTCGTCGTCCGAGAGGCCGACACCGCCCTCGATCGTGATGTCCTCGGCGGTGCCCGAGCCCCGGTCTTCCGCCTCGACGTTGACGATCCCGTTTTCGTCGAGCGAGAAGGTCACCTCGATCTGTGGCGTGCCCGCCGGCGCCGGCGGGATCCCTGTCAGGCTGAACGCCCCCAGCAGCTCGTTTTCCTCGGCGATCTCGCGCTCGCCCTGGAACACCCGGATCTGCACCTGGGTCTGGTTGGCCTGGGCGGTCGTGAAGATCTTCGACTCCTCGGTGGGGATCGTGGTGTTCTTCTCGATGAGCCGCTCGAATAGGCCGCCCTTGACCTCGACGCCCAGCGACAGCGGCGTCACGTCGACTAAGACGATGTCCTCGACGTCCCCGGAGAGCACGCCGCCCTGGATCGCCGCGCCCAGCGCGACGGCCTCGTCGGGGTTGACGTTCTTCTGGGGCTCCTGGCCGGCCAGTTCCGCGACCTTCTCCTGGACCATCGGCATCCGGGTCGAGCCGCCGACGAGGATTACCTCGTCGATGTCCCCTTCGGTGAGCCCGGCGTCCTCGAGTGCGGTCTCGGTCGGGCCGGCGGTCCGCTCGAGTAAGTCGGCGGTCAGCGACTCGAACTTCGCGCGGGTGAGCGAGGCTTCTAGGTCTTTCGGCCCGTCCTCGTCGGCCGCAATAAAGGGCAGGCTGATCGTCGTCTCCTTGCGGTTCGAGAGCTCGTGTTTTGCCTCCTCGGCGGCGTCGTAGAGCCGCTGGAGCGCCTGGCGGTCCTCCCGCAGGTCGATGCCGTGCTCGTCCTCGAAGTCCTCGGCCAGCCAGTCGACGATCGCTCCGTCCCAGTCGTCGCCGCCTAGATCGTTGTCGCCGTCGGTCGCGACGACCTCGTAGACGCCGCCGCCGAGCTGCAGGATCGAGACATCGAAGGTGCCGCCCCCGAGGTCGTACACCAGCACCGTCTGGTCGGACTCGTCGTCGAGGCCGTAGGCCATCGCGGCCGCGGTGGGCTCGTTGATGATCCGCTCGACCTCGAAGCCGGCGATCTCGCCGGCGTCTTTGGTCGCCTGGCGCTGGCGATCGGAGAAGTACGCCGGCACGGTGATCACCGCCTTCTCGAGGTCCTCGCCGAGGTAGTCCTCGGCGTCGCGTTTGATCTTCTGGAGGATCATCGCCGAGACCTGCTCGGGGGTGTACTCCTCGCCCTCGAGCTCCACGGTGTACTCTTCCTCGCCCATGTGGCGCTTGATCGACTCGACGGTGTTGTCGGGGTTCTGTACTGCCTGGTTTTTTCCAGGCTTGCCGACCAGCTGCTCGCCGTCGTCGAAGGCTACCACGGAGGGCGTCGTGCGCTCGCCCTCGCTGTTCGCGATGATCTCCGGGTCGCCGCCCTCCATGACCGCGAACGCGCTGTTCGTGGTCCCGAGGTCGATGCCCAGAATCTTGTTGCTCGTCATTCTTGTTCGTACATAACCGGCTCGGCGGGTTAAAAGTTGCTAGACGCGTCGGGGCCGACGGGATCGGATCGGTGTTGTGTCTTGCGGTTTCGCCCGATCTCGGGGAGACGAACCCACAGCTATATATCAAACCGCAACTCTACCGACGGGTCACTCGCCGGCACCGTCGGTCTCGAGTTCATCCGGGCCCGCCGACTCGTCGCCGGTCGCGTCGCCGTCCTCGCCCTCCGCTCGGGAGTCCACCGACTCGGCGAGGCTGCCGTCGCTGACCGTGACCTGTGCCGGACGGAGCACCTTGCCCGCCATCTCGTAGCCCGGCCGGTGGACGCCGGCGATCCGGCCCTCGGGCTGGTCGCCGGCAACCGTCGCGAGCACCTCGTGGCGGGTCGGGTCGGTCGCCTCGCCGATGGCGGGCTCGATCCGCTCGACGTCCTCCCGGTCGAGCTCGCGGTCGAACTTCTCCAGGGTCCGCTCGATGCCGTCGCGAATGTCGACGTCCTCGTCCTGATCGAGCGCCCGCGCCAGGTCGTCTCGGACCTCGACCAGCCGCTCGACGAGCGCTTCGGTGGCGCGTTCTTTCTGCTCGTCGAGCTCGCGCTGCTTGCGTTTCTTGTAGTTTTGAAACTCCGCCTGCTTGCGCGCCAGCCGCGACTCGAGGTCGTCGGCGCGGTCGTTGGCCTCCTCGAGGGCCTCAGCGAGCTCCTCGTACTCGGCGGCGAGCCCGGCGACCGCGCGGGCCGCCGTCTCCGGGTCGGCCGCGGTCCGCTCGCGGAGCTCCTCTTCGACGGTCTCGGGAACCGACACGGACTCGGGGACCCGCCCCAACAGTCCCGTCGCGTCGGCCGTCTCCTCGTCCGCGGAGTCCGGCTCGGCATCCGCCGAGTCGGGGTCAGGGTCGGGGTCGGATTCCTCGGGATCGCTCATGTGTGTCGTAACCGTCTCCGATGTAAAAACCACCTGAAACCGCCGTCGCCGGTCACTCGTATCGCAGCGCGTCGATCGGGTCGACCCGGGCGGCGCGCCAGGCCGGGTACAACCCCGAGACGACGCCCGTCGCGATGCCCATTCCGGCCGCGACGACCAGCCAGATTACCGGCACCGTGAACCCGACCTCAGCGTAGGCGGCCGCCCCGTACCCGACGGCTAGCCCGAGGGGGATCCCGACGACCGCGCCGGCCAGTCCGAGCAGTACCGCCTCGCCGAGAAACAGCCCCATCACCTCCCGGTTCCGGGCGCCGGTGGCTTTCATGATCCCGATCTCTTTGGTCCGCTCGGTGACGCTGACGAGCATAATGTTCGCGATCCCGAACGCGCCGACCAGCAGGGCGAGCAGCCCGATGCCCGAGACCAGTCGGATGACGTCTGCGAGCACCGACTCGATCCCGTCGACGATGTCGGCCGTCGACTGGACGGTGACGTCGTTTACGTTCTCGACCCGGATCGCGTCCGAGTCCTCGGTCATGTACCGCTCGACATCGGCCTGGACGTCGGTCACCCGGTCCGGCGGCGCGACGAGGGTAACCTGTGGGAAGGCGCGCTGCTCGACTCCCTGGCTGGCGGACGGCGCGGTGCTCCCGTACTCGGCGTAGTACGGCTCGATCGGCAGGTAAAAGACCGGACTGAACGCGCTGCTGAACCCGCCCCGGACCGACCCCGTCACGCCGACGACGGTGAACTCCTCGGGCGGGGCGTCGGCGTAATCGACCGTGACGGTATCCCCGACGGTGACGTTCGCCTCGAAGCGCTCGACGGCCGTCTCCGTGAGGACGATCTCGCCTCGGGCCCCCGACTCGAACGGTTCGCCGGCGACGATGTCTCCGTCGGTGAACGCCGCCGGCGGGACGGCGGTTATCTGGACGCCCCGAGCGAGAGTCTCCTCGCCGGCCGTCACCGCGTCCGCGTCGATCGGGCCGCTCGGGATCACCGCCTCGACCCCGTCGATTCCCCTGAGCTGCTCGACGTCGTAATCGGTCACCGCTGGGATCCCATCGAGCAGGTCCGTCGGGATCGGGGGCCCGCCGGAGCCGTCCCCGAATCCGACGTCACCGCTCGTGACGATGATCTCGCTGGCGGCCGTGTCCTCGAACTCGCCGACGACATCGGTCTGGACGCTCGTCCCGAAGCTCGCGAAGATCACCACCGTCGAGATCCCAATCACGATCCCGGCGACCGTCAGCGCGGAGCGCAGGCGGTGTCCGGCGAGGGATCGTCCGGCCAGCCGGAGGCTGTCTCGCAGCCTCATTCGCCGGCCTCAACAGGCTCGATGGCCTCGATTGCGCCGTCGGTGACGTGGACGATCCGATCGGCGTGTTCCGCGATCCGGCGCTCGTGGGTCACGAGCAGGATCGTGTTCCCGCGGTCCCTCGCCGCCGCCAGCAGGTCCATGATCTCCGCGCCGGTGTCGGTGTCGACGTTTCCCGTGGGTTCGTCCGCGAGGATGATCTCCGGGTCGGCCGTGAGCGCCCGCGCGATCGCGACCCGCTGGCGCTGCCCCCCGGACAGTTCTTTGGGCAGGTGACCGAGCCGGTCGCCCAACCCGACCTCTGAGAGCAGCGTCTCCGCGCGCTCGCGGCGGTCCTCCCGGGTCCGCCCCGAGAACACGAGCGGGAGCGCGACGTTCTCGACCGCCGTCAGGCGGGGCATGAGGTTGAACGTCTGGAAGACGAACCCGACCTCGGTCCCCCGCAGTCGCGCACGCTCGCGCTCCGAGAGGTCGGCGACGTTCTCGCCGTCGACGACTACCTCGCCGGCCGTCGGCGTGTCGAGCGCGCCGATCAGATTCAACAGCGTGCTCTTCCCGGAGCCGCTCGGTCCCATCACCGCGGTATAGGACCCCTCCGCGAGCGCGAGCGAGACGCCGTCGAGCGCCGTCACCGTTCCGCCCAGGTCGTACTCCTTGCGGACGTCGGCGACGGTCACCACCGCCCCATCCTCGGGGCCCTCGGCTCGGTCGGCGGCCGCGTCCCCGTCTGTAGCACTCATCTAACCGTCAGGAGGGGCGAGTCACGTGTGAATGTTTCGATCGTGCAACGCCGCGGAGATGCAAAGCGCTTATACTGGTCAGTCCCGTAACACACATAATGGATTTTGGAAACAGAGGACGCCTGCAATTAGTGGCGCTCGTCGGGCTACTGATCGTCGGTCTTGGGGGCACTGTCGCCGCCGGATTCGTCATCGCCGACGACCAGCAGTCCGGTGAAGATATCCTCTCAGACGTGCACGAAAAATACAATACAGCCGACTCGGTCGCCGGCGACGCGGTCGTCACCGTCGAGACCGACGAGGGCGTCTCGGAGGCGACCGTCGGGTTCGCCGCCGCGGGCGACCGGCAGGCCCGACTCAACGTCTCCGACGGCGACGGGTATGTGCTTACCGGGGTGAACGGCGAGACGGGGTGGGTCTACGACCCGGTGACGGGGCTGACCGGCGTCGTTGAGCGAGCCGGCGAAGAGCTGACGCTTACCCTCCGTGCCGGCACCGAGGAGCAGTCACGAGGCGTGTCGTCGGCCCTGACCGGGCTCGGCATCGACGCCAACACGACCGTCGGAGAGCTCCGTGCCCAGTTCGGCGATCAACTCCCTGCCGAGTTCAACGAGCAGCTCGCGAACGTCTCGAACGACACGACCCTGGCCGAGCTCCCCGAAGAAGTCGACGGCGAGCTCGCAGCGGCGTTCGCCAACGGCGACACCGAGAATCTGCCCGCGGAGTTCAACGAGACGAGTCTCGACGCCTTCGAGGGCGAGCTTCCGGCGGAGATCAACGAGAGCACCCTCGACACGCTCAGAGCCGAACTCCCCGCGGAGATCAACGAGAGCACCGTCGAAGCCTTCGCGGAGGAGCTCGCGGCGGCCACAGAAGGAAGTTCACTCGCGGCCTTCGAGTTCGACGGTGAGCTGCCCGCGGAGCTCAACGAGAGCACCGTCGAGGCGTTCGCCGATGAGTTCCTGACCGCCGTCGCGAACGGGGCCTTCGACGACTTCCTGTCCGAGGACGCCGCGGACGAGCTGTCGAGCCGCGCCGCGGCGCTCGAAAACGGCGAGTTCGACCGGACGACCGCCGAGGAGGTTCGAGCCGAACTCAACGAGGCGCTCCCCGAGGGGATCGACGACCTCGAGGAGTACGAGAGCATCGAGGCGCTGACCGGCGATCTCGAGGCCGTCGCCAACGAGACCTCCGTCCAACTCGTCGGCACCACCACCGTCGACGGCGAGGAGGCACACGAGCTGCTGATCACCAACCCCGAGTTCGACGGCGAGACGCGGCTGTACACCAGCGTCGAGACCGACGAGATCCTCAGGCAGGTGACAACAGCCCCGGGCGGGACGGTTACCGTCGACGTGACCGACACGCGGTTCGACGTCTCGCCGGCCGACAGCACGTTCGAGCCCCGCGGAACGACCGAGCTCGCGAACCTGACCGCAGCGACGACGACCGCCGAGACGCCCGCCGCGATCGATGATGCGACGCCGTTCGAGACGGCGGTTCCGGACGACTCATGGACCCTTGAGCGCGCGAGCGCCACAACGACGAGCGGGGCCCTGTCGATCCCCGGCGTCTCGTTCCCGACCGACTCTTTCGAGACAACCGCGGCGACCGCGGTCTACACGGCCGGCGAGCGGACCCTCGCGGTAAGCCAGCGACCGGCGCCGGCGTGGCTCGAGGAAACGACAGTCTCTGAGCTACCCGGGACCGACATCGAGGCCGCGCTCGAGGCCGCCCTCGACACCGAGATCGAGTTCGACACAGCGGTGAGCGTCGAGACCGACGCCGAAACGAGCGTCGTGACGATCGGCGACCGCGAGGTCGTCCTGACGAGTACTGCCGATTGGACGGCCGCCGCGTGGGTCGAGGACGGGACCGTCGTGACCGTCGCCGGTGACTTCGAGCGACCGGATCTCGAAGCGGCGATCGCGGCGACCACCGTCGGCGTCGACGGCTGAGTTACACGCGGTCTTCCTAAGCGCCACTCTGGCTCGTGTCTGCCGTCCCCGCGCCGGCGCTCAGACGGCGACTCCGGGGCACTGAGCTGATTTTCCCGAGCACGAAAATAAGAGACCGGAATGCGATCAGCGGCCTCTCAGTACGATCGCGAATCCAACGGCCTCACGAGCGACCGAAACTCCGGCAGCCGTGTCGGCGTCTCCGTGCACGAAATCCGACGAGATGGATTAAATAAACACGGGAAAAAACGCAATCATAGACCTGCAACGGCAACGGATCGTGCGCGAGGAGCTGTGGCGAAGCGTCGCGTGGCTCGGCCTGGGAATCGTCGGCTGGCCGACTGTCGTCTCGACAGCGTCGTGGCTCGAGCCGACGGTGTTGACCGTCTTCGGACTGCCCGTGCTCACGTGGGCGCTGTTGACGACGGCTCTCATCGGAGTTCGGACGGTCACGGCCGCCGAGTTACAGGCACAGACTCCGACCGGTCTGTCGGCAACCTTGCTCGTCGGCGAGCTGCTCGCCGGCGTCGGCGCGGTGGCTCTGGTCGCGCTCGGTGGCTACTCGCCCCTGTGGGTGACGACGGCCTACGTCCTCGCGACGGCCGGCGGCGTTGTCTGGTACTGGTACGTCGGACTGCCCGCCCTCACCCCGGAGTCGACGGCCTGATACGCGTCCACAACCGCGACAGTCGGCGGTCCTGTCGTGGACTCCCCGGCCGATGTTCCGCCGATCCCGATTCGGCCTCGGCACCCCCGTCCGTCCGGACAGCGGGTCCGCCGGCGAGTTGTGATCGGAGCGCGGCCCACGGAACACCCGGAGTTGGCTCGACTGGTCCGTCTCCTCCCGGGTGTCTCAGTCGGCGGCGCCGAACGCCTCGACGGCGTCCTCGGGAGTGTCGAAGTCGTGGAAGTGCTCGCCTTTCTCCTTGGTGAGGATGTTCAGCGCCGCCGCGGCGCCGTCGCCGGCGGAAATGACCGCCTGCCACTCCTCGGCCCGGACCATCGCGCCGGTCGCGTACGCGTCTGGAACGCTTGTCTCCATGGTCACGTCCACCTCGACGACACCCTCCTCGTCCAGCCCGCAGCCGAGCCGGTCGGCCAGCTCGCGGTCGGCTCCGGTCGCGAGGATCAGGTACTCGGCCTCCGTCTCCGCCTCTCCGTCCTCGCCCTCGCCGGTGACGACGAACCCGTCCTCCGTGCTCGTGACGCCGGTCACCTCGGTGCCCTGCTCGCGGGTCGCGCCGAAGCTGTCGACCTGGCCACGCAGCGTCTCGAGAAAGGCCGTGCCGTCCTGCGAGCCGATCCCCGGGTAGTTGAACAGGTGAGACATGTGCATCCAGGTGTCGTCGGTGTCGAACACCGTCGCCTTGATGTCGTTTTTCGCGAGAAACAGCGCCGCGCTCAGTCCCGCCGGACCGCCGCCGACGATCGCTGCGTGTGTCATGCTCGTCCGTACGACCGGCGATCACATAACTGTAGCGTGGTCGTCCGCCGTGGGCGGAACGCCGCTCAGACTGACAGGAACACGCCGACGACGTTCCGGGTGATGATCGCGATGAGCGCAGACAGCCAGAGTAAGATGACGAAGTGCATGTAGGCGTTTATTTTGTGCCCGTTGTCGACGGTCCGGATCATCATCGCCGACAGCAGCGCCGAGAACACGATCACGCCGACCAGCAGCGACTCGATCAGCGGGATGTTGTACGCCTCGGTCTGGATGAGCTGCCCGGCGTCGAAGCCGGCGCTCGTGTCGAACTCGATGTCCATGTTCGAGAGGATGCTGACCACCTCCAGGCCGATAAAGAACGCAAAGGTCGAGGCGGCGGTGATCCCGTACAACAGCCCGATCAGCGTCGTCGTTGCCTGCTGGCGCTGCTCGCGCAGCTGGAGGATCTCGTTCATATTTTCCGAGATCAGCTCGCCGAGCACCCGCGGATCGCCGCCCATCTCCCGACCGATGAGGTACATCTCGCTGAACGTCTGGATCAGGTGCGACCGGGTGTCGGCCATGAAGTACCGCCAGGCGTCGACCGCCTCGACGCGCATGTTCAGCCGCTTGTACAGGTCATCGAGGTTCGGCGTTAGCGCCCCGAAATCCTTCTGCCGGAGGCTCTCGAGCACCTTCGAGGTCGTCGATTGCTTGACCGACTCGGTGGTCCCGAGCGCCCGGATGAAACTGGGGTACTCTTCATCGCGGCCCTTAATCCGGTTTTCGGCTCGCCGGAGCACCAGCCCCGGGAGCAAAAGCGGCGTGGCCGGCACGGCCGCGTACAGCGCGAGCGGCAGCGGCTCGCCGGCCAGCGGCACGACCGTCGCGAGGGTCACCGGCGCCCCGAGGAGACTGCCCACCGCGAGCCCGAACAGGACCGCCGACAGCCCGACGCCGGCGTAGAAGCTCCGCCGGATCCGCCCGGCGACCGCCGAGGGGTACTCCTCCGGGTGAAACCAGACCGGATCGGTCGGGCTGACCGACCGGACCGCCATAAAAAAGCCGGTCTGGATGAACGCGTAGATCAGGATGACCGTCGCGACCGTGTAGGTCGGGTCGGTGCCGGTCAACACCGGCAGGACGACCGCGAACACAAGCGCGAACGTAAGCGAGAGGACCATCGACAGGTACAGGTCCTTCATCACCTCAAGGTTATCGAGCGAGGACTCGTAGACGGTGACGTGATTCTGGATGATCTGTTCCTGTTCGGCGAGCAGGTACTCCCGCAGCGGCTGCCCGGCGCCGATCGTGTAGGCCAGCCGCTCGAGGAAATCCGACAGGGTGTCGCTGGGCACCTCCTTGGCGCGGCGCCGACAGGCGTCGTCGAGGCTCTGGTTCCAGGTGTCGACCAGCTCGACGATCCGGCCCATCTCCTCGGCGAGGGCGCCGTACTCCTCCTCCTTGGCGAGGGTCCGGAAGACCTCCATCCGGTCGATCTTCGTCGTCGACAGCACCGTCATGTGGGTCACGACCAGGTGGAAGTTGTTGTTGAGCTCGTGTTTGCGCTGGCTGAGCCGGATCCGCGGGTAAAAGACCGCCGAGAGGACGGCGAGCGCGCCCAACAGTGGCAGCGGCGCCCGGACCAGAAGCGGCATTTCGAGGACGACCGCGAGCACCAGCGTCAGAACGAACAGCCCGACCGCCGGCACCAGCACGATCCCGACGTACCGCCCGGCCGGGATCCCGACGTGCCGATAGGAGTCGATCACCGACCGCGCGACCGCGGACAGCGACAGCTCAATCCGTCCGTCGGTGCCGTCGGTCGCCATTATCGCTCCCGGCTGATATCGAAGGGCAGTCCCTCGACCCCGTCCCGCTGGAAGTCCGCGATCAGCTCGTTGACCTCGTGGTAGCCGGTGATTCCTTCCTGGATCGCCCGCTCGATCACCCGGGCGCGAAACTCGAGATCCTCGTAGATGTCGCGGGTGTCCTCGTAGCCCAGCAGGGTCGCGATCTGCTCTTCGAGCACGTAGGAGTTATTCCGCCCCTGGAAGACGACCTCGTCCTCGACGGCGTCCCAGTAAAACGACTGCCGCGTGACCACGCCGTCCATCTCCTTCGAGTAGCCCTCGATCTCCTGGACGCTCGTGACCCGGCGCAACACCTGATCGCCCTGCTTGACCCGATTCTGAAACAGGGCGATGTCGGCGACATCCATGAACGTCTCGGGGACGTTGATCGGTTCGCCGGTGAACCGCTGGATCATCGAGACGATATCGGAGGCGTGGAAGGTCAACATCACGGGGTGGCCGGTCTGGGCGGCCTGGAAGGCCATCCGGCCCTCCTCGCCCCGAACCTCGCCGACGATGATGTAATCCGGCCGCGAGCGAAGCGCCGCCGCGACCAGGTCGAACATATCAACGGAGGTGTCCTCGCTGTCGCCCTCGCGGGTCAGCAGCTGCTGCCAGGTGTCGTGTGGCGGGATGACCTCGGCGGTGTCCTCCGCGGTGTAGATCTTCGCGTCCCGGGGAATAAACGACATCGAGGCGTTCAGCGTCGTGGTCTTCCCCGAGGCGGTCTCTCCGACGACGAAGACGGTCTGTTCGTTCTCCAGGGCGAGCCACAGGTACGCCGCCAGCTCGGGGCTGAGCGTGTTCCACTTCGTGATCTGGAAGATCGACAGCGGCACCTCCTCGCCCTGCCGGATCGTCAGCGAGGGTCCTTTGATGCTCACGTCGTCCGAGTAGATCAGGTTCAGCCGCGAGCCGTCCGGTAGCGTCGAGTCGACGATCGGGTCCGAGTCGCTGACCGGGTCGCCGATCCGCTCGCCCATGTTGCGCAGCCACTGGTCGAACGCCTCCGAGGAGTCCCACTCGACGGTCGTCTCGAGCATCGAGTACACCGAGTGATCGACGAAACACTGGTTGGGCCCGATCACGTGGATGTCCTCGTTGGCCGGGTCCCGCATCACCGGCTCGAGCGGTCCCAGGCCGACGATGTCGCGGTTGAGCCGGTAGCGGATGTTCTCGTAGGTCTGTTCGGTCACCTCGATCTTGCCGACCTCGGTCAGCCGCGAGAGCTGGGTCAGCACGCCGCCCGTGTCGTCGCTCGCGATCCGGGTGGTCTCGCCGAGCAGCTCCTCAATCCGGTCGTCGTACTCGGCCTCGTCGGTCGGGGCCGGTTTCGTCACCGACCGCTCGAGCAGCCGGTTCCGGACCGAATCGAAGACGTTTCGCTCCTCGCCCGAGAGGTCCGGTTCGATCGCGTAGTACTTGGTGTCCTGGCCGACGTCGCCGTAGATGTGGGTGTAGATCGGCCCGCCCACCGGGTAGAGCACGTTCGGCCGGTCGGTCTCGTACTCGTCGTCGGCCTCCTCGATGAACATCGGGTACTCGCCGGTGATCTGTTTGAACTTCTGCAGGTGTTCCCGGAGGTGGGGTCGCCTGGCGGCGTGTCGTCTGAGCTCGTCGTCGGGTTTCGCGCGGCCGTGTTCGGTCATGCGACGCTCCTGCTCTCGATGACGATTCCGGTGCCCGATCGGACGGAGAAGCCGATCGTGTCACCGACCTGTTCGCCCATCCCCGCGAACCGGAGCACGTTGACCTGCCGCCGCACGTCGTTGCCGACCTCGACCATATCGAGTTCGAGAAAGACGTCGGCGATCGAGCGGAACGGGCCGATCGCCTCCCCGTCAAGAGTCGTCGGGTCGACGGTCAGCATGATCGTCGTGCCGTCCGAGATCACGTCCCGGAAAAAGGAGATGATCTCGAGGGCGGCCTGTCGCTCCTCGTTTTCCCGGACCAGCGCCTCGAACTTGGGGTCGTTTCTGAGGATCGCGTCGAAGGTGTCGATGATGATCACGTCCGAGTTCCACATCACCTCGGCGTCCATCAGCCGCTCGAGGAGATTCATCCGGTCGGTCCCGTCGCCGGCGGTCAGGGCCCCGCCGGTGTCGCCGATGTCGGCGTGCAGGAACAGCACCCGCTCGTCGAGCATGTGATCGACCATGTCGTACCCCAGCGAGTGCATCTGCTCTAAGAAGCTCCCGACGGTCAGCTCCGTCGAGAGATAGGTTACCGTCGTTCCCTCCTCGCAGAGCCCGTAGGTGAACCGCTGGCTGTAGGCCGACTTCCCGGCGCCGTACTCGCCTTCGAGTAACACGATGGAGCTGGGCGGCAGCCCGCCGCCGAGCTCCTTGTTGAGCCGGTCGCGCTCGTCCAGTCCGATCGAGTACAGCTCGTTGGTTGCGATGCTCATGGGTCCACCCTGAATCGGAACCGCTCCTCGTCGCCGTTGACCACGAGCTTCACGCGGTGATCGCCCGCGGAGAGGTCGGCTTTGGTGATCGTCACCGTCGCGACCCGGGTCTGTCCCCAGCTCGTCCCCTCGCCGTCGGCGAGCGCGACGGAGACGTCGGTCCGGAACTGTCCGTCCAAGAGCACGTCGACCTGCGAGGGGTCGGCGACCAGGTCGCTCGAGCCGGTGTTTTTCACCAGCAGCGTGACGTTGTTCGTCGTCTCGTTGTAGACCGCGTCTGCGCCGCTGTCGCTGATGATCTCGACGCTGGTTCGGATGTCGTCGCTGACTTCGAGTCCCCGGTCGTCGATCGCACCCGCCAGGTCGTCGACGTTCGAGGTGAACACGCCGGCGACCCCCGCGGCGATCACGATGCTCGCGATAAAGAGGATGAGCTGTTCGACCGAGACGCTCGCCATCAGCCGCTCACCTCCCGTCCGTCCCCGACCCCGATGTCGGTCACGAGCACGACCCGATCGCCGGTCGTCTCGAGCTCGACGGTCAGGGTCTGGCCGGGCAGCCAGAGACCGGTGTCGGGGTCGCCGGCGACGGTCGCGTTGGCCTGCCAGTCGGCGACGAGTCGGCCGTCGACGAGCAGGTCGGTCTCGGCGAGTGCCAGCGTCCGGTCGCCGTCGTTCGTGGCGTTCACTGTCACGGTCCCGTCGGCCGGCGTCGCGGCCGTGACGGTCACGTCGGTCGCGGCGACCGCCTCTTGCTGGGCGAGCTGTCCCCCGTAGGCCCCGCCGACGCGGTCGACGGCGTTCGTCCCGGCCGTGTACAGCGACCCAAACGCGATCGTGGTTCCGAAGAAGATCAGCAGGAGACTCGCGCTCGTGCTGACCGCCCGCGCCCGCTCAGCCACTGGCAGTCACCTCCGCCGTGTCGGCTACACCCGTGGCGGTGACCAGCTTCGCCGTCTCCGGCGTTGCCGGCCCGACCGCCGGGGCTGGGAGGTCGATCACGAGCTCCTCGCCCGGCAGCCAGAGACCGGTGTCGGGGTCGCCGGCGACGGTCGCGTCGGCCCGCCAGTCGGTGACGAGTCGGCCGCCGACGAGCAGGTCGGTCTCAGCGAGCGCCAGCCCGGCGGTGCCGGCGTTGGTCGCGTTCACGACCAGCCGCTCGTCGCCGCTCTCGTTGTAGACCGCGCGATCGATCGTCACGGCGGTGTTCTCGGCCGTGAGCGTCCCCTCGGTTCGGTCGGTCTGTGCGTCGGTCACGCGCTCGAGTCCGTTCGAGGCGGCCGTGAACCAGACCCCGAACCCGACCAGCAGGCTCGCGAAGATGATCGCGGCCGCCCCGCTGACGCTAAAGCCCATCCCGGCCTCCCTGCCCGAGGCCGGCGGTCACGATCGTGTTGCCGCCCTCGAGTTGGTCGATGTACTCCAGACTCGTGGTATGGTGTTCGATCGTGAGCGTCCCGTCGCCGGTCTCATCGAAGCCGGCGAGATACGCGTCGAGTTCCTGCCGGACCCGCTCGTCGATCCAGTCGACCCGCTCGTAGTACTCGAGCGCCCGCGCAGTCTCGCGGATCCCGCCCTCCGCGACGAGAAACTCGAGCCACTCGAAGACGATCAGCTCCGTCGCGAGTCCCTCCGGAAGCGCCGCGAGGTACGGCTTGCCCCCGTCCGTCGCCGCGCTCGTCTGCGCTCCGGTGGTGCTCCGGTCTCGCTCCCGACCGGGACTCGCCGGCGCCTCCTGTCTCGTGTTCGGGTCTTGATCCGCTGACCCGTCTTCTGCCGGCGCGTCGGGGTCGTCCCCGCCGGCGTCCGTCTCCGCGTCCTCGGATCGGGACAGCGCCTGCGGCTGTCCGCCACCGTCGGTCGCCGACCGGGCGGCCGTGTCCGTCTCCGCGGCCGTGATCTCCGTGTCGTCGCCGTCCGGGTCTTCCTCGATGACCTCGTCGAACAGCTCGTCGTCGGCGAGTCCGTCGAGCTCCTCGGTGCCGCCCGCGGTCTCGCCGTCCGCGTCCGTGTCGTGGGTTTCCGCGTCCTCGTCGTCTGCGCGATCGGACCGCCCCTTAGACTCGTCTGGCTCCTCCTCGTCTGTCGTTTCGTCGCCTCCGTTCTCCGAAGACTCGACGTCGTCGGCCCAGTCGGCCTCGCCGGATTCGTACTCGCTTTTGAGCTCCTCGAAGGAGGTGCTTCCGCCGTCCCCGCCCGCGTCCCCGTCGTCGTCACCGCCGCCCGCGTCGCCGTCGTCGAGCCCGCCCTCGTCGAACCCGCCGTCGAAATCGTCGTCGAATCCCCCCTCGCCGAAGCCGTCCTCACCGGCCTCAGCGAACGCCTCGTCGAATTCACCCCCCGTATCGTCCGTGTCTCCACTCTCGAAGTCGTCGTCGAGGCCTCCGCCGTCGAAGCCGTCCTCTTCGACGAGATCGTCGTCGAAAAAGCCCTCGGCGTCCGCCTCGACCACCGACTCGTCGATGTCCTCGGCGGGCTCGTCCTCGTCGTCGTCGAAGATCCCGAACGAGCCGCCGTCGCCGCCGTCGAGTCCGCCGCCCATCCCGGCGTCGACATCGTCCGCGAAGGGGTTCACCCCGCGGGTCACCATCTCGTAGATGTCGAGCAGCTTCCGGACGTTCTCCTCGACCTCGTCGACGGATTCCGCGATCTGTTCGTTCTCGCTGCGGACGGTGCTCACTGTCGAGGAGAGACTCCCCACCTCGTTTTCGAGCTCGTCGATCCGCCCCTCGATCTCGTCGAACTCCGCGCCGCCGTCATCGAACCCCTCGTTGCCGAGCCCGCCCATCTCCCCGTCGTCGTCCAGCCCGCCCAGACCGCCGAGGTCGTCGCCGTCGTCTAACCCGCCGAGCTCGCTCAGCCCCTCCTCTGTGTCCGCGTCCTCCGACTCCTCGCCGTCCTCGTCTGCGACGAGCGAGCCCAGGACGTTTCGGATGCTCATGCCCGCGAGCCCACCCACGAGCACCACGAGCAACATGATCGCTGTCTCACCCGGCAGAGACACCTGTAACGGCGGGGCGAGCCCAGCAGCACTCATTACCGATCTATACCCGACTCGCACTCTTGAATGTATTGTTCACGATATCAGAACTGATAATAAAACGACTTAATCTCAGCGCTCGGGAGTAAAATTAACTCACACAGCCGGAAACGAGCGTCCGACGTTTCTTTTTCCGTGTGTTCGTTGGAACATACCGCCCGCAATCCCGGGAGATCGGGTGGTGTCAGCCGTCCGTCCGACGGGGACGCGCTACAACTTGCGGGTCTGGCCGTCCGCGGTCCGGACGAGGAGCGTTCCGGTTCCGGTCTCGAACCGGAGCGACCGCCCGGCCTCGCCACCGGTATCGGCGGCGACGACGGGAACGTCGCGGTCGGCGAGCACCTCCCGGACCCGGGTTGCGTTTCGCTCACCGATCGTCGCGCCCTCGGAGAGCCCGAGCATGTCGCTCCCGCCGGCGAGTTTCGCGCGCAAGTCGGTGCCGCCGGCCGCGGTCAGCGCCTCGATCAGCGCTGCGGTGCCGGCGTCGGCGAACTTCGCGGGCGGGCCGTCGGCGCCGTCTGCCTCCGGGACCATCACGTGTCCCAGCCCGGCGGCCTCGCCCGTCCGGTCGTAGACCGCGACGCCGACACACGAGCCCAGGCCGCTGGTGGTGATCGCCGCCGAGTCGGTCACGACCGCGTACTCCGCGATGCCGACGGTCACCTCGTCGGCGGCCGCGGCCGTGGCGGTCATGTCCCGAACAGCTCGCTCGGGTCGGCGCCCGTCTGGTTGAGTCGGTCCGGCGACAGCGCGAGCAGGGCGTCTTTGAGCCCGTCGTTGTCCGGGAACACGTGTACCTCGGCGCCGAACTCGAGCTCGTCGGTGTGCATCTGTGCCTCGACGACGACGGCGTGGCGCTGCTCGCGGCCGAGCTGGGCCGCGATCTGATCGACCACCGCCCGGCCCATGTCGTGGACGTACCGCGGGGGCTCGTGTTCGATCGTCCCCTCGAGGACGTTCGCCCAGCCGTCGATTAGCCCGCTGGTGACGACGTTCCCCAGCTCGGTGAGCGCGGCCTCGTGGCGCCCCGTGAGCTCCCCGCCAGACTCGCCGTCTCCGGGCAGCAGGGCCTCCGCGATCTGGCGGGCGGCCGACTCCTCGAACAACACGACGGCGTGTCCGCTCGGCGTCCCGCTGAACCGCGAGACCGTCCCGGCGTAGGTGCCGGCCGCGACCTGGTTCGGGGCGTCCTCGATCGGGACGAACGAGAGCCGCGCCACCTCGGCGGTTGTCTCGATGCCCGACATCGCCGTGACGTTCGCCGCCGCCCGCTCGGCGCCGGTCCGGGTCATCTCCGAGAAGGCGTCGAGCTTCTCGGCCGGGACCGGATCCGCGCCGTCGTCGCCGGCCAACAGCTCCGTCAGGGAGCCGTACTCCGGCAGGAGCAGGATCTGAAACCGGCTCCGCTCGCCGCGCCACTCGATCTTGCTTTGAAACACGAACAGCTGCTCGCGATCCCCGGAGACCAGCGCCGAGCCCGCACACTCCCGGAAGGTCGGGGGGTCGTGCTCGATCGGCGTGCCGAAGTACTCGGCCCAGCCGTCGACGAACCCGCTGACCATCACGTTGCTCAGCTCTGTCACGCCCGTCGTGAGCTCCGGCTCCATTCCGGCCGGTCCCATCGCCCCCGCGACCGCCGGCGCGCTCTCCCGCTCGACGGCGACGATCGCCTCGCCGTCGAGGGCCCCGTCGAGCTCGAAGGCGACGCTGGCGTACGGTTGCTCGCCCAGCTCTCGGCCCGCCGCTTCGGGGTCGGCGAGCGCGATCCGGGTGACCTCGACGGTCGCATCGATCCCGGTCATCGTCCCCAGCGACGCGGTCGCCTGCTGGGCACCCTCCCTGGCCAGCCGGCTGAACGCCCCGAGCTCGTCGAGATCGATCTGCATCAGACGACGTCCTCGATCGCGTCGATGACGCTCGGCTTCTGGAAGGGCTTGGTGATGTACCCATCAGCGCCGGCCTTGACCGCCTCTTTCATCTTCTGTTCCTGTCCGACGCTCGTACACATGATCACGTTCGCGCCGGGATCGCCGCTTTTGATCTCGTCGGTGGCCTCGATCCCGTCTCGGATCGGCATCACGATATCCATCATCACGAGCTCCGGCCGGTGTTGTTTGTAGGCCTCGACGGCCTCGACGCCGTTCTCGACCTCGTCGACGATCGTGTGCTCCTCCGCGAGGATCTCTCGGAGGAGGTTTCGCATGAACTCCGAGTCATCCGCGATGAGTACCTCGGCCATCACTGGCGACTACCCCGACGAACACAATAAGCCCACTCCCGCCGTTATCAGGCGTGATACCACCGGGGCGATCGCCCGGGACCGCCCGGATCGCCTACAGCCGGGCGCCCTCGTCCTCGATCGCCCGGAGCAGGTCCGCGATCGAGTCCTCGGGGTCCAGTCCGGAGCGTCTGACGACCTGGTGGAGACTCTCGGGGGGATACCGGACCGGGGCGTTTGCCTCCGCGAGCAGGATGCCCAGTACCTCTTCGACGGGCGTGTCGGTGTCGACCTGCTGGGCGTACCACAGGAGCAGGCTCTCGAAGACCGTCACCAGATCGTTCGAGGCCATCCGGCGCTGGCGGACCGTGCCGTCGAAGCTCGCGGTCACGTCGAACCCGTACCGGGCGCTGCTCTCCTCGAAACTCGCTGCCAGTTCGTCGTGAACTTGCTCGCGGGTGAGCTCGTGCCGGTCGTCCCCGCGTTCCTTGTGGGCGCCGGGCTCGCGGTCTCGACTCTGACCGCCGGCGTTCGCGGGTCGGTCTGGGGAGGACTCGGGTTGATCGCTTTGGCTGGTCGTGGCCTCGCCATCGGCGTGGACGCCCGCCTCGGGCTCGTCGGTCTTCGAGCGCGGCTCGGCGGCGCTTTCGGTCCGAGGCTGGGCGTCGACGCGTTCTGAGGAAACGACGTACCGGCCGTCCTCGAGCTCGGTGACGTGCTCGCTGTCGGTGATGTCGAGCTCCTCGGGCGAGAGGACCTTCCCGTCCTCGGGCTCGCCACCGTCGCCCGCGTCGCCGCGCTCTGCCATACGCGTTCGTCGGTCGGCGACGCTGAAAAGCGTGTCTCCCGGCCGAACTAGCTCCCACGGCGAGAGTCCCGGCGCTCACGCCGGAGCAACTGTCACAGTTCGACGTTCTCGAGACCGATCAGCCGCGGCGGAATCCGGACGCTCGCGTCCGTGCTCGCCCCCGGACCGGTCGTCAGCTCGATCGTCGCCGCCTCGTTCGGAGCGAGCGCCGTCCCGGCGAACGCCTCGACCGTCGAGCCGTCGTAGGTCCGCAGCGTCTCTCCGCCCGGGCGCAAGACGAGCACGTACCGGTCGTCCTGGCTCGTGAGTAGTTGCGAGTCCCGCGTGAACGAGCCGTCAGCGTCGGTGACCGGCACCACCTCGAACACCGGCGTCGCGTTCGGGTTCGCGACTGCGTCGGCGTTGCGCAACGTGTGGGCCTGCTCGGGCCCGACCCACGTGACTGTCGCCTCCTGGAGATCGAGCGGACTCGCGCCTTCGGGGAGTGTGACGGTGACGTTGATCGTCACCACCGAACCGTTCTCGATGTCGCCGGT
>CAYRQD010000004.1:12277-44022 GCA_964426325.1 uncultured Halobacteriales archaeon | reverse complement strand
AGGAGACCGGCGGTGTTGATCAGGACGCCCGCGGCGATCGCGGCAACCAGCACGAGTGCGATGAACACGATGAGTGTGCCGATTCCCACTTGCCCGCGGTCGTTCGGTAGGTTCCGTTCCATTGGTTTTCTCGCCCGGGGTATCCCGGACTTACTCCCTCCTTCCCCAAGCTTACACATAAGGCTGATCCGCCAATTATCGATATCAAAAACAGTATCGTACTGTGTCACCGAACGTTCATCCTCTGATAATGCCACTGCAGACCGCTTCAGATCGTTTCTCGACGCGCCTAAGCCGGTACTTGGAGTGCGACTACGATCCCAGTTACGGACCGAAAACTATTATACCTGAATCTGAAAATTGGATCAATTGTAGTTGACGATGCTGTACATCACGAACAGGAAGCCGACCGTGGTCATCCCGGTGTTGACAAAGAGTAGCGACCGGACGCCCTCGAAGTCGTTGAGGAAGGCGCTGATCATCGTCGCCACCGCGCCGGCGACGGCGAGCCCGAACCCCAGCGAGATATGAAGCATTGCCTGTCGCGAGGTCTGGACGTACGCCCGCAGCGCCATCCCGACCATCGTCAGTCCGGCGCCGACGAACACCAGCGTCGTGACCGCGTAGAGGGCTTCGACAGTCTCAATCATTACTAGGCCGTCACTCTCGCCCCGTAATAAGCCCCCGCCCGAAAATATCTGTGCTGATAATTGGGCCCCCGGCCGGGTCCTCGCTCAGAGGAACGTCTCGTAACCGCTACTGACTCAAGCGCAGGCGCGCCCGGGTCAGTCGCCTTCGGAGAGGGTCCGCCAGGCCTCGTCTAAGGTGTTTGTCACCTCGGAGCGTTCCTCGACGTCGACGGCGGGCGCGCCGTCGAACTCGACGCGAACCGACTCGGCGCTCCGGCGGTACACTTTGATCCGTCGCCGGTCGTCCGAGAGGATGTTGTCGTGTAACTCGAGCAGGTCCTGTTCCTGGAGCTCGTCGATCCGCCGGTAGCAGGTCGCGATCGGAATGTCCAGTTCCTCGCTGAGCTCCTGTGCGGACTTTGCCTCGCCGGTCGCCGAGAGGATCTCGGCGCTGTACTTGTTTCCGAGCGTCCGGATCGTGTCGACCCCCGCCATCGTTATCAGAATACATACTGCGAGCACAAAAAGCCCGGCGGTCGGCCGACCGGCGTTTCAGTCCCTGATACTTGCTACAGCGGCGATTCTTCGCCGCCCATCATCGAGAACTCGCTTGCGTTTTTGAACACGGTGATCCCGCCCTCGTCGATCTCCATCGGGAAGATGTCGGTGTCGACGTCCTGTTTGCGCATCTTCGCGACCCAGACGTAGCGGTTGACCCCCGAGTCGGTGGGGGTCTGCAGCAGGTAGATGTTCCCGTCGGTGAGGAAGTTTTCGAGGCCGATGTCGGTCTCGGGAAAGACCGTCCCCTGTTCGTTCGTCATCAGCGTGGTCAGGCCGTTGTCCGCGAGGATGTCGATGAACTTCAGGAGGTAGGTGCGTTTCTCCTGTTCGTCATCGAAAAACAGCTGGAACATCGTCAGCGAGTCCAGCACGAGCCGCTCGTAGTCCTCCTCGGCGAGCTCCTCGAGCAACAGCTCGAGGGAGGCGTCGAACTCGTGTTCCCGGAGCAGGGTCTGTTTGTCGAAGATGGTAATATCGCCGGCCTCGACGTACTCGGCCCAGCGCTCGAAGCCAATCGACTCGGCGGCCTGACGGAGGTCCTCGGCGTTTTCCTCGAAGGTGAGATACAGCCCCCGCTGGTCGAACAGATCGACGCCGTTGTAGATGTACTGCAGGCCCATGACGCTCTTTCCCGCGCCGGGGTTGCCGCTGACCAGCGTCGTCGAGTGTTTCACGATGCCGCCGTTGAGAATTTCGTCGAGCCCCTCGATCCCGGTCCGGACTAGCTCCACCATTACCCGAAGCTGTGCCGCCCGGAATAAAAAGTCTTGTAGGCTGATCGGTCGGTCGGCCGATCAGGCGGCGTGGACGGCCCTGGGGTCGACCCAGACGAGATAGCCGTCCTCGTCCTGGAGCAGGCCCCGCACCGCCGGATCCTCCTCGGGCGGGTCGTCGATCTCTTCCGGGGCGGCCCCGAGGACCTGCTCGACGCCCCCGACGAGCCAGCCCGCCGGCTGGTCGCCCGCGACGGAGGGCTCGTAGACCACGATCCGATCGGGATCCCCCCCCGAGAGCCCGAACACCTCTCGCGGGTCGACGATCGCGGTGGTCTCTCCCCGCAGATCCATCACACCCTCGAGGTACGGCGGGGCGTTCGGGACCGGCGTGATCTCGCCCGCGTCGACGATCTCGGTCACGTGCTCGATGCTCACGCAGTATCGCTGGCCCGCGACGTCGAACTCGAGGACCTGCTCGTGGGTCGTAACGGCCATCACCGGAGCGACGCGGCCCGCACAATTAATCCTGGCTCCGTCAGTATCAGATCTGATTTCGGCGCCGGAGTGTTTATTCGCGGGCTGACCCGACCCGAGAGTAGGATGGGCGGGGAACAATCACCGGCGGGAGCCCGCGCCGACGGGCCGGTACGGGCGGTCGTCACGGACGACTCGCAGTTCATGCGCAGTGTCATCTCTCGGACGCTCTCCGAGGGTGGCATCGAGGTAGTCGCACAGGCACGGACCGGTCGGGAGGCGGTCGCGGCGGTCCGCGAGCACGATCCGGACGTGGTGACCATGGACGTCGAGATGCCCGAGGTCGACGGGCTCGAGGCCGTCGAGCGGATCATGGCCGAGCACCCGACGCCGGTGTTGATGTTGTCGGCCCACACGGAGGAAAACGCCGCGGTGACCTTCGATGCCCTCGAGCGGGGCGCGGTCGATTTCTTTACGAAACCCGGCGGCGAGGTCTCGACGACGATGGCCGGACTCGAGGACGCGCTAGTCGAGCGGGTCCGGGCGGTCGCCGCGGCGGATCTGTCGGCCGCAGAGGCCGGCTCCCTGGACCCGGCGGCGAGTGTACAGGGGCCGGCCCCGCGGGAGACGGCCGGGGAGCCGACGCTCGTGATCGCCTCCTCGACGGGCGGCCCGACGGTCGTCGAGAGGCTCCTCGCGGGGGTGCCCGGCGAGGCAGCCTTCCGCGTGCTGATCGTCCAGCACATGCCCGCCGAGTTCACCGACCGGTTCGCGGCCCGACTCGACGAGCACAGCGACTACGCGGTCCGGGAGGCCGAGGACGGCGACCGGATCGGCGGCGGCGAGGCCCTCGTCGCGCCCGGGGGCCGGCACATGCGGGTCTCGAGCTACCGGGCCGGACGGCTGCGGGTGCGACTGACCGAGGATCCGCCCCGACACGGGGTCCGGCCCGCCGCCGACGTGACCATGGAGACGGCCGCCGAGACGGTCGCCGACGAGCTCGTCGGCGTTGTTCTCACGGGCATGGGCGCGGACGGCGCGGCTGGCGCGGCAGCGATCGCGACCGCCGGCGGCGCGGTGATCGCACAGGACGAGGCCAGTTCCGCGGTGTTTGGGATGCCACGCGAGGCGATCGCCACCGGCGGGGTCGAGGAGGTGCTGCCCGCTGGGGAGATCGCCGCCGGCGTCGTCGAGCTCGCGGACCGAGACCGGAGAGCCGACACCAGAGGACCACGATCACAATCATGAGCGACCGCTATCTCGACGCGTTCGTCGAAGAGAGCAAAGAGGAGATCAGGACGCTGAACAACTCGCTGCTGGCCCTCGAGTCAGATCCCGACGACGAGGAGGCGATGGACCAGATCTTTCGGACCGCCCACACGCTGAAGGGTAACTTCGCGGCGATGGGCTTTGACGCTGCCTCGGAGCTGGCCCACGCGATCGAGGACCTCCTCGACGCGATGCACGCCGACGAGCTGGCGGTCACCCCGGCGGTGATGGATCTGGTCTTCGCCGGCGTCGACCGGATCGAGACGATCGTCGGCGAGATCGAGGCCGACGGCCAGGCAGATTCAGAAACTGAGTCGCTGGTCGCCGAGCTTCGAGGGGTACTCGAGGGCGAGAGTCCGGTACAGGGCGACGAAGAGACGGACCCGGACTCCCAATCAGGACAGGGTAGTTCGGGCGTGCGCGCGAGCGTCTCGGTCGGGGACGGGGAGATGCTCGGCGTCGACGCGCTGCTCGCGCTCGAGGCCATCGAGGAGTCGCTCTCGATCCGGGAGACGAGTCCGGATCGGCCGGCGATCGAGGACGGGGAGTTCGACGACGAGTTTGCCGTCGTCTTCCCGCCGAACGACCCCGAGGAGATCGAAGCCGAACTCGCGGCGATCGGACAGATCGAGGAGGTCCGTGCCGAGGCGATCGAGACGGGTGCCGAGAAAGACGCGACCGACGGGTCCGGCGGGTCCGGCGGGTCCGACGGCTCCGGGGGCTCCGAGGAGTCAGACGCCGAGGCGACCGAGACCGAGGAGATCTCCTCGGTTCGGGTCGACGTCGACCGGCTCGACGATCTGCACGGGCTGGTCGAGCAGCTGGTCACCAGCCGGATCAAGCTCCGCCGGGCCGTCGAGAGCGAGGCGCTCGACGCGGCCGAGGATTCACTCGACGAGCTCGACAAGGTCAGCTCGAATCTCCAGAACACGGTGATGGACATGCGCCTGGTCCCGCTGCGGCGGGTCGTCGGGAAGTTCCCCCGGATGGTGCGGGACCTCTCCCGGGAGCTCGACAAGCGAGTCGAGTTCACAATCGAGGGCGAGGGCGTCGAGCTCGACCGGACGATCCTCACGGAGATCTCGGATCCGCTCTTACACCTCCTCCGGAACGCGGTCGATCACGGGATCGAACCGCCCGAGGAACGCGAGCGGGCGGGCAAACCCCCGGTCGGCCAGCTCGAGCTGCGCGCCCGGCGCGAGCGCGATCACGTCGTCGTCGAGGTCGCAGACGACGGCGCCGGCCTCGACCCCGAGGCGATCCGCGAGCAGGCGATCGAGCAGGGAATCCGCTCGCCGGAGGAACTCGAGGCCACCGACGACTCGGCCGTGTACGACCTGGTCTTTCACCCGGGATTCTCGACGGCCGAGGAGGTCACCGACACCAGTGGCCGGGGCGTCGGGATGGACGTCGTCAGCGAGACCGTCACCAGACTCGACGGCTCGGTCGACGTCCGGAGTACACCCGGCGAGGGAACGACGGTGTCGCTGCGCCTGCCGGTGACGATGGCGATCGTGAAGGTGCTGTTCGTCCGTGTCGGCGAGGAGGAGTACGGCGTGCCCATCAAGAACGTCGACGAGATCACGACCGCGGCCGCGACCGAGCGGGTCGACGGGCAGGCGGTGGTCAGACACGACGACGACCTCTACCCGGTGGTCGACCTCGCTGAGGCCTTCGACATCCCCGAGGCGAGCGCCGACGGCGGGACCCGTGCCGCCGACGCAGCCGAGGAGATGCTCGTCCGGATCCGGGCCTCCGAGCGGCAGGTCGCGCTCCGGTGTGACGCCGTCGAGACCCAGGAGGAGGTCGTCGTCAAGCCCCTCGAGGGAATGCTCAGCGGCACACCCGGCCTCTCCGGGACCGCGGTGCTCGGCGACGGGAACATCGTCCACATCGTCGACGTCGCCACGCTATGAGCGGTCGCTCGCGCTCTGGCCCCGACGAGCGGGCCTTCGAGGCGCTGCTCGCGTTCGTCGAGGCGGAGCTTGATTTCGAGACCGAGTACTACAACGACGAGTACCTCGACCGCCGGATCACCGCCCGGCTCCGCCGGACCGACGCTGACGGGTACCGGGCATACCGGCGGCTGCTCGAGGACGACCCAGAAGAACGAGAGGCGCTGCTCGATTCCATGTCGATCAACGTGACCGGCTTTTTTCGCAACCCCGAGGCCTGGGAGCGCCTGCGGGAGGTGCTCGCGGAGCTGACCGACCGCAGCCGTTCGGTCGAGGTCTGGAGCGTTCCCTCGGCGGACGGCCGGGAGCCGTACTCGGTTGCGATGCTCGCCCTCGACGATCCGGCGATCCGCCACGAGCGACTCTCGATCACCGGCGCCGATATCAACGCCGAGGTGCTCGCGGCGGCCCGCCGGGGTGTCTACGAGACCACTCAGACGACCGACATTGCCGCGGAGCTGGCCCCGGTCGCCGGCGAGCAGTACGTCGACCGCGAGGACGACCAGTTTGCTGTCCGGGACCGGGTCAAGCGCATGGTCGAGTTCGAGCGCCACGACCTCATCCGCGGGGATCCAAAGCCCGGCGTCGACCTCCTGCTCTGCCGGAACTTCCTGATCTACATCGACCCCGCGTACAAGGAGCGGATCTTCGAGACGATCCGGACCTCGCTCGCCGCCGGGGGATATCTCGTGATCGGCGCGACCGAGACGCTCCCGGCCGACACCCGACCGGCCTTCGACCCCATCTCGAAACGCCACCGCATCTACCAGCATGAGCCACGGCAGTAACCGACGGCGGCGCCCGGTCGCGGCTGCTCGCCGGCCCCGCGGGACGAACTCGGCGGGGGGCGGTGAGTCCTGATGTCGCTGTACGACCACGAGCGATCGGGCGACGCCGAGGCGATCATCGAGATCCTCGAGTCGGGCTCCGCGTCTGTCCGGCGACGGGCGGCCGAGCTGCTCGGGGAGTTCGACGAGCACGACCGCCGCGAGGACGTGATCGACGCCCTGGTCGCGGCCGCGACCGACGACGACGACCGGGTGGCGGCGGCCGCGGTCGACGCGCTCGACCGGCTGGGCGACGGGGCGCTGGACCGGCTGGTCGCGACCGCGGCCGGCATCGAGCTCGACGACGCCGCCGACTGGCAGAAGGCCGAGGCCTTCGTCGCCGCCCTCGAGAGCGACCGCCCGGAGCTGCGCATGGCGGCGGCGAACGCCCTCGGCGAGCTCGGCCACCCCGAGGCCGTTTCGGCCCTCGCCGACCGGTTCGACGATCCCGATCCCCGGGTTCGCGCCCGGGCGGCCCGGGCCTGTGGCGGGATCGGCGATCCGCGCGCGACGACCGCTCTCGAGGAGCTGCTCGGCGATCCGTCTGCGGGCGTGCGCCGGGCGGCCGCCGAGGCGCTCGGCCGGATCGGCGGTCGACGGGCCCTCGCCGCCCTGCTCGAGCTGTACGACGATCCCGACCCGCGGGTGCGCCGGATCGCCGTCGGCGGGTTGGGTGCGTTCGACACCGACCGGCCGGTCGACGCGCTCGCGGCGGCGCTCACCGACGAGTCCGGCCCGGTCCGCCGGGCAGCAGTGTTTTCACTGCTCGAGCTGCTCTCGAACGTCCCCGGCGAGACGAGCCACGAGCTGCGCGAGACCGTCCTCGCGGAGCTGGCCGCGACCGACGACGAGACGATCACCGGCCCGCTCGTCGAGATCCTTGCGGAGAGCAGTCAGGCCACACAGCGGCGCAACACCGCCTGGCTGCTCGGTCGGCTGCTCGACGACGACGCGGACCGCGAGGCCGTCGACGCGTTAGTCGAGGCGCTCGCGGACGGCGAACAGATGACCCGCCAGTTCGCCGCGACCAGCCTCGCCGAGATTGGCGGGACCCGCGTCGAGCGCGAGCTGCTCGCGCTGGCGGAGGATCCCGAGGTCGACGAGACCGCCCGCGGACAGGCACTGTTCGCGCTCGGTCGGGTCGGCGACGAGGGGACCGCGACCCGCATCGAGACGCTCGTCGACGAGACCGACAGCGAGACGGTCCGCAGGCGGGCCTTCTCCGCGCTGTCGAAGCTCGGCGGTCGCGGGTGAGACCGACGACACAATAATGACTCGGCACTAATAAGTTCAGTCGATGGCCGACGAGACCCCGATCGCCGATCAACAGGGCCGGTTCGCCCCCGTGGTCAGGGACGGACGCAAGCTCTCGGACGTCGAGTGGCTGCCGGCCCGGCTGTTGCTCTCGGACAAGCGGCTGGTGCTCGCGACCAACGACGGCACCGAGACGATCCCGCTGTCGGCGATCGAGGCGATCCGCAGCCGGACCGACGTCACCGAACCGATCGCGAAGGTCTCGAGTTACCTCTCGGTCCGGGCCGACGAGGACGTGACCCTCGTGGCGCCCGCCGAACACGAGGCCTTCGAGCGGGCGCTGTACGACACGATCCTGGACCAGCGGGCGGTACTGGTCGATCACCCGGCGGTGGCCGGCGGGGTTGTCCAAGAGAGCGACTGGACGAAAGGCCGGCTGACCGTCGACGCCGACAGCGTCGCGCTCGCGACCGCCGACGGGCGGCTCGTCGAGATCGAGATCGACGACGTCGGCCGGGTCGAACAGGCCGTCGCCGCCGTCGCCGGTCAGGACCGCCCGGTCGTTCGGGTCGAGCACACCGAAGACGACACCGTCGTCGAAACTCACGTCTCCGCGCCCCGAGCCCGGGCGTCGGTGCTCGCTTCGCTGCTCGAGGCCGGCGTTCAGACGACGACCGACGCCGACCTCTCCGAGGCCGAGACCGAGGTCGTGATGGCGCTGTACTCCGGGGTCTCGCCGTTCGAGATCCCCGAGTTCGTCGGCATGGACGTCGACAGGGTCGAGGAGATCTACGACCGGCTGGTCGAGGCCGGCGTGCTCGAACGCGAGCGGGTCCGCCGCGAGGTTGAGCTCCGCCCGCGCGGCCGACACGTCGCGAGCGAGGCCACCGAACAGACCTAATCCCGGCGCGTCGTGCCACGAGCCGCTTGGTTCCGCCGCCGACCGAGACTCGGCGCCGTTCTTGTAGCTCACCGCCGGTCGGCCCCGCGAGCCTCGACATTCGCCCTTATTCCGTTCTGAGCCGCTCGACCCGGTCGAGAAACTGCTCGCGGATCCGCTCGATCTCCGCGGAGTGAAGCTCGTAGCCCAGGTCGGCCGGCTCGTCGGCCCACGAGGCGTCTTCCAGGACGCCGTCGGCCTCGTAGGCCAGCAGCCGGTCGTCGGCGGCCAACACCCGCGACCACTCCTCGTCGGTCGGCGCCGCGACCCCGAGTCCTTCCCAGACGGCGTCGAGAATCTCCGCCTCGATGCGCTCGACGGTTTCGAGTTCCGTCTTCAGCGGTCGGGGCACGTCCCCGACGTAGGCCTCCCCCGCGTCGTGCAGGAGTCCGAGCAGCGCGAGCCGCGGCCCGGCGTCGGCGAGCTCGCGGCTGACGTGCAGCGAGTGGTGCGCGACGCTGTAGAAGCTCCGGCAGTGACCGCCGAACCGGCAGGTGTGTGCCAGCCCGGCCGCGATGTCGGGAAGCCGGACGTCCTCGGGATCGGGGTCGAACAGGTCGAAGCTGCCCCCGGTGTAGGTCTCGACGACGCCCGCGCCGTCCCACGGCGTGGGTCCGGTCATCTGTGTGGGACTCTCGGACGCCGGGTGATCCTTGGTCCCGCCTCCTCGGGGTCGTCGGTCGGTCTCCGTCGAGGCGAGTCAGTCATTCTCTCACCCGTCGATCCGCTCCCGGCCGTCCCACTCGGCGGAGTTGTCCCGTGGGTCGTAGCCGAGCACTTCGCGGGCGCGTTCGAGCGAGTAGTACTTGCGGTCGTTATCAGAGATGCCGTAGACGATCTCGTAGTCGTACTCCGCCCGGAGCGCCCGGTCGTGGAGGTGTGCACAGTCCCGGGGCGAGAGCCACATCGCCTGCCCGCGCTCGTAGTCGACCGGCGGGTTGTCCTCGTTGAGGTTGCCGATCCGGACGTTGCAGACGCTGATGTCGTGGGCGTCGTGGTAGTACCGGCCGATCAGCTCGCCGGTCGCCTTGCTGATGCCGTACTTGTTGCCCGGCCGCGGGGGCTCGGTCCCGTCGAGGCGAAAGTCCTCGTCGGCCCGGTACAGTTCCGGGGCGCGGTCGTCCTCGTAGGCGCCGACCGCGTGGTTCGAGGAGGCGTAGACGACCCGCTCGACGCCCGCCGCCGCGGCGACGTCGTAGAGGGTGTGCGTCCCGTCGATGTTGTTCGCGAGCACGCTCTCCCAGGGGGCGTCCCGCCGGGGATCGCCCGCCAGGTGGATCACGGCCTTGCAGCCCTCGACGGCCGCCCGGACGGTCTCGCGGTCGCGGACGTCGCCGACGACGTACGGCCCCGGCGGGTCGCCGGTCGGTTCGGTGAAATACAGCAGCCGCCAGTCGTAGGCTTCGGCGAGCCGATCGAGGATCGTCCTCCCGACGTGACCGCCCGCGCCGGTGAGCAACACCGGTCCCATTCGTCTCGTCGGTCGGTCGGCAGGCTCAAGAACGGTGCGGTCTCGCGGCCCCCGGCGCGGTCCCGTGTCGTCGATCGGAGACTCCCTGCGGCGGTCGGCGCCGCGACCGACGGAGAGTTGTTCGCCGAGACCAAGCGAGGGTATGACCGACGAGTCCGAGCCGACGGCGCCCCAGCGGGCGTGTTTCGAGGCCGGCATCAAGTTCGGAACGCTGTATCACCAGTTCGCCGGCACGCCGACCACCCCGGCCAGCGCACCCTCGCTGGCCCGGGCGATGGAGGCCGCCATCGAGAACCAGCCCCACTGCGTCGCGGTGACCGTCGAGATCGCAGAGGAGCGGCTCGCGGCGGCGGTCGCGGATGGGTCGGCGTCGTACGTCGAGTTCACCGGCCGGTACGCCGACGTCGAAATCGTCGTCGAACGCGAGGGCTACCGCGTCACGACCGCCATGACACTCGAGGACGGCTACCCGCTAATGCGCGTCGAGACCGTCGAGGCGGTGTAGCCCGACCGGGGAAAAAAAGAACAGCTTCTACTTGATCCCGCCCCTACGACTGGTATGGACGAGTGCCGGGTCGGTACTGACCGCGAGCCTCGGTGGTCGCCGTGAGTCGCGAGCCGCTGTCGTCGGTGCTCGAGACCGTCGGCGACACGCCGCTGGTGCGGGTCCAGGCCAGTCCCGACGCCGTCCCGGTGTACGCGAAACTCGAGTCGTTCAACCCCGGGGCGAGCATCAAAGACCGGATCGGCGTCGCGATGCTTGAGGGGCTGCTCGAGCGCGGCGACCTCGAGCCCGGCGGGACGGTGATCGAGCCGACGGCCGGCAACACCGGCATCGGAATGGCGCTGGCGGCGACCCAGCTCGACCTCGAGGCGGTTTTCGTCGTCCCCGAGGAGTTCAGCGTCGAAAAACAGACGCTGATGCGGGCGCTCGGCGCCGAAGTGATAAACACCCCGACGGAGGCGGGCATGACGAGGGCGATCGAGTACGCCCGCGAGCTGGCGGCAGAAACCGACAACGCCGTCGTCCCCGAGCAGTTCTCGAACCCGCTGAACCCGGCGGCCCACGAGCGCTCGACTGCCCCGGAGATCTACGACGCCCTGGACGGCGCGGTCGGGGCGGTCGTCGCCGGCGCCGGAACGAGCGGCACGCTGATGGGCCTGGCCCGGTACGCGCTGGACCAGGATCCAGACACCCACGTCGTCGCGGTCGAGCCCGAGGGGTCGCTGTACGCCCGAACGAAAGGCCGCGAGGTCGAGCGCAGCGAGTACGCGATCGAGGGGATCGGGACGAGCGACCTCGAGAGCAAGCAGCTGTTCGATCCGGACCTGGTCGACGAAGTCCGGCAGGTCGGGGATCGGGCGGCCCACGCCGAGCTCAAGCGCCTCGCCGCCGAGGAGGGCCAGCTTGTCGCCTCGAGTGCCGCCGCCGCGAGCGTCGCCGCCCGCGAGACCGCAGAGCGGGTCCGCGACGGCGAGCTCGCCGTCCCGCATGAGACGGTCGTGACCGTCTTCCCCGACTCGAGCGAGCGGTACCTCTCGAAGGGACTGTACGAGTCGTTCGAAACCTGGGCCGGCGAGGAGTGACCGGCCGCCGATTCACCAGACGATGACACACCACGACACACCAGACGACCGACGCGACGGCGCCGAACAGTTCGACGACCCCGATACAGCGGCCGATCCGTCCGGCGACCACGACAACGGGCGTATCGAGACGGCGGCGATCCACGCCGGCCAGTCACCGGACGAGCGGACCGGTGCGGTGATGCCCCCGATCTACGCCACCTCGACGTACGTCCAAGACGGACCCGGTCAGGACCGGGGCTACGAGTACTCCCGGACCGGCAACCCGACCCGGACCGCCCTCGAGGCAAACCTCGCCGCGCTCGAAGGCGGCGCCCACGGCCGGGCGTTCGCGAGCGGGATGGCAGCGATCAACACCGTGCTTAATCTGCTCGAGGCGGGCGATCACGTGATCGCCGGCGACGACGTCTACGGCGGAACCTACCGGCTCTTCCGGGAGGTCTACGAGGACTACGAGCTGTCGTTTTCGTTCGTGGACACGACCGACCTGGACGCCGTCGAAGCCGCTGTCCGCCCGGAAACCGCCTTAGTCTGGGTCGAGACGCCGACGAACCCGCTGATGCGGATCAACGACATCGCGGCGCTGTCCCGAATCGCACACGAAGCCGGCGCGCTCTGTGCGGTCGATAACACGTTCGCGACGCCGTACCTCCAGCGCCCGCTCGAGCACGGCGCGGACATCGTCTCGCACTCGCTGACGAAGTATCTCGGCGGGCACTCGGACGTGGTCGGGGGCGCCCTGGTCACCGACGACGCCGGCCTCGACGAGCGGCTCGGGTTCTACCAGAACAGCGTCGGCGCCACGCCGGACCCGTTCGCCTGCTTTCTCGTGCTTCGGGGCACGAAGACCCTGCCGGTGCGGATGGACCGCCACTGCGAGAACGCCCGGACCCTCGCCGGACGCCTCGACGAGCACCCGGCCGTCGACCGCGTGTACTACCCGGGGTTGCCCGAGCACCCGAGCCACGAGCTCGCGGCCGAGCAGATGGACGACTTCGGCGGAATGGTGAGCTTCGAGCTGGCCGGAAGCCTGGACGAAGTCAGCGAGTTCGTCTCCTCGACCGAGGTGTTCGCCCTGGCCGAGAGCCTCGGCGGCGTCGAGAGTCTCATCGAGCAGCCGGCGACGATGACCCACGCTTCGATCCCCCGTGAGGAGCGGCTCGCGGCCGGGCTCACCGACGGGCTGGTCCGGGCGAGCGTCGGGACCGAACACGTCGAGGACCTGTGGGGCGACATCGAGCAGGCCCTCGCGACCGCGCTCGAGTGACCGCCACCCGGGCGACCGTCGGCGCCGATCCGGCTGCCCGCTCAGCCGTTGACCCGCTCGAGACGCTCCGTGATGACGACCTGTCCTGCGGAGGTCAGCGCCGGCCCGCGCGGGCCGTCCTCGATCAGTCCCTTCTCCTCGAGCCGATCCACCAGTACCCGCACCGTCGCCGGCTCGACGCCGACGACGCCCGCGAGCTGTTCCCCCGCCCCGGAGTACACCCCCAGCAGGAGCTCGGTCTCCTCGGGGGAGAGCTCCGTTTCTTCGACGGTCTCGCGTAACTCGGCGTACTCGAGCCGGAGGTATCGTCCGAGAATCGAGAGCACGCGGGCCGACTCCGCGGCGGCCATCGTCACGACCGGACGCCTGCCGGTCGTGTGTCGCACCTCGATCGTCGGCCGCTCGGTCCCGCCGACCGACCGCGCCGAGCGGTCAAACGAGATAACCGCCCCCAGCCCGAGCTCGACTTCCCGGTCCGGCCCGCGAAACAGCACCCGCCCTGTCTCGAGGGCCAGCCGCGCCGGGCGAAAGGCGGCGTCGGTCACCCGTCCGCCCTCCCGCGCTGGGTGTTTGACCCGAACGGGCGTGTCGCTGAGAAGCGTCTTAAATAATACCGTCGAGAACTTCTCGATTTTTTGATCGGTCGCCTCGACGGTCGCGACTTCCCGGCCGTCCCGTTCGAAGGCGATGGTCACCGTCGAGTCGAAAAAGCCGCTGAGCTCCGGCGGAACCGTCCCGACGGCGACGTCGAAGATCCGCTCTACGGGAATCCGCACCGCCTCGCTGTCGTCGACGGCGAGCACGAGCTGGCGCTCGCTCAGCAACACCCGCCCTTTGATCGGGTCGTCGGTCCCGAGACTGCTCGCGTCGAAGGACCCGACGAAGTCCGCGACGACCGATTCCGACATCTCACGGACAGTACAGACGGACGCGGCTTGAGCCTTTCCGCGTCAGTATCAGACGCGAAAACGACGGTCACCCGAGCTCGTCGGCGATCTCGGACAGGCCGGAATCGGGCGGCTCCGGCGGCGAGTAGACAACCCGCTCGCCCGGCGGCCGGAGCCCGTAGGCGTACCCCTCGACGAGGACGTCGAGGACGACCGCATCACCCGGAGAGAGCCCGGTCTCGGAGAGCCACTCGGCGAGCAGCTCCGCCTCGGGAGCCTCGACGCGGGCGAGCCGCCGGGTGGGAAAGGCCCCCCGCAGGGCCGGCTCGCCCGCGAGCGTGCGCTCTACCCGTGCGTGCGCCCGACGCCCGGCAAGCGAGAGGCTAATTTCGTCCCCGATCTCGGCGCCGAGCCCGTCCGGGAGTGGAAGCTGAGGCTGGTCTGTCCGGCCGACCCGCTCGAGTGACACCCGGTGGCTCGTGACGGTGTCGTGATCGGAGACGAGCCGGTCCACGCTACCCGAGCAGTTCCTCGACGGACTCCTCGCCCCGGCCGGTAATCTTCGCGTTGATCTGGCGGGTCGCGTCGCTCACCTCGGCGCCGCGGACGGTCACGCGACGGCGCTCGCCGTCCCGGGAGGGATTGTAGCCCGTGCCGCCGGTGAGCAACACCGAGTGCAGCCCGGCGCCGCTGACGTCCGCCCGCATCGGCCGCCCGGCGTCGTCGGAGCCGCCGGTCAGCTCGAGCGTGTACCCGGAGAGCCCGACGGCACCGCCGTCGACCTCCGCCCCAAGTGACTTTCCAATAAAGCGGTTCGCGTCCTGTTCGGAGACCTCGATCTGACGGGTGACGCCGTCGCCCGGGTCGGCGACGGCGACGGTGAACTCGGCCATGTAGGGAAAAATCGAGCGCGGGCAAAAAGCCCGTCGGACCGAAACGGTCGTGAGCCTGGCCCGGCGACCGGCGGTATGGAACTCGGGTTGGTCGTCCTCGACGGGTGGGGGCTGAACCCCGACCCGGTACGAGACGCCGTCGCGGCCGCGGACACGCCCACAGTCGACCGACTCCGGGCGCAGGGAGCGAGCGCACGGCTCACGACCCACGGCCCGGCGGTCGGCCTGCCGGCGGGACAGATGGGAAACAGCGAGGTCGGACACGTCACGATCGGCGCCGGCCGGGTCGTCCGCCAGGAGTCGACCCGGATCACCGACGCGATCGCGCGCTGGCGCGGCGAGGCGGCGACCGCCGACGACCCGCCGATCGACGAGAACCCTGCGATCGGGCGTGCGTTCGAGTACGCTCGCGAGCACGACGGCCGCGTGCACCTGCTCGGGTTGGTCGGCGACGGCGGCGTCCACGCCTCCCAGACACACCTCCACGCGTTGATCGAACTCGCGGCGGAGCGCGGGATCGAGGCGGTCACCCACGCGTTCACCGACGGCCGGGACACGCCGCCGACCAGCGCCCGCGAGCACCTCGACTCGCTCGCCGACCGCGTCGCCGCCAGCGACACCGGCGTGGTGGCGACCGTCTCGGGGCGGTACTACGCGATGGACCGCGACGAGAACTGGGAGCGGACTCGTCGGGTCTACGAGGCGATCGTCGACCGGGCGGCGGCGCGTGTCGCGCCCGATCCCGTGACCGCCCTCGAGCGGGCCTACGACCGGGGCACGACCGACGAGTTCCTCCCGCCGACGCTGATCGAGGGCGGGCCGGGGCTCGCCGACGGCGACGCAGCCGTGTTCGTCAACTTCCGGGCCGACCGGGCCCGCCAGCTCACCCGCCTGCTCGCCGGCGAGCGCTCGGCCGAGCCGCCGGCGATCGAGCTCGTGACCATGACCGAGTACGGTGACGGTCTCGACGTGGGCGTGGCGTTCCCGCCCCGCCGGCCGGCCGCGACGCTGGGCGCGGTGCTCGCCGACCGGGGCTACACCCAGCTCCGGATCGCCGAGACCGAAAAGTACGCCCACGTCACGTACTTTTTCAACGGCGGCCGCGAGCGAGAGTACCCCGGCGAGCGCCGCGAGATCGTCCCCAGCCCGGACGTGCCGACCTACGACCGCCAGCCCGAGATGAGCGCTCCCGCCGTGACCGGTCGTGCGATCGGTGTCATCGAGCGCGAGGACCCGGACGTGGTCGTGTTGAACTACGCAAACCCCGACATGGTCGGCCACACCGGCGACTACGAAGCCGCGATCGCGGCCTGCGAGGCCGTCGACGCCCAGCTCGATCGCCTCGCCGCGGCGATTTCGGCGGCCGGCGGGGACCTGCTCGTCACCGCCGATCACGGAAACGCAGACGAGATGGGTACGGTCGACGATCCACACACCGCCCACACCACGAACCCGACGCCGTTCGTGTACTGCCCCGCGACCGGCCCGGCGGGGACGGCCCGAGACGGGAGCCTCGCGGACGTCGCCCCGACCGTGCTCGCGCTCCTCGGGGAGGACCGTCCGGCCGAGATGACCGGCCGGCCGCTCCTGGATCGATGACCGGTCACCGCGCCTACCGGATCGCCTACGACGGCCGTGCGTACCGCGGGTTCCAGCGCCAGCCTGACGTCCCGACCGTCGAGGACGCGCTCTTGAAGGCGCTCCGCGCGCTGGATGCGTGTGCCGGCGAGACGCCGCCGGGCTACGCGGCCGCCAGCCGGACCGACGCCGGCGTCTCGGCGCTCGCACAGACGGTCGCGTTCGACGCGCCCGACTGGCTCTCGCCGGCGGCCCTGAATGCTCGGCTCCCGGATGACGTTCGGGCGTGGGCACGCGCGCCGGTTTCGCCGGAGTTTCACGCCACCCACGACGCCGTCTCGCGAACGTACGTCTATCACCTGTACGCCCCCGAGACCCCCGCCGACCGGGTTCGCGACCGCCTCGCGGCGCTCGCCGGCGAGCACGACTTTCACAACCTCACGCCCGACGAGACCGGAACGGTTCGGGAGCTGTCGGTCGGACTCGAGCGCTCCGGGGAGTTTCTGCTCTGTCGGTTCCGCGCCGGTGGGTTCCCGCGCCAGCTGGTCCGGCGAGCGGTTGGACTCCTCGAGCGGGCACTCACGGACTCTGTGCTGCTCGAGCGGGCGCTCTCGCCGACCGAACTCGCCGGTCCCGAGGGAATCGGCCCCGCTCGCCCGGAGCCGCTCGTGCTCGTCGAGGTCCGGTACCGATCGCCGTCGTTTTGCGTCGACGACGCGGCGGCCGAGCGCGCCCGCGAGCTGTTCGAGCACCGCCGGATCGAGCGGACGACCGGCGCCAGGGTCGCCGCGACGCTGGCCGCAGGGCTCGAATCGGGTCCCGACCCCGAGGCGTGACGCTGCCCCGGTTTCCGAACGAATTTACGCGAGCGTCGCCAGTCAGGGCGCATGCCAACGGTTCTGACTGGCGGACGGCTGCACACGGCGACCGACCGGGGAACGATCGAGGGTGACCTGCTCATAGCGGACGGCCAGATCGCGGCGATCGGCTCGGTCGACCGTCCGGCGGGGACGACGGTGATCGACGTCGACGGCGCCGAAGTCACTCCCGGACTGGTCGACGCCCACTCCCACGCCGGTATGGCCGAGTGGGGCGAACCCGAGGACAGCGACTTCAACGAGGGAACCGACGCGACGACGCCACACGTCAGTGCGCTTGACGGCTTTCACCCACGGGACGAGGAACTCAAACACGCCTTCCAGAGCGGCGTGACGTCGGTCTCGGCCCGGATGGGCTCGGGGAACGTGATCGGCGGGGTGATCTGCACGATGAAGACCTACGGGACGATCGCCGACGAGATGCTCGTCGCCGAGGACGGCATGAAAGCCGCGATGGGCGAGAATCCGAAACGGTTCCACGGCGAGCGCAAGGACCGCCAGCCATCGACCCGACCGGGCGTCGCGGCCACGCTCCGGCAGTCCTTTACCGCCGCGGAGGATTACCGCCGCCGGCGCGAGCAAGCCCGCGCGGACGACGAGCCCTTCGAGCGGGACATCGGCAAGGAAAACCTGGTGCGGGTACTCGACGGGGAGCTCCCCCTGCGGGTTCACGCCCACCGGGCCGACGACATCATGACGGTCTTTCGGATCGCCGAGGAGTTCGGCATCGAGGAGCTGTCGATCGAACACGCCACCGAGGGCCACCTGATCGCAGACCAGTTCGTCGAGCGGGACGTTCCGGCGGTGGTCGGCCCATCGATCTCCTCTGCGACGAAATACGAGCTGCGCAACCTCACCTTCGAGACGCCCGGGATCTTACACGAGGCCGGCGTCGACGTGGCCATCCAGACCGACGCGCCCGTCCTGCCCCAACAGCATCTTGACGTCTGCGTTGGACTGGCCGTTCGAGAGGGCTTCCCAGAGGAGGCCGCGCTCGCGGCGGTCACCCGGACGCCGGCCGAGATTCTGGGCGTGCACGACCGGGTCGGCACCCTCGAGGTCGGCACCGACGCCGACATCGCGGTCTGGGACGGCCCCTTCTACGAGATGGGCAGCCGGGCCCAACACGTGTTCGTCGACGGCGAGCACGTCTTCGACCGCGCGGAAGACGCCGTCGACCCCCGCGAGGCCTACGCCTGGTAATCTCGGTCGCGGACGATCGGGACGGGGTCGCATCCGTGGGTTGAAACCTCACAAGCCCCCCAAACCCGACGATGGGTGAGTGGCAGGAGTACTTCGGCTTCGCGGAGCCCTACGAGAACCAGCGCGACGCGATCGAGGCCGCGCTCGCGGCCGCCGACGAGGACGGCTACCTGCTGGTCGAAGGCCCTTGTGGAACGGGAAAGACCATGGCCGCGCTCGCTGCCGCGGCGACCGCTATCAGGGAGGGCGACTACGAGAACGCCGTCGTGGTCACGCCGGTCAAACAGCAGCGCGAGCAGTTCGTCGACGATCTCAGGGCGCTCAACGACGGCCGCGAGGAGCCACTCACCGGAGTCGCGTTGGTCGGCAAGCGCGATCTCTGTCCGTACGGCCGGGAGGGAGTCTTCCCCGAGGGGAGCGTCCACGAGCGGTGTGAGCGTCTTCGCGAGACCACTGCCGGACTAGTCGAGAGCGACGGCGCGGCGACCGGAACCGGCGCCGAGGCGGTCGTCGGCGGCGCCGACGGGGACACCTGGTGGGACCCGGGCGCGGCGAGCGAGCTCGTCCGCGAGGCCCGCGCCGAGCTCGGGGACGGCCTCGCGACCGCCGGCGGGGAGAGCCCCTACCAGCGCGCCCAACCCAGCGCCCCGGAGGGGGACGCGCTGTACTGTCCGTTCGAGGCCGACTGGTACGCCCGCGACAGGGGCTCGCCGATCGGCTTTGGAGCCGGCGACCGCGGCGTGATCACCGCCGAACAGTACCTCCCGGCCGCGACCGAGCGGGGGACCTGTCCCCACCGGGCGATGAGCGTGTTGCTCGAGGCCGCGGAGGTGGTGATCGGCAACTACAACCACCTGTTCGACCCCACCTCGCGGCCGCTACTCGAGCCGGCGCTTGGCGAGGACACGTTCCTGATCGTTGACGAGGCCCACCGACTCGAGGAGCGCGTGCGGGACCTGCTCTCGGACCGGGTCGGCCGGGCGACGCTGAAACGCGCCCGCAACGACTGTGCAACGGTCGCCTCCCGGGCAAACGAGACGACCGAGGCTCGGCAGGCAATCGAGGAGAGCCTGGCGAGCCACGAGGTGCCCCTCGCCGCCGTCGAGCGCGCCCGGAACTTCTACGACGACCTGCTGAGCTGGCTCGACGATCGGGTCGAGACCGGCCTCGATGAGCACGTCGGCCGGGGCTGGCGGGTCGATCCCGACCGACTCCCCGAACGGGACCTCGAGGTGCCGCTGCGCGACCCGGAGACGGCCGAGCGCGACGAGCTGACCGCCTGGGCCGAGCGGGCCGGGTACGGCGGCGACCTCTGGCGGTCGCTCGCGACGGTCGGGACCGCCGTCGAGGATACTCTCGACGCGCTCGGGCTGGCCCGGACGCCGGTCTGTGCTTCGGTGGGCGCGATCGCACAGCGGTGGTACGAGTCCGATCACGCCCGGTATCTGCGTGAGATCGAGCTCGAACACGCCCCGGCCGAGACCGCCGACACCGAGTGGGGCCGGACCTACACCGCCGGGCTCGTTTTGTACGAGTGCATGCCCGGGGAGACGCTGGCCCAGACCTTCGAGGAACTGGGCGGTGGGATGGCGATGAGCGCGACCCTCGAGCCGATCGACGTGTTCCGGGAGGTCGCCGGCTTCGATGCGCTCCCGGCCGACCGGCCGGTGATCGAACGGGCATACGAGCTGCCCTTCCCGCCGGAAAACCGCGCGAGCTTCCTGGTCGACGCGACGCCGTTTACCGCCCGCAACCGCGGCGATCCGGCCGACAACGCGACCCCCGAGACCTGGACCCGGACCCGCAACGAGTACGCACAGGCCTTGCGGGTGCTGGCCCGGTCGCCGGGCAACGTCCTCCTCGCGATGCCGAGCTACGCCGAGGCGCGGTGGGCCGGCGAGTACCTCGCCGACGCGGTCGAGAAGCCGGTCCTGATCGACGAACCCTCCTCGAACGAGGCCACCGAGCGGCGCAAGCACCGGTTTTTCGCCGGCGAGGGAAAGATCCTGACGACCAGCGTCCGGGGCACACTCACTGAGGGGGTCGATTACGACGGCGAGAAGCTCCGGTGTTGTGCGGTCGTCGGCGTTCCGCTCGTGAACGTCGGCTCGCCCCGGACCCGGGCCGTCCGGCGGGCTTACGGGGACGCCTTCGGCGAGGACCGAGCGTTCGCGTACGCGCTGACGGCGCCGGCGATCCGCCGGGCCAGGCAGGCGCTCGGTCGGGTGATCCGCGGCCCCGAGGAGGTGGGCGTGCGGGCGCTCGTCGACGGCCGGTACGCCCCCGATGCCCGCCGTAGCGTCTCCGAGTTTCTCCCCGAGACCGACCGCGCGGAGCTCGTCCGGCTCACGCCGGCCTTTCTCGCCGACGAACTCGACTCGTTTTGGGCCGACCGCGAGCACTGACCGGACCGAACGCGGACCTACAGATCGACTCGTCGGAACCGCCGGTACCCGACCGCGAGACTCCCACCGACCCAGCCGAGCAAGACGAGCGCCGCGACCGGAACCGAGAACCACGCCGGCGGCGCGCTCGTCGTGAACTCGGCAGCCAACGAGACCGAGAACAGCTCCGAGACCGCGTACGTGTACGCCTGTGCCGGCCCGAGGTGCTGGACGAGGCGGGCCCAGTCGGGGAGACGCGCCACGGCACTCCCGTCGAACCGAAAGAGCACCAAGACGACGGCCTGAATCAGCTGGTCGTACAGCGTCGTAAACAGGACGTACGCGCCAAAGGCGCCGACGGTCGCCCGCCGGCTCGTGGTCACGCCAAGCGAGAGCCCGACCGCGACCCCGAGGAAGGCGAGTCCGTACAGCACCGTCACGACGACGACCGACAGATAGGCCGCCGGCGGCGGTCCGGTTAGAGCACTCGCCACGACGGCGGCTCCGAGTAGCCCGGCGACCAGTGGGGCCACGATAGCACCCGCCCGCCCGACGAACGTGCCGACCGCGAGATCGAGCCGGCTGTGAGGCAGCGAGAGCGCCAGCGCGATCGAGCCCGAGCTCCGGGCGTCGACGATCGACTTGTAGCCGGCCCCGAGGCTCGCGATCGGAACGAAAAATACGGTCGTCAGCCCGACCAGCGAGACGACGCCGTCGAACGCCGAGCCGACCAGTCTGACGCCGGCGTACCCGATCACGAGGTACAAAAGAAGAAAGCCAACGAGCAGCGCCGCGATAGTCCGCGACCGGATCGCGTCCCGGAAATTTTTCCGGGCGAGTCCGCGCCAGTTCATTTCCCGGGTCACAGGTCCGTCCCCGCGAACCGCCGGTAGCCGAGCGCGAGCGGGCCGACGATCCACAGCCCGAGCAGTCCGAGCGCGACCCACTCGCCGAGATACCACGGCGCGTCGGGCCCGAGGTACGCGCCGGTCCGGTCACCGGCGATCGGTCCCGCGACGATCCGGTCGTAGAGCCGTCCTGGCTCGGCGCCGTGAACGAACAGCGCCCACGCGGGGAGCTGCCCGTCGATCACTCCGAGCTGTACGAGTGCCGCACGCGCCCCCGAGCGCACCAGATCCCAGGCGACGACAAACAGCACGAACACGCCGAACGCACCCGCTCGGACGAGCCCCTTCGAGGCCGTCGCCATCGAGAGGCCGACGGCGATCGCGAAGAAGGCGAGCCCGAACAACACCGTCACGCCGACGTACCCCAGGTACGCGAGCGGCTCGAGGGTCCCGAACGGATAGATCACGAGCCCGACTGCGACCGCGAGCCCGACGACCAGTCCGCCGACGAGCACGCCGCCCCGGCCCAGGAGCTTCCCGAGGGCGACCCCCTGACGGGCGTGTGGCAGGGCGAGGGTGAGCACAAGCCGTCCGGTGGCGCGCTCGCCGACGACGGCGTTGTACCCGAGCAGAACCGCAACCAGCGGAACGACCACCCCGACCGAATCGGTCGCGAACCCGGCGAAGCCGCTGGTCGTCACGACATCTCGACCTAACGGGTAGACGTACGCGGCCAGCCCGTAGACGATCACGAGCAGGTACAGGAGGTATCTGAGCAGCCGGGAGTCCCAGACCTCGCGGGCGTCCTTCCGGGCGATCGCGGTCCAGCGCCGCGTCACCGGCGCTCACCGCCGGTGTAGGCCGCGAACAGCTCCTCGAGGGAGGCCTCCTCTGTCGCGAAATCGAGCACGTCCGCCCCCGCCTGGTCGAGCGCGAACAACACGTCCATCTTGGCGGCGTCGGCACAGGCGACCACGAGCTCCTCGTCTTCGATCCGGACGTCGTCGACGCCGTCGACCGCCGCCGCGGCCCCGCGGAACCGCTCGTCGAGCGCCGCCAGCGAGATCCGCAGGACGGTGCCGCCGCCGGCCGACTCTCGCAGCCCGTCGATCGTGTCGACCGCCACAAGCGAGCCGTCGGTGAGGATCCCGACTCGGTCACAGACGGCCTCGACCTGTTCCAGGATGTGACTCGAGAAAAAGACGGTCGCGCCGCGGGCGTTTTCCTCCCGGATGATCGATCGGATCTCGCGGGCGCCGTTTGGATCGAGCCCGCTGGTGGGTTCATCCAGGATCAGCAGGTCGGGCTCGCCGACCAGCGCCATGCCCAGGATCAGCCGCTGGGCCATCCCCTTCGAGTAGCCCCCCGCCGGGCGGTCGGCGTCGCCGGCGAGTCCGACCCGGTCGAGAATCGCCATCGGCTCCGCGTCGGCGCCTTTCGACTCGATCGCGAACTCGACGTGTTGGCGGCCGGTCAGCCGGTCGTACACGGAGTACCCCTCAGGGAGCACGCCCATCCGCTCGCGGGCGGCGAGGCCTTCGGTCCGGCAGTCGTGGCCGAACACCGTCACGCCCCCCGCGTCGGGGCGCACGAAATCGAGAAAGACGTTGATCATCGTCGACTTGCCGGCGCCGTTGGGCCCGAGAAAGCCGAAGATCTCTCCCTCGGCGACGGTTAGATGCACTCGGTTGAGCGCCGTCACCGAGCCGTAACGCTTCGAGACGCCCGCTACCTCGATCGCCGGCATGTCCCGGACTTTTTCCGGCCGGTAATACCTCTTTCGTGGCGTCTCGGACCCGCGGATCGCGTCTACTCTTCGGGGAGCAGGTGGACGTCCTCGGGGGCGACCCCCACGGTCACGGCCGCGCCCGGCTCGATCGCCCGGTCGGCGAGCGCGAGCAGTTCCCGGCCCCGCCACTCGAGGTGGACTCGGGTCGTCGCGCCGAGAAACTCGGCGTTCCGTGCCGTCGCCGCGAGCTCGTTTTCGATCTCGCCGGGCCCGACGGTGAGCTGCTCCGGCCGAACGCAAAAGCGCACTCGATCGTCGACCGCGACGGTCCGGTTGGCGGCCACCGCGAACTCGACAGGTGGGCCCTCGGGGGGCTCGACGGCGACGGCCACGGTCTCCCCGTCGACCGCGGTCACCCGACCGGAGAGGAGGTTGTTCTCGCCGAGAAACTCCGCGACGAACTGTGTCGCCGGACGGCGGTACAGCGCCCGCGGCCGGCCGACCTGCTCGATCTGCCCGTCCTGCACGACCGCCACCCGGTCGGAGATCGCGAGCGCCTCCTCCTGGTCGTGGGTGACGTAGACGGTCGTGATCTCGAGCTCCGACTGGATCTCGCGGAGCTGGACCCGGAGTCGCTCCCGGAGCCGGGCGTCGAGGGCGCTCATCGGCTCGTCGAGCAACAACAGCTCCGGCCCCGGCGCCAGGGCCCGCGCCAGGGCGACCCGCTGGCGCTGACCGCCCGACAGCGCCGCCGGATCGCGCTCGGCCGCCCCTTCGAGGTCGACCAAGGCGAGTAGCTCCGCGATCCGCTCGTCCCGGGAGACCCCGCCGGGCGGGTCCGCAAAGGAGAGCCCGTAGCCGACGTTTTCGCCGACGGTCATGTGCGGAAAGAGCGCGTACTCCTGGAAGACCACCCCGACCGCTCTGTCCTCCGGGGGGACGCCGGCGACATCCTCGCCGCTGAGCTCGATCCGTCCCGTCGTCGGGGCCTCGAACCCGGCGAGCAGGCGCAGCGTCGTCGTCTTCCCACAGCCCGAGGGCCCGACCAGGGTAAAAAACTCCCCGTCCTCGACGGTCACCGAGAGGTCGGCGACGGCGGCGGTCTCGCCGTACCGCTTGCTCACGCCATCGAGCGCGGCGGCCGGCCGACGGTCAGAGCCCACCCCGATCGCCTCCCAGCCGGTCGATCGCGAGGAAACTCGCGCTGGTAACGACGAGTAAGACAACGCCCATCGCGGTCGCCGGTCCGAGTCGGCGGCCGATGAACCGTTCGATCGCGACCGGCATCGTGAACTGGTCGGCACCGGTGGCGAGCACGACCGTCGCGGAGAACTCCCCGATCGAGAGCGCGAGGGCGAAGGCCGCGCCGGCGAGCACGCCCGGCCAGACCAGCGGCAGCTCCACGTCCAGCAGCGCGCGGACACGCGTGGCCCCCAGCGCGCGGGCCGACTCGGCGAGTTGCGCGTCGAGAGTTTCGAGCTCCGGCGCGACCGTCCGAACCACGAACGGGTAGCCGGCGACGGCGTGGGCGGCGACGATCGCCGCGGCGCCCCCGACCGCGAGCCGCGTCCCGCCGATCTCGACGCCGAACACCAGCCCCCGTAACAGCCCCAAGCCGAGCACGACCCCCGAGATGGCGAGCGGCGCCATCGCCACGGTGTCGATGAGCTTCCGACCCCGGTAGGATCGGGTCGTGAGCACGGCGATCACCACGCCCGTCGGCAGCGCGACCGCGAGCGCGCCCGCACCGAACAGAAGCGAGTTCCGGATCGCCGGCAGCGGCTGGGCCTGGAAGGCGGCCCCCTGGGCCTGGCGCTCGAGCAGAAACCGGTAGTGATCGAGCGTGAACCCGCCGGCGTCGGTCACGCTGGCCTGGAGCATGCTCGTGATCGGGGCGAGAAAGAGCCCGGCGGCGACGAGCCCGTAGGCGACCAGTCCGACCCGCGTGACGAGCGCCCGGACCGACAGTTCGGGCGGCCGCAGGCGCCGACGCGGGAGCGGCCGCACGGTGCGACCGCCGGCCTGGCGGGCCTCGATCCTGAGATACAGGTACAACACGCCAAGCGAGATCACCAGCTCGATCACGGCGAGTGCGGCTGCCTCGGCGTAGGCGAGCTCCTGGGTCAGCCGGAAGATCCGCTCCTCAAGAACGGTGTACTCGGCCCCGCCCAGTGCGAGCACGATCGGGAAGGTCCCGAACGTAAAGACGAACGTAAGCGTCGCGCCCATCGCCACGGCCGGGAGCAGCTGCGGGGCGACGACGTCGAGAAACGCCCGACTCCGGGAGGCGCCGAGGCTCCGGGCGGTCTCGACGGCGCCGGCGTCGACCGACTCCCAGGCCGCGGTCACCACCCGCGCCACGAGCGGCGCGTTGTAGAAGGCGTGTGCGACAACGATCGCCTCGAGGGTGAACAGGTCGATCGATAGCCCGACGCTCCCGAGCACGACGTTGACCGGGCCGTCCTCGCCGAAGGCGGCGACAAACCCCACCGCGACCATGATCGATGGCAGCACGAACGGCAACAGCGTCAGCGAGCGCAGCGTCCGCCGGCCAGGAAACTCGTACCGGGCCAGCGCGTACGCCGCCGGCAGGCCGATGGCGACGCTCGCGACCGTCGAGAGCAGCGCCTGGTACGCGGTGAACCCGACCACGCCCAGCCGCCGGTCGCTGGCCAGCAGGTCCCGGCCGACCGCGAGCGGCGACTCGCCGGCGACCAGCCGGGCGAGCTCGCCGAAGTAAAACGGATCCCGGAGCAGCGCCGCGAAGGCCGCGAGCGGCCCCCGCTCGTCGCCGACGGCCTCGACCATCACCGTCCCGACCGGATAGTAAAAGACGACGACCAGTAGTGCCGTCACGGCGACGGCCAGCCCGGCGATCGCGCGGCGTTCGAGCCACCGCGCGGGCGCGGGACTCACTGCTGGCCGAACTGGCGCTCCCAGGCGTCGATCCACCCCTCGATCGAGCCCTGCAGCCGATCGTACCCGAAGGTCACCGGTTCCGGGGGAACCTTCGCGAGCTCGCCGTACTCGGCGGGCAGCTCGGCGGACTCGGTCGCCGGGAACGAGACGTTTCGCTGCGCGAGCTCGCCCTGGACCTCGGGGCGGAGGAGAAAGCCCATGAACTCTCGGGCGAGCTCGGGTTCGGCGGCGTCGGCGAACACGGCCATTCCCTCGGGGTTTCCGTATGCCTGGTCGTTCAGGAACCTGATCTGGTGTTTCTCGAGGTCGGCCCCGTCCTGCTCGGCGAAGACCTGGTCGGTCGAGTACGAGACCACCATCGGCGCCTCGCCGTCCTGCCAGGCCGCGTAGGCGTCGCTCCAGGCGCCCAGCACCCGGACGCCGTTGTTCTGGAGCCGGTCCCAGTACTCGAGGTACCCGTCCTCGCCGAAGCGGTGGATCGTGTGCAACAGAAAGGCCCGGCCGGTGGCCGACGTCCCGGGGTTCTGTGCGATGAGCTGCTCGCCGTACTCGGATTCGAGCAGTCCCTCGAAGGTCTCGGGGGCCTCGACCGCGGTCCCGTCGTACACGAGCGAGATGTACCCGGTGTCGTAGGGCAGGGCCCGCCCCTCGGGATCGAAGCGTAGCCCCGGCTCGATCCCGTCGGCCCCGGTCACGTCGCCGGCCGCCGCGAACAGCGGCTCCTCGAGGGCCTCGTCGACCCGGACGAGCTGGTCGACGGTAAGCCCGACGTAGGCGTCGGCGTCGATCCCGACGTCGCTCGTGCGCCGCTCGATGTAGTGGTTGAGCTCGTTGGGCGGGGACTGCCAGACCAGCGTCGCGTCGAACTCCGACTCGAACTCGGTTTTGACCCACTCGCCGGGGCTGATCGAGGGGGCATCGAGGAAGGCGCTGTAGGTCCCGACCACGAGCCGCCGGTCGCCCGCCTCCGTCTGGGCGCCGTCGTCCGTGCAGCCCGCGAGCGACGCGAGAACGCCCGTCCCGACCGCCGACACGAAGGTTCGTCGTCTCATAACCCAATGGTATCGGTCGGTGATAATAAGCGCCGCGATCGCTCGGATCCGACGGGTACTCCCGGCGCGGGGGGCTACGGTGGGCATGGAGCTGGAAGTTGAACCCGTCGAGCAGCTCGAGGACGTCGCCGACGCCGCGGTGCCGGCCGGAGTCGACGCCCCCGAGTACGTGCTCTACGGCGGCAAGGGCGGGGTCGGAAAGACGACGCTGGCGGCGGCGACGGCCCTAGCGAGCGCCCGCGGGGGCGCCCGGACGCTCGTCGTCTCGACGGACCCGGCCCACTCGCTGTCGGACACCCTCGAGACCGACATTCCCGACACGCCCGCCCCGATCCACGGGGAGCTGCCGCTCTTCGGGGCCGAGATCGACCCCGAGACCGCTCTCGAGGGGCGTCCGGACCCGGGGGCGCCCCTGGCCGGGCTGCTCGGCGGGGCGGGCGAGGCGGCGACGATGCCCGGCGCCGACGAGGCCGCCGCGGTGTGGCTGTTGCTCGAGTACCTCGACGACGAGCGTTTTGAGCGCGTGGTCGTCGACACCGCCCCGACCGGCCACACCCTCCGGCTGCTGGAGCTCCCCGGGCTGCTCGAGGGCCTCGCCGATCAGTTCTCCGAGCTTCGAGACCGGCTGGGGGGGCTCGCCGGCGTCGGCGCCTCGGGGGAGTCGGGCCCGGAGGATCTCGGCGAGCTCGGCGCGCGGGTCACGCGCCTGCGCGAACTCCTGCAGGACCCGGCCCGAACGGACTTCCGGATCGTCACCGTCCCCGAGGAGCTCAGCGTCGCCGAGTCCGAGCGGCTGCGCGACCGGCTCGCGGAGTTCGGGATTCCGGTCGGAACGGTCGTCGTCAACCGCGTGCTCCAGGACCCGAGCGCGGTGGCCGACCTCAACCCGGACTGGCTGGTCGCGCCGAACCACGCCGACTGCGAGTTCTGCGGCCGCCGGTGGACGGTCCAGCGGCGGGCGCTGGCCCGCGCCCAGGAGCTGTTTCGCGACCACGACGTGCGGCGGGTGCCGCTGTTCGCCGAGGAGGTCCGCGGCGAGAAGCTCCTCCGGGTCGTCGCGGCCTGTCTCGAAGCCGAGTAGCTCTGTCGGACGGTCTCTTTCCGCCTCAGGCGACGGTTCGGAGCGCGCGGAAGGCGGCGTCCCGGAGCCGATCCGGGAGATAGCGGGCGTACAACAGCGCCTTCGCCGCCGGACCGACGACGTACCGCGGGTCGGGATCGGCCGCGCAGGCGGCGTCGTGGATGACCGTCGCGACCGCCTCGGGGTCGTCGGTCACCGGCAGCGCCCCCGCCGTCAGCGCCGCGTCCTCGAGGGTCTCGTAGACCCACTCGTACTCCCGGGTCCGCTCGAGCCCGTCCAGACTCTCGGTCCGGTCCTCGTCGGCGCCGGTCGGTCCGGGCACGACTACGACGACGTCGATCCCCAGCCCGTCCAGCTCGGCGCGCAGCGCGTCCGATAGGGCCTCCAGGGCTGCCGTCGAGGCGGCGTACGGTCCCACTCCCGGCGGGGCGAGCCGCCCGTAGACGCTCGAGACGTTGACGATCGTTCCCGACTCGGCGCGCCGCATGTTCGGCAGCGCCGCACTAGCGAGCCGGTGGGGCCCCGCGGCGTTTGCGTCGAACTGCGCGGCGAGCCGGTCGGTCGGAACGTCCTCGAGGGGGCCGTACTGGGCGACGCCGGCGGCGTTGACCAGACAGTCGACCGCCCCCTGTTCGGCGCCGATCCGGTCGAGGACCCGCTCCGCGTCGCTCTCGCTCGTGACATCGAGCGTCGCCGTCTCACAGCCCGACTCGGCGAGCTTGGAGAGGTCGGCCCCCTCGGAACCGGTCGCGTACACCGTCCAGCCCGCCTCTCGGAAGGTCCGCGCGGTCGCGCGCCCGACGCCCGAGCCGGCGCCGGTCACGAGTGCCGTCCGTGTCATGTCCGAGCCGAGACCCGCCGGGTAGTTAACTCCGCCCGTTCGCCGCCGTGCCCCGGTCGGCCCACAGAGCATCACGCCTTTGCCGACCGGGACCGAAAGACGCCCATGAGCACGGACGTGGACTTACACGACGACCGCTACGAGCGCCACCGCGAGGCCGGCGAGATCCTCACCCAGGTCCGGGCCGAGGCGGTCGACCGGGTCGAGGTCGGCGCGAGTCACCGCGAGCTGGCCGAACACGTCGAGTCACGGATCCGCGAGCTGGGCGGCGAGCCGGCCTTTCCAGTGAACGTCTGTATCGACGAGGAGGCCGCCCACGCGACCCCAAGCGTCGACGACGACGCCACCTTCGGCGAAGAGATGGTCAACGTCGACATCGGCGTCCACGTCGACGGCTGGATCGCCGACTCGGCGGTCACGGTCGACCTCTCCAGCCACGACGAGCTGGTCGAGGCCGCGGCGGCGGCGCTTGAGGCGGCCATCGAGACGGTCGGCCCTGGCGTCGACACGGGCCTGATCGGCGACGTGATCGGCCGGACTATCGAGGGATACGGATACAGTCCGGTGGTGAACCTGACCGGCCACGGGCTCGACCAGTACGAGCAACACACCACGCCGACGATTCCGAACCGCAAGGTCTCCCAGGGCGTGGAGCTGTCGGTCGGAGACGTGATCGCGATCGAGCCGTTCGCGACCGACGGCCGCGGGAAGGTAAGCGAGGGCAGCGAGGAAGAGATCTTCGCGCTCGACCGGGAGGGCTCGGTCCGGGATCGAGGCGCTCGGCAGGCCATGTCCCAGATCACCGAACAGTTCCGCACCCTCCCGTTCGCGACCCGGTGGCTCGAAGTCGACCGCCCGGCGATGGCGCTCCGGCGGCTGAAACGTCAGGACCTGATCCACGGGTACCCCGTGCTCAAGGAGCGTCCGGACGCGCTGGTCAGCCAGAAAGAACACACCGTCATCGTCACTGAGGACGGCTGTGAGGTCATCACCCGGTAAGTCTCCGCTCCCCGACACCCGGCGGGACCGACCGACGGCTCCGAGGCTCCCGGAGCGGGGTCCCGAAACCCGTTTGTGCGGCCGCGGGCGACCGGTAGTATGGAGCAGGTGTTTGCCCCCTGGCGGATCGACTGGGTCGAACGCGACTCGGGCACCCATGATGGCTGTCCGTTCTGTGCCATCCCCGAGGAGACCGCGGACAGGGACAACTACCTGCTGGCCCGCGGCGAGCGGGCGTACGTGCTGCTGAACAACTACCCGTACAACCCCGGTCACGCGATGGTAATCCCCTACCAGCACGCGACCGACCACCGCGGGTTCGACGACGCCGTCCTTGTGAGTAAGGAGCGCCTGGTCGCCCGCACGCTCGACGCGATGGACGCCGCGCTCGAGCCCGAGGGGTACAACGTCGGGTACAACCTCGGGACCGGCGCCGCGGGGGGCTCGGTCGATCACCTCCACACCCACGTCGTTCCCCGGTGGACCGGCGACACGAACTTCATGCCCGTGATCGGCGAGACGAGCGTCATCGTCGAGGCGGTGCTCGACACCTACGACCGACTCCACGCCGCCTTCGCCGACCAGCCCGACGCGACCGCCGCCGACGAGGCCACCGCGGTCGCGCTCGAGGTCTGAGGGCCCGACTGTGGGCTACCCGTGCGTGTCGTAGGCCGCCGCGGTCCGCTCGCGAACGTCGGCGAGCACCCGCTTTTCTCCCTCCTCGACGATCGCGATCACCCGGTCCCCGAGTCGCTCGGAGGGAAAGAGTCCCTCCCGGTACTCGGTGAAGATCTTGCCCCGCGAGAAGTGTCGCTCGAACAGCGCGATTGCCGTTTCCTGGTCGTACTCGTCGGCCAGCGCCGCCCAGAAGTTGTCGGCCGGCGCGGCCACGAGCGGCACGAGGTCCTCGCCGAGATCCCCGAGGTGTGCGAGCAGTTCGGCCTCGAGTTCGTCCCGTCGGGGACCGTCGTAGCGTCGGTAAACCGGGTTCGTCCGCAGAAATTGCTGCTCGTGTGTGTCGGTGGGCGCACCCTCGACGAGCGCGGCCGCGTAGTCGACGACGACGGTTCCCTGGGTTTGCATCTCCCGCTGGAGTTCCTTCGTGACGCGTTTCGCTCCCGACCGGGCGATCCGGCCGGTGAACCCGCCGCCGAACTCGCCCGCGACGACGTCGAGCATCTCTTCGGTCGCGTCCTCGAGCAACTCGGCGTAGGCCTCCCGAACGGCTCGCTCGGTCATTCGCCCGCCGGTCGTCGGCGGTCGTGTCGCGGCCGGCCGGTGTCGGCGCCTCGCATCAGCGTCGGTTGGAGCCACCCGAGTATAAGCTCGACGGGGCCGCCCCGCGGCCTCCGTCGGCATGACGCGGCACTCCGGGCGCGCCCGATTACCGCCGCCGCACGGCGAGGGCCGCGGCGATCGCCAGCGCGATCACGCCCGCCGCGATCGTGAACCCGGTCCCCTCGTCGTCCGCGTCTCCGGTCTCGCCGCCGTCGCTCCCGTCGG
>CAYRQD010000004.1:0-12177 GCA_964426325.1 uncultured Halobacteriales archaeon | reverse complement strand
AACCCGGTCCCCTCGTCGTCCGCGTCTCCGGTCTCGCCGCCGTCGCTCCCGTCGGTGTCTCCGGTCTCGCCGCCGTCGCTCCCGTCGGTGGTCTCGTCATCGGTGCCGTCAGAGCCGTCCGACCCGTTGCCGGAGCCGTCGGTGCTGTCGGTGTTATCGGCATCGTCGGTGTCTGTGCTCTCGATCGCGGCGTTTTCGTAGATCTCAGAGAGGTCCTCGACGGTCGGTCCGTTGATGATCGTGACCCTCGTCCCGTTCTGGAGAAGCGAAAAGGCGTCGCTGAACGCCTCGTCTTCGGCGATCCGATATGTGTTCTCGTACCCGTCGACGGCCTCGGCACCGCGGTACTCGAGCAGGTCTCGGTAGCCGGTCAGGAACTCCTCGGCGTCTGCCGGCGTGTCCCATCGCAGCTCCCAGACGTACCCGGCCTCGCTCCGGCTCGCGTTCTGACCGGGCACGTACGGTAACAGCCGGTCACCGCCGAACCCGTCGGTCGTCGGGTGCGTGTAGTTGTAGCCGCCGATGTCTCTGAGTTCTTCCTGTGCGCTACTCTTGTACCTGAACAGATCGAAGTAGTTCACCCCGCCGATCGTGGCCGGCTCCCGCGTCGCGAGCGTCTCCTCGTAGGTGGCGTACCAGAACATCGTGAACACGCCGGCCTCGCCGAACTCGGCGTAATTGACGCTGTCGTTGCCTGGGAGTTCGAGCACCTCCCAGGCGTCGCTCGACCGATCCTCGATGTCGAACTCGACGGGACTCTCGTCGGGATACTTCTCGGGGTCGATGTACTGCTCGGTGCTTTCGGGGGCCTGGTCGTACAGCTCGTTCACCGCCTCCCAGCCGTCTGCCTCGTAGAGTCCCTGGACGAACTCCGGGCCCTCGGTGTACCCGGGGAGATTGAGCACGTTAATACCGATGTTGATGTCGTCGCTGCCGCCACCGCCGTCTTCACCCTGGGGGAGCAGACAGTCCCACTCGGCTTCGCAGCGCTGCTGGTAGAGGTAATCGACGTAGTTGCCGTCGCCCTCGATCAGCCCGTTGACGGCGTTGTTGTCCTCACGGGTCGTCCCGGGGTAGTACTCTTGTTCGTAAGCGTCGAAGACCTGCCCCTGGAGTGCGTGAAACAGCTCCTGGGAGAGGGTGATCTCGTCCATCTTCGGCGAGGTCGTGTTCTCCGAGACGATCGTGATCCGATCCTCGCCGGGCGAGTAGAATCCCAGCACCGTCGCGCCCCGCGTGGACTGCTGGACATCGATCGCGTCAGTCGACTCGCTGACAAAAAACAGCGACTCGAACTTGACGTTCTGGTGGACCTGGAACGCGTCCGAGACGTTCGCGAACCGCCCCGCGTTGTCCGCTTGGTACTCGTCCCGAGAGATGATCTCGACCGGAACCCGGTCCTGGAACTCAAGCTGTCGGATCTGTTCGACGCGGGCCATCCCCCGCGAGACGACCGCCTCGAGTTCCGAGTCGTTCAGCCCGTCGGACCGGTCGACCGAGATCGACTCGTTGTACCAGTAGCCGTCCTCCCACCCGATGACGTCCTCCTCCGGATCCGGCGGCGCGGAGTCGTTTGTCGTCTCGCCGGTCTGTGCCTGTTCGGTCTGGTCGATACCGTCTGCCCCTCCGAGTGTCATGTTCGCAGGGCCTGCCGCGTCCGTTACCGGGGACTGTGCCGCGGCGCCGGCCGGCGCGGCGAGTGCCAAGACACACACTCCTGCGATCAGGATCGATGCGAACCGACGGTACTCAATCATTAAACATTGGTACCCTCGCGGACGTAAAAATGATTCGCGAGCGTCTCCCGACCGGCAGCCGGCGACGCTGCACCCGAGATCCCGACGGCCCACCGAACCCTCTCGCCTGTCCGGCGGCGTTCGTGACGATCCGGCAGTCGTCGCCGAGACGCCAAACGGTTTATCAGTGCGTATCGATCCCAGCGTATGCCACGGTGCCCGCACTGCGATCACTCTGATAAGATCTCTGTCGAGTGGTTCGCCGATCCGACCAGCAACGAACACCGGGTGATCACCTGTCCGAACTGCGACGCCGTTCTCGGCGGCAACATCTGAGTTGGTGACACCGGTCCCGGTCTCTGGTTCTAGCTGCGAGACGGGACGGTGGCTTTTTTGCCTTCGCTGGCGGGCATCAGATATGTCGACCGAAACGGACGCCGGGTCGGACGTTCCAGTCGTGTTCGCGGACCCGCGGTACCGGACGCTGCTCGCCCTTTCGAACGCGCTCGTCATCGTCGCGGTCGCGTTTTTCTACCTCGAGGGGCTTCCGCAGCTGCTCGCGTACGGGATGGCGGTGCTCGACGTTCCGGTCAGCCTGTATCTTTTCGGACGCGTGGCCGAGCAGGCCGGCTCCTGACCGTCTCGCGGACAACGGCCCCGTACGGCGCGGTCGCTCGACTCCGCTCGGCCCGGTCACTCGCAGGGACAGTCGGTATCCCCGAACGACCGCGGCTCCGTGCCCTGTGTGAGGCCACTTGCCCTCGTCGAGTCGAGATCGAACGCCACCGCCCGCCCGCCGTACCCGTGGCTCTGGTCGTGGCCCCGGACGACGACACACGACGCCGACCCCACCTCGATCGTCGCCGACCGTGTGAACGGCTGCCGGGAGTGGGCGTGTGCCAGCTCCCGCCGTCCGAGCCGGGCCCCGCCGAGGGTCTCGACCTGCCACCAGTCCGCGTAGCCGTCCTCGCCGTCGTCGTCGTGGTGCAGCGTCACCGCGAACTCGTAGCTCCCTTCCGGGCCGGCCGGCTCCACCTCGACACCGACGACGTTCGCCTCGGCGAGATCGAGTTCGTCTCCGTCACCGGCGTCTGACCCGGCCTCGTTGCCCTCGCCGCCCCCGTTCGGCGCGTCGTCTGTCGGCCCCTCGGTCACCTGCCCTGTCCCCGCAGGTGTGGTGTCGCCTTCGCCCTCGGCCGCCGCGTCCTCTCTCGTCGATCCGTCGGAACAGCCCGCGAGCAGCCCCGCGGCGCCGACCCCTCCGAGTCCGCAGAGCAGCCGCCGACGCGATCGGGGGCCGATCATGAGCGTCTGTCCGGCCTGTGGGTTCAAAACAGTTGTTTGCCTTTTTGCGTGGCTCTCGCTTCGATCGGGCGTCACTCAGCCCCGACGGCCTCCAATCGGAGGGTGAAAGCGACGCCTCCGTTGGTTGTTCGCCTGCCCCGGCTGGCCAATTGCATTGTCGTCTCGACCCTACCGTTTCGGGCCCGTGTGAGCGGCTGAGCGTCCTCTCTGCGACCGGGCCTGGACGGCTCGGCGGTGTGGCCGGCCGCGTTTCGGCCGGCCGACGCCGACAGACGGCTTGACAAAGCGGCGTCGGTGGGACGGCCACAGCTCATAAACGTCTCCGAGTAGTCCGAGACCGGGGGAGCGCTCTCCGGTCGGCTTCGATCGGGAACGACGAATCACCCGCAACTCTGTCGGGACTGCCGCCTCGGAGCCGGCGCACGCCCGGCAAAGCGATTTTATAATCCCCGTTTGCTTACCATACTATGCCAGATTCGCCTGGGGATACGATCGAGGCGCTCCATCGTATCGCGACCGAGCTTCAATCCCAGGAGACAGTCGCGAGAGTCTGTGAGCTGACCGTGAGCGCAGCGGCGAGGGTGTTGTCGTTTAACCAGTGTACAGTGCTACTTCGGGAGGGCGAGTGGCTCCGCCCGCGTGCCATCTCGGACGACGCTCCGCCTGACGGGAGCCGTCGGATGCGTCTTGATCAGGGGTTGGCAGGTAAAACGTACCGGTCCGGGCAGTCCCAAATCGTCGAGGATGTCGACGCGGCAGCCGACGCCGATCCCGCCAAATCCTCGTACCGGTCGGGAATCAGCGTCCCGATCGGCAAACACGGCGTGTTTCAGGCCGTCAGCACGGCCGACGCTGCCTTCGACGAGGGCGATACCGAGTTGGCAGAGCTGCTTGTGAGTCACACGAAAACCGCCCTCGATCGGATCAAACGCGAACAGGAGCTGAAACAGCAGGTCAAGCGGCTCGATCAGTTCGCCTCGGTGGTCAGCCACGATCTTCGGAACCCACTCCAGATCGCTCAAGCCCACCTCCAACTCGCCCGGGAGACACGCGACACCGAGTCGCTCCGGACGATCGCAACCGCACACGACCGGATTGATCGCCTGATCGACGACCTACTGACGTTCGCACGGGTCGGCACCGAGGCGATCGATCCCGGGATCGTCAATCTCGCACAACTCACCGAGACCTGTTGGGCGCGCCTGGAAGAACACAACGCAACGCTAGAGGTCTTGACAGAACGGCGTGTCAGGGCCGACGGCGAGCGCCTCCGTCAGCTAATCGAGAACCTGCTCTCGAACGCGGTAAACTACGGCGGGGCAGACGTCTCGATCACCGTTGGTGACCTCAACAGCGGGTTTTATATCGAAGACGACGGGCCGGGTATTCCGTCCGATGAGCGCGCGGCCGTGTTCGAGGCCGGCTACTCGCCCGGAACGAACGGGACCGGGTTCGGGCTGAGTATCGCAAAGCAGGTTGCCGAGACACACGAGTGGGAGATCCACGCCGTCGAGGCCGAAAGTGGCGGTGCCAGATTCGAGGTCACCGGCGTCAAGACGGCTCCCGAATGATATCTTCCCCGTCGTGTGAACGGACGGGGTAGCTGCCGTCCCATACGTCGCTCTCAACGGGCTCTCTGCTATCCTCTCTCCCTGTGCACGACAGGGGCTCTGCGTATCTGAGATCGTCCGGCACCAACGGGACACTCGCCGCTCGACGCGGGGAGACACACGCCCAGACTGACCGAACGGTTCGGCGCCTGTGGGTCCTGACAACCGTTCTCTATTCGTGTTTCCGAGCCGCCAGTATTGTATACTCTCCCGAGCGCGGTGCGGAGCTCACCGGAGCGGCGGACGTGGAAGTTCCGCACCTGAACGCGGCGTCGGCCGGCCGCGTTTCGGGCCTCAACGCGGTCTGACAGACCGAGCAGGTCGAGTGTCTCGGCAGTTAATGCTGAGGCTCTAGTGGTGGCTTGTCAGGACTGCGGCGCGGCAGTTAGGAGCGGCGTCGCCGGCGGTTACCGGTCCCTGGCCGCGCGGTCTTTCCTTCTCAGCTGGCAGAGTGCCGGAGACCTTCGGCTACACCGGCGGCAGTGAGACGCTTACGCGAGGCTGTTAGCGATCACTACCTGCCGTGGTCTCCGTTCGGTACAGGAGATCGCACCGGTGACCGACGTACGAGAGCCGACCGTCTGCCAGTTGGTCGCGCCTGGTCGACAGCCAGTCGCTGATTTCCGGAGCCGCCGAAGCAGGAACCGACTCATCGACGAACTCGAGTAAACAACCCAGAAAGTACCGCTCGTCGCGGGGGTACTCGCCATCTCGCGGGTGAACGACGGCGTCTGAGGCATCGACGGCCAGTAGCGATCCGGCCCGACTCCGAAACTCCTCGAGTAGGTGCCGACCCGCGCGGGCGTCCCTGTCGGCGTCGTCGCTGATCGCGTCGTGGTAGGCCTGTTGTACCCGTTCGTCCGCGGGATGATCGGGCTGGAAAATCGTCACGCCATCGAAAGTCAGCGGACAGTACACGAGACCGCCGCGTTTGACCGCTGCGGTCAGCGCGTCGACGGCCGGTTCCAGCGAGACGAGATCCATGAACTGCTGTGCGACGACGAGATCGTGACTCCGCTCTGTCAGGCGCTGTAACGCGTCTCCGGAGACGAATTCGAACTGGAACTCCCCGACGGTGCCACCGGTCTCGGTGTCGACGGCGTCGTACCCGCGGTACCGGAGCGAAGCCGGCTGGGTCCGCCGTGCGTGTTCGATCACCGTCGGAGAGAGATCGATCCCTCTGTACGATCCGGCGGTTACGCCGTGTTCGAGCAGCCACGGCACCGTCGTACCGGTCCCGGCACCGGCCTCGCCGACCGTCGGCGCCTCGGGGATGGCCTCGAACACCCGATCCGCGACCCGCCGCGATCGTGAGCGCTGGTCGACACTTTGTTTGGACTCCAGATACCGGATTCGTGCGTGTTTCATACTGCCTTCCGGTAGCTCGCCCACGCGAGGTCGTCTTCCCAGATCCGGACGGTCACCCTGTCGGGGTTGTCATCGGCGAGGTCCTCGCAGAACCGATCACAGACGATGCGGGTGAACCGCTCGACGCTCGGATTCAGCCCCTCGAACTCCGGCAGGTCGTTGAGCAGCGTATCGCGATACCGCGTTTCGATACCATCGAGCAGCGACTCGACCTCGTTGATGTCTACCAGATAGCCGTACTCGCCCAGCGAGTCGGCGACGAACTCGACTTCCACGGTAAACTGGTGGCTGTGTACGTCCCCCTCGGGCGGATCCGGGTCAGGAACGGTCAGGTAATGCTGTGCGATGAACGTCCGTTTGACCATCAGTTCGTACGTCTCCTCGCGCGTATCGGCCGTCGTGTTGGTTGACATGGGTTTCCCGTGGACAAGCGCACTGCAACGCTCTGTTGAGTCGGCCGTACGCGTCGCCGGCCTATCAGTCAGTCGGTATCGGCATCCTTCGTTGCCACTCGAGGGTAGTTCCGTTCGTGGCGTCCGACAGATCCCGAGCACACTTGCTGCCGTAGCGATAACCGAACACATGCACGTTGGTGTGTCCGTCGGCCCGTACGTCGAGCGGATTCCGTCGCTCCCGCCCCGATTTGCGTTTGCTGAGATCGGCCTCGGTGAGGGTGAGATCACGCTCGAAGCGCTCGATCCCGACGGCCTCTCGGCGCGACTCGCCGACGCACATCTCGGGTCTGTCGTCCATCTCCCCTACAGGCAGCCCCTATCGACGGGGACCGATCGGATCGACGCGGCGACCGTCGAGTACCTGGACGACGTACTCACAGCGGCGGCGACGATCGGTGCCGACCGAGCAGTGGCACACCCAAATGCTCGGGGGGCGGGACACGATTCCGATGCCCTAGCCGCCCGGATGAAGAAACTCACCGCCCGCGGTCAGGCACACGACGTGACCGTCTGCTACGAGACGACCGGCTACGCCGGCGGGCCGAAGCTCCCCCGCGTCGGCGAGTTAGCGGCTCGTGCCGACGCTGCCGTCTGTTTGGACGTGGGATACGCGTATCTGGAGGCGGGGACGACCGGTATCACGGAGTTTCTCCGGTCCTACGGCGATATGATCGAACATCTCCACGTCCACGGCGCCCGCCGGCGCGGCGATACACACATTCCCGTCGGCAGCGGCGATGTCGCGTACGACGCCCTCGCCGGGCCGATCGCGCAGGCAGCGCCGAAAAGCGCGACCATCGAGGTGTTCACCGACGACACGCGGTATCTCACCTCGTCTGCGGACAGGTTCACCGACACCCTCTCGGGTGAGTGCTGATCTGTTGTCTGCTGTGCCGTGAGTCGTCCCCAGACCGGGCCCGACGACGCGACCGTCTCGTGTGAGTCCCCTGTGGGTTCCAGGACAGCTACGCCCGGTCTCGCCGGAGCATCACGTCGACTGCCCGTCTGTCGGCAGACGACAACACGACGTGGTAGGCGAACACGGCACCCCCGACCGCGAGCGCCGCCACGGCGGGAAGAGACCCGACGATCGACAGCCGATCGACGATCACGAGACCAGCGACCGCGCCACCACAGCAGAGACCCGCAAGCGCCCAGTGGCCGGCAGTGAGTAACCGAATTCCTTCGAGCCGCCGCAACAACAGCAGCTCAGTCGCGTTGTTGAAAAGCAGCGAGAAGGCGTAGGCGACGCCGAGTCCGACGATTCCGTACCAGTGTGTCAGCGCGATCAAAACCGGGAGCACGACGACCGCATGGACCGCGTGTAACGCCGCTGTCGGTCGCTCGTTGTCGGTCATCAGCAACACCAGCCCGTTACTCCCTGCCGCTACGGCGGCGAACTGACCGATCATCGCCAGCGGTAGCACGACGAGTCCGGTCTCGTACTCGGCTGAGACCGTCTGCAACAACGGACGGTAGTACGGCAGGATCCCCACGACGATCGGGACGGCCCCGAACGCGGCGACGCGGCTCGTGCGCCGGTAGAGCCGTCCGATTGCCGCCGACTCCCCGTCGCCGTGCAGCTCTGAGACGATCGCGCTCAACGGACGGTTGATACCCTTCAACGGCCACCTGACGATCGCCGCTACGAGCAACGAGAAACTGAACAGACCCGCACTCACCGGCGACAACAGGATAGCCATCAGCACAAATACCACCTGCCGTTGACTCGCACCCAACAGTCCGACCACCGACGTGCCCGCCACGTACGTGAGAAAGTCCCGAACGGCTGCCGGTTTCTCGACTGTCGCCGCGAGCGGAACGCGCCGGGTGAGCGTCCACAGTACGCCGGTTGCCGCCACGACAAGCGCCGCGACGACCCCGAACCAGACGCCGGTCGCGCCCCTCGCGCCGACGACAGCCGCCCCGCCGGCACCGACGATCACCGCCCCAGGATAGAGCACCCGGGAAACAAACACCGAGAGTCGGATCTGTCGGTACGCACGGAGCGCCGACGCCGCATACGACAACCCTACCGTCGGCAGTAAGCCGACGGCAAACACGACCAGCGTCGTTCGGTGGCGGGGAGCAAACAACGTGTGTGTCAGAATCTGACCGCTGAACGCGACGACCGCGACCCCAAGTGACAGTGTCAGTCCGGCAACGAGGACGAGACTGGCAAACAGAATACTCCGCTGGCCGGCTTCTCCCCACCGAGGGATCGTTCGCGAGTGACCGGAGGTAAGGCCGGTCAACAGCTCCTCGAGGACGGTTCTCGCCCTACGAAACACCGAGAGGTAGCCGTACACCGCCGCCCCGAACACGGCGGTAACGAACACCGAGAACGCGATCGACAGCGCCCGCTCGACTCCAAACGCCGCGACGCCGATTCCACCCTTGTCGGCGACCTCTCGGAGCACCCGATCCTCGGTGTCCGCAGACACTGTGTGTGAACAGGGCCTGAGCAACATAGTCCCAACGGGTGGCCGGCGTCGCCGAGCACGGCCCGGCGGGCGATCCCGTCGTCACGGCCGTCAACTCCCGCGACCCGGGGAGATCGACGGGCGCTCGATTCCGCGGTTCAAAGCCTCCGGCCGGGCGCCGCCGCGGGTGGCACCGAGGATTAAGTGCGGAGCGGCCAAACGACCCCCCGTGCAACAGCCCGTCCTCTGTTTTGATCGGGACCGAACGGTCGACGTGAGTCCGCCGGAGCACGGTCGGGCGGTGCCACTCGCCTGGATCCAGTTTTACGCCCACCACACGGATCACGACGTCTGGGCGACGGGGAACCCGCGACTGTGCCGCGAGGCGGGGATCCCCTCGCCGCGCGAGGCCCGCGAGCTACTCAGCGCCGCCGGCTGCGAGCCGGTGGCCGATTACGATCGGATGAACTCCGGCCGGATCGACCGCCTCCGGCTGCTCGACCAGCTCTACGGGCACAGCTACGACGCTCACGTGCAGTTCGTCGTCGTCGACGACACCGACGTGACCGAGTACACGAACGGCCGACCGTGGTCGTACTACACCCCGACGGAGTTTGTCGCCGCCGTAGAACGCGGGGCGTACGTAAACCCTGACCCAGGCGTCGTCCGCGGAGACCCCTACACCGCCCCGGAACGTGGCGACTGCTACCGGTCACAGCTGGATCGATTCGAGCGGCTCCTCTCGGGGTGATCCAGCTCGACGGGCCGGCGCGGATCGCCGACGGACGCGTATAAGTCCCGGACGACACTACATCTTGCATGGAATGGCAAGCGGATCCACACGGGAACCTCCCCCTCGAAGAGTGGAAACAGACGAAACAGCTCCAGCGACCGACCGACCCGTTCACCGTGCGCCGTGTCGATCCCGACCGGATCGAACACGTCACCGTCTACACCGATACGGTCGACAAGGCACAGGACGGCGAGCAACACCCGGTGTTTACGCCGTCTAACGCCCGATTCGCGGGGTTCTTTCGGACCGCACGAGCGGGCGCGGTGCTCCGCGGCGAGTGGGACCGCCGGTCGCTTCCCGTCGAGGAGTATCTGCCGTACGTCGGGCTCCGCCGACACTTCGTCGAGGACATCGACTGGGAGGACACGCGGTACTACCAGAACATCGTCGACTGTATCACGGGTGGATCGCCGCTGTGGGGCTGTGAGACCGAGGCACAGTTCCGTGAGCGCTGCGAGGACATAGACCGCCTGTACGAACGCATCGCTACCGAGGGCTATCGGTCCGCGAGAGACCTGCGAGACGGCAAACTCAGCTACGACGAAATCGCGATCAACGTCGGCCGCGACGGACACCTCCTCTTTAACGACGGAAAACACCGTCTCTCGATCGCGAAGATACTCGGTGTCGACGCCGTTCCCGTTCGGGTGATCGTCCGACACCAAGGGTGGGTCGAGGGCTCGAATGCCGCGTTTCCTGCGGCGTGAGCTCTGAGGATCGTCCACGACGCGGTCGCGCCCGGCGGTCGGTGTAACGCTGCGATCGGCGTTCGATTACGGCGCTCCGACACGGCAGTCGGACCCCAGGCCCGCGCGACGGTCAGGCGTAGCCGAGCTCCTCTAGCCGTCGCTTGACGTCCGGATCGACGACGGTCGTCTCGCCGCGGCCGCGGTTGTCGGGGACGGACTCCTCCAGGACGGTCACCGCCTCCCGTGGGTTCTCCATCGGCGCGACACCGGTCTCGCGCCACCCCTCGTCGGTCTGGAACCCGTAGTATCCGTCCGCGACCAGCCCCCGGTACTCGACGTCGACGGTGTCGATCGCCGCGGGCGTGTACCCGCGTTCGCGGAGGGTTTTGCGGCGCATCGACGCGATACCGTTGTACTCGGTGAGATACGTCACGTCCCGCTCCTCCTCGGCCGTCCGCAGGTCTCGCCCGCGCCGGTCGGGGTTGGGATCCGTCCCGTCAGCGAGCGCCAGCACGGTGTGATAGACGTCGAGCAGCGACACCGGCGCGTCGGTGTGCCCGTCGGAAAACTCCGGACCGGTGACGACCAACGGAACGTTCGTCACCTCGGGATAGACCCCGTAGCCGTGTTCCCAGGCGTCGTGTTCGCCGAACAGTTCACCGTGATCTCCGAGCGTGACGACGTAATCGAACTCCGCCGACAGCGCCTCGAACGCCTCGCGGTAGACGTCACTCAGGTACCGTACGCAGTCCTCGTACGCGGACCGCGCTCGGTCCACGTCCGGCTCCGTGTGGTCTCGATCGACGCCCTCTTCGAGGGCCGTCTCGGGGTCGTCGAATCTGTTTCGGAGAGTCGCCTCGAACGCCGGGCCCATCCCGTAGGGGTCGCTCGACCGGTGTGACGGCGGCGCACGGTAGGGCTGGTGTGCCTCCATCAGGTTCGCAAACAGAAAGGTCGGCTCCGACGGCGACAGCGACCGGGCTAGGTCGCGGAACCGGCCGGCGCCGTCGTCGTTGGTCCCGATCGGCGTCCCAGCGACCGCCTCCGCGAGGCCGAACCGGAGCGACCGCTTGGTGTCATAGCCCCCACCCAGCGCCGCGGCCGCTCCCGTCAGATACGCCAGTCTCGGGTGTTCGTGTTCCTCGAGGTGTCGGTACCAGTTGAACACCGACGGCTGTGGGTACTCGGTGTCCCGCGTGCCGTCGAACACGTCGAACCCGCGGTCGTACCCGTACGCCGGCGAGACGTTGATATTCGCCGAGAACGCCCGGGTCCGGTAGCCCGCCGCGGAGAGCTGCTCTGCGAGGACGGTCTCGTCCGTCGAGAGCGCCCAGTCCGCGACCGTCACGTCCGCCTCGCTCGGATACATGCCGGTAAACAGAGACGCGTGTGCACCGCCCGTCCAGTGGCTCGTCGAGTACGCCGCGTCGAACCGGGTTCCGGGGAGCCACCCGAACGCCTCCTCGAACGCGTCCGCTCGGACCGTATCCAAAACTACGACTGCGATATTCGTCACTACGACTTCCTAGCCCGACGCGAATATATACCTCACGTCAGCCCGCGACGGCGCCCGGCCGCCACCGTCGGCACTGAGCTGCCCTCGGCCCGCAAGACGCTCTTCGAACCCGACTCGCTACCATTCGGTTCCGCATCTCTCACCGGGAATCCCCGCCTACTGGTGATACTCCCGGCTTTGATCCCCGCCCGAGACCCCGTGACATCGGTTGCGTACGACCGGAGGCTAAGCCAAGGGCCGGATTTGAACCGGCGATGATCCGCTCTGCAGGCGGACGCGTTC
>CAYRQD010000003.1:99164-125040 GCA_964426325.1 uncultured Halobacteriales archaeon | reverse complement strand
GCCGAGCGGTCTGCGGTCGTCGCGCGAGCGAGTCTCGAGAGCCGGTGGAGGGATTTGAACCCTCGGCCTAATCCTTACGAAGGATTCGCTCTGCCAGTCTGAGCTACACCGGCACCGGATACCCACAGGTAGCGCCGAAACCCACAATAAGGCTTCTGAATCTACCGGGTCACGCGAACGTCGAGCACGACGTTGTACTCGTGGGGCGCGTACGAGCGGACGGTGTGGCGGGTCTCGACGGTCAGGTCGTATCCGGCAGTCCGGGCCGCCGCCCGGAGCCGCTCCTCGGCGGGGCCGTAGGGGTCGTCCTCGTGGGCGAACTCGTAGTAGTGCACGACCGCCTCCTCGGCCGCGAGCTCGAAGGCGGTGTCGAGGTACTCGTCTGCCGAGTGGGGTAGGTTCATCACGAGCCGGTCGGCCCAGTCCTCGTAGCCGTCGACTGTCCGGACGTCGGCACAGATCGCGGTGACCGCCTCGCTGACGCCGTTGCGGCGGGCGTTTTCCTCGAGGTACTCGATCGCGACGGGGTTGATGTCGGTCGCGACGACGGTCGCCCCGCGGGTGGCCATCGGAACGGCGAAGGGCCCGACGCCGGCGAACATGTCGAAGGCCCGCTCGGCGGGCCGGACCTGCTCGACGACGCGGTGGCGTTCGGTCGCCAGCCGCGGGGAGAAGTACGCCTCGGCGAGGTCGACGGCGAACTCGTGGCCGTGCTCGCGGTGGACCGTCTCGGTGCCCTCGCCGGCGAGCACCATCCAGTCCCTGACCCGGCGTCGTCCCTTCACTTTCGAGGCGCGGTCGAGCACCGCCCGGGCGGGGATGTCCGACTCGAGGACGGCGTCGGCGATCGCGCGGGCTCGCTCGGGGTCGTCCTCGTCGAGGAGCACGACCTCGCCGACCCGCTCGTAGGACGGATCGAACTCGAGCAGGTCGGCGGGGGTCGTCTGGCGCTCTCGGGTCGGGAGCTCCCGCTCGATTACCTCGAACTCTGCGGGCACCGCGGCCGGATCAGCAACGGGGACGAACAGCTCGCCGTCCTCGTGGACGATCTCGTGGCGGTGATCGAGGAGTTCCGCCGCGGCGAGGCGCTCGCGGGTCCGCTCACCGGCCTCGCGGGGAACGCGCACGCAGGGAGTGGGCATCCGAACGCCCGAGTGTCGGCCCGGCCGCCGAGTAAGGCTAACGGTGTCAGTGGGTGAGCACCAGCAGCCGGTCGTCGGTCCGGACCAGACAGAACGGACTCCCCAGGTCGCCAAACGTGTGGGTGCGTTTCTCGCTGACCAGCAGCCGGTCGAACGGCTCGCCACAGGCCGGGCAGGTCAGCCCGCCACGGTTCTCGAGGTGGGTCGTCGTCCGGGTCCGTTCGAGCAGCTTCAGCCGGTCGCGGTAGGCGTGGAGGTCGAACCCGTCCTCGACCGCGAGCTCCATGCCGGACAGTCGGCCGGATCGAGCAAGAGCGTTCCGGGCGCACCGAAAGCTACAGGTGGGACAGACGGCGAATGTAGGTATGGAACTGCGGGTCATCGACAACGAACCCGGGCTGCTCTCGATCGAGATCGCCGGCGAGGATCACACGTTTATGAACGTCCTCAAGGGGGCGCTGCTCGAAACCGACGGCGTGACCGCCGCGACCTACGACATGAACCCCGAACAGTCCGGCGGCCAGACCGATCCCGTGCTGACGATCAAAACCGAGAGCGGCGTCGACGCGCTCGATGCGCTCGAAGACGGAACCGACAGAGTGATCGAGAAATCCGACGCCCTCCGCGATGCCTACGAGCAGGCGGCCTGAGAGCGGATGAACCACCTGGCCGTCGTCGACGAGGGCGGCAACCGGCGGTGGCGGCTGCCGGCCCACGCCAGGCTCGTCGTCTACGACGCCGGCCCGGAAGAGCTGATAACCGTCTATGACTGTGGCGCCGCGCAGAAGCCGCCCTCGGCACAGCTCCGGGGCCACCTCGTCCGGATCGACGCCGAACACCGGCTCCGACGGCGCCCGACCGGATACGTCGCCACGCTTTCCGAGCGCGCGCAGCTGATCGATCAGGGCGAGTCTCACTGGGTCGTCCGGAACTGAGTCGCCGAGCGCCTCGATCAGCGGCCGCAGCTCAGCTGCCAGAGGTATATCCGTCCGTCGAAGGCGTGGAGGTCGATCCCAACCGTCGCGGCCCCGACAGGGGCGTCGTCTTCGACGGCGGCGACGAGTCGGTCGGCGAGCGCCGCCGGGTCCTCCTCTGATCGGTAGCTGGTGCTGGCGGCGAGTTGCGTCCCGCCGGCCGAACAGGTCTCGGCAAGGCGCTCGTCGAGCTCGGTAAAGAACGACCGGGAGCGCTCGGCGGTCGGAGACTCCGGATCGACCAGCCAGGCGAGGCGCTGTCGGTTCGCGTAGGTCGCGAGCTCCTCGAGTGTCCCCGAGCGTTCGAGTCCGGCCGCGGGCTGACGGTCGGCGAGCGTCGCGAGGTAGGCCCGCTCGACCGCCGCGAGGTCGGTTCCGCCGGCGTCGGTTGCGTCTCCGGGTACCGATCCCTCGACGGCAAGCCCGTCACCGCCGGCTCCGGGAACTGCGATCACCCCGGCGAGCCCGAGCACGAACACGACCGCGGCGAGCGCGACCGCGGCCAGTACCGCGGCGTACCCGGGAGTGAGCAGCTCGCGGTAGCCCGGTGCCGCGAGTTCGGACTCGTCGATCTCTTGGCGGCGCTTCTCGAGAGTTCCGTTGCCACACCGGCTGCACGGAGGGGCGTTTTTCGGGTGTTCGCGGCCACACTCGGTGCAGACCCACACTAAGGCCGGCTCGCGGTCGCCCTCCGCGAGGTCGGTCCGCGGGACGACGGCCCGCTCGAAGGAGCCGTGCCCGCAGTTGTCACAGGGGGGATCGTCCTCCTCGTGGGGCTTGCCACACCACTCACACCGCCAGCGCATCCACAGCCGGTAGTCGGGAGCCGAGCAAAAGGGTAGCGTTCCCGGCTCACAGCCGGACCGGGACGCCCCGGTCGCGGAGGTGCTCCTTTGTCTCCCGGATCGAGTACTCTCCGGAGTGGAAAATCGAGGCCGCGAGCGCGGCGTCCGCGCCGCCCTCGGTCAAAACCTTGTGGGCGTCCTCGGGGCCGCCACAGCCCGAGGAGGCGATGATCGGCGTCGAGACGGCCGCCCGGACCGCCCGCATCAGTGCCAGGTCGTAACCGTCTTTCGTGCCGTCGGCGTCGATCGAATTGATGAACAGCTCGCCGGCGCCGCGTCGCTGTGCTTCTTTCACCCACTCGATCACGTCGATTCCGGTGCCCTCGCGGCCGCCTTTGATCGCCGCCTCGAACCACGCGCGCTCGCCGTCCTCGAGTTCGACGTAGTTGGTGCCTCGATCGTCGTACCGGCGGCGGGCGTCGACGGAAACGACGATGCACTGACTCCCGAACGCCGCCGCCCCCCGCTCGATCAGGCTGGGGTCTTCGATCGCCGCGGTGTTGATCGAGACCTTGTCGGCGCCGGCACGCAGCGTCTCCTTGATATCGTCTGTCGTCCGGATCCCTCCGCCGACGGTCAGCGGAATGAAAATCTCGTCGGCGATCGCCCGGACGACATCGAGCATCGTCTCTCTGCCTTCCGCGGAGGCGGTAATATCGAGAAAGACGAACTCGTCGGCGCCGGCCTCGTTGTACCGGCGGGCCATCTCGACCGGATCGCCCGTGTACCGCAGGTCCTCGAAGTTCGTGCCCGTGTACACCGCCGGCGTCCCGTCCTCGTCGACGTCGACGTCGATACACGGGATGATCCGCTTTGTCAGTCCCATCGACCGGCCGTACCGGCCGCGCGGACAAAAGCCACCGGAAACGCCGGGAGCCGCCGGGAATGGGAACGTTAAAGAGACCGACTCCGCTACGGTTCGGTGCGCCCGGGTGGCTTAGCTGGACATAGCGCCGCACTCATAGGGTACCACGCGGCGACCAGGCGGGGCTCGCCCCGCACCTGGGATATGCGGAGATCGAGGGTTCGGAGCCCTCCCCGGGCACTTACCGTGCTTTCCACACCCGGACTGATCGGCAGACGCATCGACTCCGTCGAGATAGCAGGACAGTCACACTCGAGACTGTCGTGGGGGTGGTGATCGATCGGTGACGGAACGGTCACCACCGAACCGATACGGCGTCGACAGGTGGGGAGACGGGACGTCGGGTCCCTGCGAGTACACTCGGGTGCTTCCGGGCTGGTACCGCCGTGAGACGGCGGCCGACCGGCCCCCCGACGCTCACTCGGGCGTGACGACCAACATCTCGTTGGCACCCTCGTAGAACTCGAACGGGACCTCTCGACGCTCGGCGGCGTGCCCGGCGTCGTCGAGCCACGCGAGAGACCGATCGAGCGCCGCAGGCTCACGGCCGGCCAGCGAGCGGAGCGGGTACACTCGCAGTTCCGAGCGAGCCACCCGACAGAGCTCCGCGAGCGCCCGGCGGTGGAACTGCTCGCCGAGCTGCTCGGCGTACAGGAAGAGAAAGTGCGCGCTGAGCGCGAGGTCGAACGCGTCGGCCCGAAACGGGAGCGACGGGAGCGCGGCCGCCACGTACCGGCCGCCGCCGGTCAGATCCGCCAAGAACCGCTCTCTGGCGCGCTCGAGATAGCCGATCCGGTCGTCGATATCGTCGTAGAACCGCCAGACAAACTGGTCGCTGATCTCGGAAAACGTCGCCGCGAGGCCGTCGATGCTCGCCTGGCTCCGCGTCCGGAGTCGAGACGCCGACGCCCGGTAGGCCGGGTCGACGGCGACGATGTCGGATCCGTCGCCGACGGTCGCGGCAAACGAACCCGGGCCGGCACCGCAGTCGAGAATCGACGACCACGCCCCCGGATCGAGGTCGAAAAACCGCTCGTACTCCGCGGCCGTGCGCCCCTGGAACGCGAACTCGTCGGGGGCCGGTAGGTCGTCGGTCATCGTCTCGGAACTCGGCCGCGGGAATATAGAAGCTCTCGGTCCGGCACGGAGGCGTCTTCGACAAATTTGAGGGCTATCACCGCAGAGCGCGACGGTCTCGACCTGTGGCGCGGCCGTCTGGACCACGGGACCATCACTCGCCTACGGCCTGTGCGTACAGCGACGTCACGATCCCGAGGATCACGGGGACCAGCCAGAACTGCTCTGTCAGGCCCTCGCCGGCCAAGAGTGAACGCCCGGCCCAGCCGGCCGCGAGCCCCGCGAGTAACATCGTGAACGCAAACAAGAGCGCATGCTCGCGGTCTTCGATCAGTGTACTGAACCGCTGCCCGTTGGTGTGTGTTTCGGTCATGTTCGACTGTGTGTCGGCGCGGAAGGTAAAAAGCTGGATCTAGCTACTCAAACCCGGCCGAATCGAACCCGGTCGCGGGCCGTCGTTCGCCGGCGGGTCGGGCGTCCGGTCGACTGGCGTACCGCGTCGTCGCCGCGGTCTGACTGCTCGTGGGTCCACGGCCACCGCGAGGAGCTCGGCTCGTCCGGACCCGACGGGCGTTTCCGATCGATCGCTTCGGCGAGCGTGACGAAGACGATACTCGGCGGAAGACGCCGAAGGTGACGAGAAACACACGGGCGAGCAGCCGGTGCCGGAATCGGGCGCGACCACCCTCCAGAGGGTCGCGTCCGCCGGGCACGCCGTCGGCGGATGTAGTTACGACCGTCCCCAGACGACCGTGCCGACCACGAACAGACCACACGCGAGCAGTGCAGTCCCCAACCACGGGCCGATTCCCACGTCGCTGGGGCCTGACGCGGTCAGACCTCCCGTGACCGTCATCGATACCCCGAGGACGAACATCGTTGTTCGACTCCTGTTTTTAGAATCGGATCGGAGGTGATCTAGCATATCGCGGCATGTGTGCACAGGTTCGAAAAATGTGGACTCTAGTTGCTGTCACACGCTCCGAACACACCACTACCAGCCAGGAGGACGTCACGAGACGGTAGCCCCGGGAGGTAGCTGAATCCCTCCGATGGTGTAGCTGCTTGGAAGATCCTGATCGAAAATAAAGTTCCTGCGAAAAAAGTATCGAGAGCTCGCGCTGCTACCGTTCGAGCTCGTGAGCGGCCAGCTGCCGTCGGCCCGCATCGGTCAGCCAGTATATTTTTGCAGCCGCACCAACTTTCTTCTCGTCAACGAGCCCGGCCTCTGAGAGCTGTGCCAGCCGCTGGTTGACGGCCTCTCGGGTGATCGGCAGCTCAGAACTGAGCTCGGGAGCGGCGAGTGCGGGGTCTGCGGACAGCGCGAGCAGTTTCAGAAGGTCTAGATCGGAGACCGTCCGAGGACGTGGCATACGCGATGGCTGTGACCGGAGACAATTGACTGTCTCGGAATTGTTTCTCGGAGTAAGTTACTTCGGAATAAATATCAGAGGGTGGAGCCGGGCACGAGCACACCGGCGGGCTCGATCGGAGGGCTCCCCGATTCCGCGTGTCGGCGTCGGCGGATTGATGCCCGAGGGGCCCGAAGCGGCGGTGATGACGCCCCGAGACGACGAGCCGAGCCCGCAGAACTACTTGGGCACGGCGGTCAAGCAGCTCGTCCCGACGGCGGTCGCCGAGCGAGGCATCGAGCTGTCGGTCGCGACGGACGCACCGTCGTATGCCCCGGGCGAGCCGATCGAGATCACCGTCACGATCCGGAACCGGCTGCCGGCTCCCGTAGTCATCGCGACGGCGGACCGCCGGGTGTGGTCCTGGTCGGTCGACGGGCTCGACGAGGGAAGCGACGAGGACCGGTACATCGAGTCAGTGCCAAACAGCATCGAGTTCGGGCCCCGCGAACGGCGACAGTTCGTCGAGCGCTGGGACGGGCGGATCCGCCGGACGGGAGCGATCGACCGGTGGCAGCCACTTTCCCGAACCGAGCACCAGATCAGGGCGTGGCTCAGGACGAACGCGACCGGTCGGATGGTCGACGACGAGACGGCGTTCACAGTCGAGTGATCGCGGTCACGGGGACTCTCCGAGATCGGCCTCCTCGTGGCGGTGGCAGGCGACCCGTCGCGTCCCGGTCTCGTCGGGGACCTCGTAGACGTCGTACCGCTGTGTACAGACGCTCGGCTCGATGAACTCCCGCCGGAGGCGCTCGGTTGCCCGTCGCCACTCGCCGGCCGCGACCGCGGCCGCGGCGTCGGTGAGCGTGTCGCCGACGGCTCCCGGCGGGAGTCCCCCGTCGAACCGGGCCTGCAGTTCCGATTCGGCCTCGGCGGCGACGAGTTCCCGTCGCTCGACCGCCCGGACGAACGCCAGCGTTTCGCGCCACGCCTCCTCGGGGAGCTCGATGTCTTCGGGCGGGATGAACTCCGGACAGCGCGGGTGAAAGTGACAGCCGTCCGGCTGAGCGGCCGGATCGGGGACCTCGCCGCGCAGGGTCCGGCGACCGCGATTGGCCGTCGGCTCCGGGATCGGAACCGACTCGATGAGACTCTTGGTGTAGGGGTGAGCCGGATCGTCGAAGACGCTGCTCGTCTCGCCCAGCTCGACGATGCGGCCGAGATACATCACGGCCACGCGGTCGCTGATGTACCGGATCACGCTGAGGTCGTGGCTGATAAACAGGTACGTGAGCCCGAGATCCGCCTGGAGCTCCTCCATTATCGAGAGCACCTTGGCCTGGACGCTCACGTCGAGCCCCGAGACCGGCTCGTCACAGACGACGAACTTCGGGTCGACCGAAAGCGCGCGCGCGAGGTTCACCCGCTGTCGCTGTCCGCCGGAGAACTCGTGTGGATACCGGTTGTACTGTGCGGCGTCGAGCCCGACCCGTTCGAGGAGATCCTCGACCCGTTGGCGGCGGGTTTCGGCGTCGTACATCCCGTTGACCCGCATGGGCTCGGCGACGATCTCGCCGATTTTCATCCGCGGGTCGAGCGATGACTGTGGGTCCTGAAACACCATCTGGATATCGCGGCGGCGCTCGCGCAGCTGTTTCCCCGAGAGGTCCGTGATGTCGGTCCCGTCGAAGACGATGCTGCCGTCGCTCGGGTCGAGCAGACGCACGATCGTCTTCGCGAGCGTGCTCTTCCCACAGCCCGACTCGCCGACCAGTCCCAGCACCTCGCCTTCGAAGATGTCGAGCGAGACGCCGTCGACGGCCCTGACAGGTCGTCGCTCCCAGGAGATCGACGGGCGACCGCCCTGCAGGGAAACGGACAGCGGACCCAACAGTCCGCGACCCTCGTCGAAGTACTTTTTTACCCCGTCCAGTCGGACGAGCGGTTCGTCGCTCGGGCGGCCGGCGGTGTCACTCATGGCGTGCGCTCGGTGAGCTCGCGTCGTTTTCGATCGGCGGGCTGGTCTCGTAGGGCACGTCGAAGGTGTCGTACTTAACACAGCTGACGGTGTGGGTCCCGTCGGCGTCCGTCGTGGGCGGTCGGGGCTCGGGCCGAACCGCAGTACAGATTTCACGCGCGTCCGGACACCGCGTGTGGAACCGACAGCCTGGGGGAGCATCCTTGGCGCTCGGCATCAGCCCCGGGATCGATTCGATCGTCTCCTGATCGACGTCAGGACGGGGGACAGAGCGGAGCAACGCCTCGGTGTAGGGGTGTTTGGTCTCGGCGAACAGCTCCTCGACCGGGGCCGACTCGACGATCTCCCCGAGGTACATCACGTTGACCCGATCGCAGAGTTCGGCCACGACGCTCATGTCGTGGGTCACCCAGATGAAGCTGGTCGCGTACTCGTCTTTGAGATCGTCGACGAGATCGAGGATCTGCCCCTCGACGGTCACGTCCAAGGCGGTCGTGGGCTCGTCGGCGACGATCAACCCCGGACGACAGCCAAGCGCCATCGCGATCATGACCCGCTGGCGTTGGCCGCCCGAGAACTCGTGTGGGTAGTCCTCGTAGCTTCGCTTTGGATCCGGAATGCCGACATCCCGGAGCATGTCGATCGCTTCGGTCTTTGCGGCCTGTCCGTCCAGATCGCGGTTCAGCTCGATGACCTCTCGGAGCTGTTCGCCGACCGTGAACACGGGGTTGAGACTCTCCGTGGGATCCTGGAGAATAATGGCGATCTCGTTGCCGCGGATCTGCTCGCGCAGCTCGGCCTCGGAGAGGGAGTCGTCGGTCGGCTGCGGATCGCCGTCCGGCCCGGGTTCGACCGCGTAGATCCGATCGCCCCGGTAGCGAATCTCCCCGGCGACGATCTGGCCGGGCTCCTCGATGAGTCCGAGAACGCTCGACACGGCGACGCTCTTTCCGGCGCCGGACTCTCCGACCAGCCCGACGATCTCTCCGGCTCTGACCTCGAAGGAGATGCCGTCGACCGCCCGGACCGTGCCGGTCTCGGTGAAAAACTGTACTTTCAGATCGGTGACTTCGAGCAGCGGATGGTGTGACATAGCGTTGATCGATCAGTTCTCGATGCGCGGGTCCAGAGCGTCCTGGAGCCCGTCTCCGAGGAGATTGAATGCGACGACGGTGATCAGGATCGCCAGTCCGGGCCAGATGCTGAACATCGGCGCGGGAAGCATGTAATCCCGGGACTGGGAGAGCATCTCGCCCCACGAGGGGGTCGGCGGCTGTGCGCCAAAGCCCAAGAACGACAGTCCGGCGATGATGAGGATGCTGACCCCGATCTGGAGCGTCGCCTGGACCAACACCGGGGCGAAGCTGTTCGGGATGACGTGTCGGAGGATAATCTGGTAATCCCGTGCGCCCGCGACCTTCGCGGCCTCGATGTACTCCTCTTCGCGGACGCTCAGCACGCGCGAGCGAATGAGCCGGTTGAAAATCGGGATCGAGATGATCCCGACGCCGATCATCGCGTACGTGATGTTGCGTCCGAACGCGGTCATGAACGCGATCACCAACACGAGAAACGGGATCGCGTACAGCGCCTCGGTCAGCCGCTGGAGGACGTCGTCGACGCGCCCGCCGTAATACCCCGAGACGGCGCCGATGATCGTCCCGCCGACGAGCCCGATCGTCGTCGCGGCGAACCCGGCCGTGACGGCGATTCGGGTGCCGTAGAGCAGCCGCGTGAGGATGTCCCGACCGCGGTGGTCGGTGCCCAGCGGGTGTTCGAGCGCTCCCGACCCGTAGGTCGATTCGAGCCCGGCCGGCGGGAGCAGCGGCTGCACGACGTCGGGATCGAACTCGGGGTGATAGAGGAACCGCTCGGCGAACGCGTACTCGAACACGTAGTAATCGATCGTCGTGAACACCGAGATACCGACGACGACCGCGATCACGTACAGGCCGATCCGGGCGGAGGTGTCCTGTCTGATCTGTGCGATCGTGTACCACAGGCCGTACTCGCGGGGATCGTCGTCGGTCGACTCGGCGGGCTCCCCGGACTCGCCGGTCCGACGGATGCGCTCGTCGCTGGTCTGTGCCATCACTCCTCACCCCCGTATGAGACGCGTGGATCGATGTACGCGTACGCGATGTCGGTGACGATGACCCCGAGGACGTACGTGAGTCCGAACACAATCGTCGTTCCCATCACAAGCTGATAGTCCTGATTGTTGATCGCATCGATGATGAGCCGTCCCATGCCGTTGATCTCGAACACGGTCTCGATGAGAACCGCACCGCCGAGGGCCGTGCTGAGTCCGAGCCCGACGATGGTGATCACGGGGAGCTGTGCGGCGCGAAACGCGTGTTTCCTGAGGATCCGACGCTCCGGGACGCCGTACGCGCGGGCCATCGTCACGTAGTCTTCGCGGAGCGACTCGACCATCGAGGACCGTTCGATCCGGGTTATCTGTGCCATCTGCAGCGTACCGAGCGCGATCGTCGGCAGGATCAGGTGGTGCAACGACGTCTGCAGGACTGCGAGCCGGGAGCCAGCCCCGTCGACGGAGGCGGGATCGGCCCATGGCATGATCAGGTTCGTCGCCGGGAACCAGCCCAGGTAAAACGAGAACACGATGATCAGGATGAGGCCGATCCAAAACGATGGCGTCGAGACGCCGATCAGCGAGACGATCCGGGAGACGTGATCTGTCGGATCGTTCCGCCGCTTCGCGGAGATGACTCCCAGGGGAACCGACGTCGCGATCGCGAAGCTGAACGCGGAGACGGTCAACAGGACCGTCGCGGGGAGCCGCTCGAGGATCTTCGTCGAGACCGGCTGCCCGTAATGGATGCTGTATCCCAGATCGCCCTGTACGACGCCGGACAAATAACTGATGTATCGCTCGTAGAGCGGACGATTGAGGCCGTATTTCGCCCGGACCTCCGCGATCAGCTCCTCGGGGGCCCCCGGACCCAGGAAGATCTCCACCGGGTCGCCGGGGATCCGGTTCGTGAGGAAAAACGTTGCCGTGACGACGAGAAAGAGCACGGGGATGGCCTGCAGCAGTCGCCAGACGACGTACCCGAACAGTCTCATCTATCGGCCACGTGGGACGGTCTCCGGACCGACGAGTCGGTGTTCGTTTGGGGTCTGTCGGCGTCAGTAACGCCTCGACGGAACACCGACGGCAGACCCTGACAGTACCGGTTCATGCGTGTTGCTACCATGGTGTGATACCGACGGTCAAATGCGTTTCGGTGCCCGACACGGCCCGGTCGCGGCCGAGCGTCCACAGGGCAACTGTTATGTGAGCCCGTGGGGATGACAGGGCATGGCCACGAGCCCTGCAGGCGATAGTGCCTACGAGAACCTCGTCGAACAGTACCGCGACGTGATTCACCTCGACCGGACCGACGACGTCCTGTTTTGGGACCAACAGGTGATGATGCCGGAGGCCGGGACGCCGGCGCGCTCGGCACAGCGATCGACGATCTCCTCGCTGCGCCACGAGCTGATAACGGACCCCGATCTCGGCGAGTGGCTCAGTGCGGTCTCGGAAGCGGAGCTCGACGACGAGCGGGCGGCGGTCATCCGGGAGATCGCCCGCGAGCACGACCGCGAGGCGAACGTCTCCGGAGACCTACGAGAGCGTCTCTCGACGGCGATCAGCGACGCGACGCCGGTCTGGCGGGAGGCACGAGAGACAGACGAGTTCGAGACGTTCGCCCCGTCGCTGCGGGAGATCGTCGAGCTTCGGCGCGAGCAGGCCGAACAGATCGACCCCGACGCCGAACCGTTCGCCGTCATCTTCGCCGAGTACGAGCCGTACCTCTCGGTCGGGGCCGTCGAGACGATGCTCGATGAGTTACGCGAGGAGCTCGTGCCGCTGATCGAGAAGATCAGGGCTACGGATGTCGACCCGGCAGCGGGCGTTTTCACCGGCACCTTCGATCCGAAAGAGCAGTTTGACCTCTCGGAGGAGCTGCTCAAGCTCGTCGGGGTAGACTGGGACCGAACCCGGCTCGACACCTCGACCCACCCGTTCTCCTACGGGAACCAGTACGACGTGCGGATGACAACGCGGTTCGACGAGACCACGCCGGTCGACGGGATGATGAGCACCCTCCACGAGTTCGGTCACACGGATTACACGCAGGGGCTGCCCGACGACCGGTACGGCACCCCGCTGGGCGAGCCGCGGAGTCACGGGATCCACGAGTCCCAGTCGCGGTTCTGGGAGAACCACGTCGGCCGGTCGAAGGCGTTTTTCGAGCTCGCCCGGCCGCTGCTCGTCGAGCGATTCCCCCAGCTCGAGGGGACGACCGCAGAGGAGCTGTACGCCGCCGCGAACCAGATCTACGAGCGGAACTTCATCCGGGTTGAGGCAGACGAGCTGACCTACCACATGCATATTCTGCTCCGGTTCGAGATCGAGCGCGACCTGATCAACGGCGACCTGGCGGTCGAGGACGTGCCGGACGTGTGGAACGACCGAATGGAAGAGCTGCTGGGGATCCGACCGCCGACCGACGCCGTGGGCTGTCTCCAGGACATCCACTGGTCGCTCGGGCGGATCGGTACCTTCCAAAATTACAGCGTCGGCAGCGTGTTCGCGGCCCAGCTCCAAGCGGCTCTAGAGGACGACCTCGGTGACATCGAGACGCTGATCCGCGAGGAGGAGTTCGGCGCGATCCACGAGTGGCTCACCGAGCACGTCCACCGGCACGGACAGCGGTACCCGACCGACGAGCTGATTCGGGTCGCGACCGGCGAAGAGCTCACGCCGGCGTATTTCATCGACGCGATGAAGACGAAATACGCCGAGATCTACGACCTGTAAGGATGGGTGCGGGCCATCTCTACGAGGGCGCGGCGCCGACACTCACCGGCGAGGAGCACACGATCTGCGAGGCCGTCGACCGAGACCGGCTGTGGGAGACCGTCGAAGCGTTCGCGGGGCTGACCCGGGTCTCGGGGTCGGCCGACGAGCGCCGCGCCGCGGAACACATCCGCGACCGACTGACCGCAGCCGGCGTCACACACGAGCGCTTCGAGCCGGAGCTGTACCTCAGCACGCCGAGGGACGCGACCATCCGGAGCGTAGACGGAACCGTCACCCTCGAGAGCGCCAAGACCGTCGCGTTCGGGGGCGACGGGCGCGCGAGCGGGGACGTCCTCCGGCTAACTCCCGACGCGGGGGGCGATTCGGTCGAATCGCTGCTCGAGCAGTCACTCGGCATCGAGGACGAATCGGTCGCGGGGAAAGTCGTCGTCGCCGAGTCGCTGATCCCCATCGCGGCGATCCGACGGCTGGACGAGCGCGAAGCCGCCGCCTTCGTCGCGATCCATCCCCACGAGCGCGAGCCCCACGAGGGAATCGTCTCGCCGGTGTGGGGGACGCCGACCTACGATACCCGGGCGGCGATCCCCGACCTGCCGGTCGCGAACGTCTCCGGCGCCGACGGGGCTCGGCTCGACAAGCGCATCGAGGAACGCGGGTCCCTCGAACTCGTCGTCGAGTGTGCTGTCGACACCGGCTGGGAGCGCGCTCCGGTGGTGGTGGCAGAGATCGAGGCCGGGACCGACACCGACGAGTTCGTCTTGATGCACGGCCACTACGACTCCTGGCACGTCGGCGTAACCGACAACGCCACCGGCGACGCGGCGCTGCTCGAATCGGCGCGGGTGCTCGAGGCGCACGCGGACGAACTGGCTCGGAACGTGCGCGTGGCGTGGTGGCCGGGGCACTCGACGGGGCGGTACGCGGGCTCGACCTGGTACGTCGACGAGCACGCCGCGGAGTTCGATCGCTACTGTCTGGCACACGTCAACGTCGACAGCCCGGGCGTCGCCGACGCCGTCGAGTACGTGAGCCGGGTGAAGTGGATGACCGCCGCCGAGCCGGTCGCGGAGTCGACGATCGAGGACGTGGCCGGGAAAGAGACCCGCACGCGCCGGCCCAGTCGAGCGGGCGATTACTCGCTGAACAACGTCGGCGTTCCGGGGCTCTCGCTGCAGTCCTCGATTCCGGCCGACGAGCGCGAGGAGCGCGGCTATCACCTCGTCGGCGGGAGCGGCGGACACGCGGACGCCTGGCACCTCTCGACGGACACTCTCGAGAAGGCAGATCCAGACGTGCTCCGCAGGGACACCCAGGTGTACCTGCTGGCCGTCTACCGCCTGGCCGCGCGGGAGCGTCCGCCGCTCGATTACCGCCGAACGGTCGACGAACACCGCGAGACGCTTGCGGGGCGTGCGGAGGCGGCGGCGGCACTGTCACTCGAGGCGGAGTTCGATGCGCTGCGAGCGGAGTACCGACGGCTCGCGGACGCACTCGAGACGCTCTATGACGGCGAATACGAGTTCGACGATCTCAGGCCGGTCGCACGGACGCTGACCCGGGTCAACTACGTCACCGGGGGCCGCTTCGAACAGGATCCCGCGGTCGGGCGCCGGGCGCTCCCCGGGATGGCAGTTCTCGATGAGCTTCCCAAAGAGGATCCGAAGCGGCGGTTCGCCGCCGTGGGAGTCAGACGGACGATCAATCGGTACCGACACGAACTGCGGGAGCTGCTCGACGAACTCCCGTCCTGACAGCGCGTTCTCGCGACCGGAGTTCGAAACGCAAAACACGGGCCCACGGGGGACGTGGGTGCGACGATCGGCGGTTACTGGTCGAGCCAGACGTTCCGACCCTCGGTGTCGGAGTTCGTCAGGCGCCGGTCGGTGAACACCGGCGGATTCTCCGTCGAAACCGGGTGGGTCGTGTAGTCCTGGACGTAGTCTTTCACGCCCATGTTCGCCTGGAGATTGTACAGCGGGAGGTGGACGCGGTCCTCGATCATCAGCGTCACCGCCCGCTCGTAGAGGTCCCGGCGCTCCTCGCGGCTGGCCAGGTTGCGGGCCTCGTCTAGGGCCTGTGCGAACTCCTCGTTGTCGTAGTAGGTACCCTGGAACGCGCCGTCGGGGTGGACCAGCTCGTAGATGAACCGGTCCGGATCCGGCGCCCGCGTCCAGCCCAGCAGGTACATGTTCACCTGGTCGGCGTCACCGGAGTCGTACCGTTCGAGCAGCGTTCCGAAGTCGAGCCGCTGGACGGTCCCCTCGTAGCCGGCCTCGGTGATGCCGTTTGCGATCGAGGTGGCGACGTCCTCCCGGAACGACGTCGAGGAGACAAGAATCGTACACTCCCAGTCGTCGGGCACGTCCGCCTGTTCGAACAGCTCCTGGGCCCGGTCGATATCCTTGTCGTGGTACATATCGGCCCACTCGTCGAGGGGCATGTCCCAGTCCTCGGCCAGCGGCTCGGGGAGGATGCTGTACATGCGCTCGCCGACCGGGGCGACGAAGTTCTCGACTGCCTGGTCGATGTCGACACAGTAATCGATCGCCTCGCGGACCTCCTGTTTTGCCGTCTCGCCCTCGTTCATATTGAACGCCGCGAACTGGTAGTTCAGCTCGGGTCCGCTGACGATCGAGGCGTCGTCGATGCCCTCGACGACCGGCCAGTTGTCCGGCGGAATGTTGTTGGCGATATTGACCTCGTCGTTTCGCAGCTCCGTGACTCGGGTCGTCGGCTCCTGAACCGTGACGAACTCGAGTTCCTCGATGAGCGGCGTCTCCTCGCCCCAGTAGTCGTCGTCGCGTTCGAGCAGCGTGAAGTTGCCCTGGTCCTGTTCGACGAACTCGAACGGGCCGGCACCGACGACCGTGTCGACGCCGAAGGCCTCTGGATCCTCCTCGCGAACGTGTCGGGGCGCGATCGGGAACGCGATCGAGTACAGGATCGGGTTGTACGTCTGTGCGAGATCGAGTTGGACGGTCTTCTCGTCGACCTCGGTGATCTCGTCGATCGGCGCGAAGTCGGCGGCGTAATCCGTCGACTCCTCTGCCGGGGCCGTGAACGTGTACGCGACGTCGCCAGCCGTGACCGGCTCGCCGTCTTGGAAGGTGGCGTCGTCGTCGATCTCGATGATGAGCCGCTGCCCGTCGCGCTCGAACTCGGGGAGGTCCGTCGCCATCAGCGGCACGAGGTTCGTCCCGTCGTCGTAGGTGTACAGCGCGTCGTAGATCCAGTTTTTGATCACGATCGAGTAGTTTCCGCCCCGGTTGTTGATCGGATCGAGCTCCGAGGGAGCGGCGTTCTGTGCGAACACGAGTCGACCGCCGGATGTTGGTTCGCCGGTCGTCTCGTCGTCTCCGCTGTCGTCTGAGTCGCCGCCGCCGGTACAGCCGGCGAGTCCGGCGAGGCTTGCCGTGCCCGCCGCGCCGAGGAAATAACGACGGCTATGGACATGACTGTGATTCTCAGCCATACTCATAGGTCTCCGTTGTGGTATATATACTTACCGCTACCCACAATATGCCGTGGTTTCGAGACAGCGGGAGTGGCGCTGTTACCGGGACTCGGGTGCGACCCCGATGTCGGCGAGAAACTCCCGGACGCGAGCAAGGTACGCCTCTTGTTGATCGAGGTTCGGCGAGTGGCCGCTGTCCTCGAACACCGCGAGCTCCGCGTTTGGCATCAGATCGACGATCTCCTCGCTGTACTCGACCGGGACGATCCAGTCGTTTCGGCCGACGGTGACGAGCGTCGGAACGGCGACCTCGGGCAGCTCCGGGCGGTAGTCCATCTCCGGGTGTTCGTGGGTGAACATCGCGTTGTGGGTCTCGTGGTGGAACTGCCGGGTTCGGACGGTTTCCCTGGCTCCAGCGGCGTCGAACTCCTCGAGGGAGGGCGCGTACAGCGGCGCCATCGCGAGGTACGTCCGTTCGAACGCCTCGTCCGAGCGAACCGCGCCCTCCATCACGCGCTCGAAGGCCGCCCAGTCCAGCTCCGGGACGTCGAGGTCGGCGGCGGCCAGCCGCTCGCGCCGGGAGCGTGCGATCTCGCGGGCGCGGTCACGGTGGCCTCCGTGGGCGGCGGTGTCGCGCAAGACGAGTCCCGAGAGGTGCTCGCCGTAGTTGATCGCGTAGGCCTGTGCGATAAACCCCCCGTAGGAGCCCCCGATGACGACGACCTCGCCCAGATCGAGCTCGCGGCGCAGCGCTTCCGCGTCGTCTGCGTACTGTTCGTTCGTGTACGGCGGCGTGAGACTCGACCGGCCACAGCCCCGGTGGTCGTAGGCGACGAGCCGGTACTCCTCTGCCAGCGGGCCGAAGGCAGTGACGGCTTTCTGGTGGTCGCTGATCCCCGGTCCGCCGTGGAAGGTTAGGATCGTCTGGTCGTTGTCCTCGCCGTGGATCTCGTAGTACAGCTCCGCGCCGTTGACCGCGGCGGTGCCGGCGATCATCCGAGCAACTCCCCGAGCTTCTCGCGGCGCGGCTCCGGGTAGCTCCGACGGCTCGCCGAGAGACCGTGGCGGGCCCAGACGGTCGCCTGTTCGAGTGCGATCCGGGCCGGATCGAGGAACGGGACGCCGAGTTCTGCCTCGATTTCGTCATGGCGCTGTGCGAACGAGAGGCTCATACAGCCCGGGAACAGCGCGGCGGCGCCGTCCTCTTCGATCGCCCGCCGGCCGGTGTGGATCATCCGATCGACCAGTTCGTCGGACTCGTGGTCGATACTCGAAACGGGAGCGTCGACCGAACGGACGCTCACACACCGGTCGGCGAGCCCGTACTCGCGGGCCTGCTCGTGGGTGACCGGAATCGTCGAGTCGAGGATCGTGAGCCACCCGAACCGGCCGGCCAGCTGCGCGGCGGTGTAGAAGGTCGACTGCGCGGGACCGACGACAGGAATCTCGAGCAGTTCGCGGAGCGGCCGGAGACCGGGATCGCCGAAACAGCCGATCACGAGCGCGTCGAACTCCGATTCGATCTCGTCTGCACGGACCAGCGCCGCGACCGCGGCCCAGGCCTCCTCGACCGCACTCTCGACGGTCAGCGGGCCCGAGTCGACATCGAGGACCGAGACCTCGCCGACGGTCAGGTCGTTTGCGATCCGCTCGCGGCGGTCGAGTTCGGCCCCGTTGAGTCCGACCCCGGGCACGAGATACGCGACCGAGGGAGCGTCACTCATCGTCGAGTACCCCCGAGACGAGCCGGTCGGCCTCGCGTAACTCACCGAGCACGCGGTTCTGTGCCCGCTTGAGCTGGACTCGGAGGAACCGCGTCTCGTCGTCGTCGAGCGTCGGGACCCGCCGTGCGGGAGCGTACAGCGGCATCGGATCGCGACCCGTGGCGGGGTCTTGCTCGAACCGGCCTTCGCTGACGAGATACAGCCTGTTGAGGATGCGCGCCAGATCCACGATCGCCTCGTTTGCGGACTCCGCTGGAACCGTTCCGTCCTCGACGGCCCGGTAGAAGGAGTCGACCCGATCGGCGAGGTCACCGAGCGCCTCCCGTGTCGGCTCGAAGCTAAACGCGTCGCCGGCAGCCGCGTCGTACTCCGCGACCGTCTCTTGCAGCCGGTCGACGTATCTGCGGTGATCGAACGGGAGCACGTCGGCGGTGAGAACGCGGAGGAGACTCAGCGCGTAGACCCGGATGTCCCTGACGAGCTCCTCGCGTCCGGCCTTGTCGAGCGAGTCCGTCGAGACGTGCCAGGCGTCCGAGTTGCCGCCACAGCCACCGACCTGGTGATAGCCCCGCTGTTCACGGACATCGGCGGGAATATTCGAGGAGAGCATAAAGAAGCCGGTGACACCGAGATTGTCGAACGAGTAATCACCCGCCCGGAACGGGAACTGTTCCTCGTAGGGCGCACCGGCAGCGTCCTCGATGGCGCCGCCGACGAGCTCGTGGGTCTCTGGGGTCCAGCAGGACATGTCCGTGTACTCGCTCGCGTCTCTTGCGCCCGGAGAGTCCATGTTCACCTGCGCGACGCAGTGTTCGTGGATCTCGAGTGCGAACTCGTCTGCGTACCAGGTCGAGCCGGCGTACCGCCCCGTCGAGTGTCCCGGCCACCACGCCACCCGAAGGTTCCGGTCCAGTTGGTCGGAAACGGTCTCGAAGACCCGGGCCAACTCGAGGAGTCCGGCGTCGCCGGTGGCGTTGTCGGTCACGCCGGCGTGCCAGGAGTCGTAGTGGCCGTGTACCAGCGCGAACTCGTCGGTGTCGGTCCCGGCCTCGATCTCCGCCACCACCACCGGACACTCGAACCAGTCGGTGGTCAGATCCGTCTCGAGTTCGGCGTGGAACGGCCGGTCCTCCTCGGCCCAGCCTTTCAGTACCTCGCCGTCGGGAGCGTTGACGTTGACGATCGGGACCGCGGGGAGGTCGTCCGCCTGGTCGAGGGTCGGCGCACCGCCCCAGACCGGCGTCGCGATCCCGTCGTGGGGCTCGCGCTCGTGGGGGTGGATCGTGATGATACCGGCCGCGCCCTTCCGCTCGAGCACCCGGGTTGCCTCGATCGAGAGGAAGCCGGCGGACGTCAGGGCGATCTTCCCGGAGAGATCGCCGACGTCCGCGTAGGGCTCGCCGGTGGTGTCGGCGTCTTCGTCGGAGAGGAGATCGGACCCGGCCTCGCCGACGTAGACGACCTCGCCGCTGACCGTCGTCGAGGCTGAAAACGAGATCGTCTTGACCGGACCGGGCTCGAAGGGTCTGTCGATCGTCTTGAGCGACGCGTCGTGTGGCTGGCTGATGTACAGCTCCGGGTCGTACCGCTCGTAGGCAACGCCGAACGACTCCAGCCGGTCGGTGATGTACTCCGCCGCGGCCCGCTCGTCTGCCGAGCCCGAGACTCGCTCGAGTTCGCTGAACCGCTCAAGGAGCGCCCACGGTTCCTCGTCGGAGACTTTCGAGAGCACCTCGCGAGCCATCGGCGTCAACGCCTCGGTGTTCGGGACAGTCTCGACTGATTCTCGGCTCATGCACTCCGAGACACTCCCCCGGGTAAAAGCGTTTACTGAACGTTCGATGAGAGGAACTCGGGCGACCGTCGAACCCCGGAGTCCCGCCAAGTTCCATTATGCGAAAGATTCAGTACCGCCGCGGCATCATCTCGGCTCGATGGACGAGACGAAAGACAACGAGCTCAGTTCGGTGAAAAAGGCCTTTCATATCTTAGAGTTCATCCGGGACAGCGGGTCGGTGACGCTCTCGGAGGTCACGTCGGCGCTCTCGCTTCCGAAAAGCACCGCACACCGGTATCTCTCGACGCTGGTCGCCGCCGAGTACGTCGTTCGGGACGGCGACGAGTACGAGCTCTCGTATGCGTTTTTGAGCTTCGCGAACCACATCAGGGCCCGGGATCCGGCGACCCCGCTGCTAGAGGCAAAAGTCGAGGAGCTGGCCGACAGGACCGGCGAGTTGGTCCAGTTCATCACCGAAGAGTACGACCGCGCGGTGTATCTCCTCCAAGCCTCCGGAGGGGACGGCGTGCAGGTCGGCACCTACGCGAAGACCTTCGGCTCGCTGCACTCGACCGCCGGCGGGAAGGCGATACTGTCGACCTGGCCGCGGGCGGAGGTCGAAGACTTTCTCAACCGCCGGGGTCTCGAACCCGTGACGGACTGGACGATCACCGACCGCGGCGAGTTTCTCGCCGAGATCGAGGCGGTTGCTGACCGGGGCTACAGCGTCAACGATCAGGAGAACCTCGAGGGACTCATCGCAGTCTCGGTTCCGGTCTGCGATCCGGACGGGCGCGCGATCGGGGCGCTGAGCGTGGCCGGGCCGGCAAACCGGATGAACCGGGAGATGATCGACAGCGAACTCCCCGATCTCCTGTTGAACGCGAGCAACGAACTCGAGTTGAACCTCCGGCTGCTGTAGTCGTTTCGTCTGACACACCGTTCGTTTCACAAAGTAGAATATTGAACCGGGAGTTCGTCGGCGTCGTCGACCGGCACCCACAGAGATTAGACGATCGCCCCCGAAAGGTTGCGTACACAGATGGGACGCGGGACACGGTGTTGCAAGCTCGGACGAACCGCAGCCGCACACGAACTGCCCATCGGCGACGAGCGAAGCCGGCTCGACGAACAGTTGCGGGGACGGTGGCTCGGAGACGAGGGGTATCCCGAGACGTCACTCCGGGACCTGACCGACTGGTTCAACAGGCAGGTGATGCGGACCCGGTACATCGAACGGGGACGAAACACGCTTGATGCGCACCTCCGGTCGGACTACGCGGTCCTTACAGACCCGGACCATGAGGAGTACCACGCGCTCCTGTCGGATCTCGACGCCGACGGGATCGACGGCGAGGATCTGCGGTCCGACTTCGTTTCCGTGTCGACTCTGTACAGACACCTCACGGAGTGTATCGGCGCAGAAAAAGACGACGAGGAGCGGGACCCTCGGGCGATCGCCGACGACAAGATCGCACACGTTCGCGACACCGCACAGATGTACCTCTCTGACGTGCTGTCCGCCTGGGAGTCGCGAGGCGTCGTCGAGTCGGCGACGGAGGCGGATCTCGCGGTCGAGATCTATCTCGAGTGTCCGGTCTGCTCGCGTCAGGCGGCGATCGAGGTGGTACGCCGGCGGGGATACGTCTGTGAGACGCACTTGCCCGAACGGTCACAGGCGGAGGAACCACCCGAGAACTGACTCGTGGGGGCGGCCCGTCCGAAACGATTTATGTCACGCACTACTGAGACCGTTCTATCATGTGGAACGTTACTGTGAGAAACGTCGGCGGGATCGAGTCGGGTGAAGCGACGATCCGGCCCGGCTTGAACGTGGTACAGGCGTCGAATTTCCAGGGGAAATCGAGTCTCGTAGCCGCGCTCAAGACCGCAGTCGGAGCGACGGGCCGGTACGACGATCACCCACTGACCGAGCGAAAGGACCACGGAGTCGTCCGAATCGAGACCGACACCGACGAGCGCGCGGTCAGGCTCGCGCGGACGGAAACGGGCGACGTGTCGACGAGCGGGCGACCGTACCTGACAGACGATTCCGACCGGCTCTGTGCGCGGCTGTTTGCCTGTCTCGACGCGCAGAATCCGCTCCGGGCGGCGGTTCGAAACGGCGACGACCTCACCGACCTCATTCAGGCGCCACTGGACACGGAGGACATCGACGCACAGATCGAGGAGCTAACACGGCGCCGGGAGGAGTTGGATCGACGGATCGACGCGGCAGAGGCCGCGGAGAGCGAACGTCGAGAAGTACGCGAGGCGATCGCCGAACTCGAAGCCGAACTCGAAGAGCTCCGCGAGCGACGGGAGACACTCGCCGCGTCCGGGAACGACGACGAGCGGGTCGATCGCCTGAGCGAGCAGCTGAGCAGCAAATCCGAAGAGCTGGCCGCCGTCGAAACGGAAATCGATCGGATCGAAGACGAAATCGATCGGAAACGCGAGCTGATTCAGCGGAAACGCGAGGAGATAGACCGAATCGACGTTCCCGAAGACGAGATCGATCGAGACCGAATCGACGCGCTCCGCACCGAGATCGGAAGACTCGAGACGCGGATGACGCTCGTACGGGATCTTCACCGGGCGACACAGAATGTCATCGAGGAAGGGGAAATAGACCTGATCACCGGTGTCGATCGATCGGTGAGCGAGGACACGATCGAGTGTTGGGTGTGTGGAGACGCGACAACCAGAGAGCAACTCGAGGAGCGGGTCGCCGAACTGCAGGCGACCGCGGAGGAACTCGAAACGGAAAAGCAGCGTCTCGAGGGCGACCTCGAGGCGGTAACCCAGCGGCAGCGAACGAAACGGGAGCGCCAGGACAAGCGAGACCGGCTCCGACGGCGTGCCGACGAGCTGGCCACGGAAATCACCGAAAAGCAGGGCGTGCTCGACCGGCTCCAAGCGCGTCGAGCGGAGCTAGAGGCCACGATCGAGGAGCGACGGGAACAGCTCGCAGATCTCGAACAGGAACACACGGCGGAACTCGCCGATGTCAAAACCCGGATCCAATCCCTCGAAGGCAAGATAGCAGAGCGTCGCGAGCGGGCAGACACGCTCGAGCGGAACCACGAACGGGTGGGTGCGCTGCGAGACCAGCGCGAGGACGTACGCGAGGAACTACGGCGCCTCCGGACGCGAAAAAAGCGCGTCCAGACGGACCTCCGAGACCAGTTCAATCGGACGCTCGCAGAGATCATCGAGGAAATCGATCCGGGATTTACCGACGCCCGGCTGGTCCTCGAGACCGACGAGAGTGGCGACGTAGAACGGATCGATCTCAGGGTAGCAAGAGAGATAGAGGAAACGGGTCGACAGACGTCCGTGGAGACGCTCAGCGAGGGCGAGACGGAACTACTCGGTCTGGTCGTGGCGCTGGCCGGATACCGTGCGTTCGACGTGGAGCCTAAGATCCCGTTCATTCTACTTGACAGTGTCAGCGAACTCTCGGCGGACAACCTCCGAGCGGTCGCGTCGTACATCAGCGAGATCGGCGAGGCGGTCGTCATGACCGCGTATCCCGAGTCGGGACCGTTCGACGGACACGTTATTACTCCGGACCGCTGGTCTGTCGTGTCGGATCCGCCAGCGGCCCAGAGCCAGTAGACGAGACCGTGGGAAACCTGTGAGGTCGATCGTGTGTGAGAGCCAAAGAGCCGATAGGGCTGCTGAGCAACAGGCACCGGATATCGCCGAAACTGGCTGAACGTCCCGATCCGATCGACCCAAATTTGAAACACCGTACGCTGTTTCTGCTTAGGACAGGATGTCGAAAACGTAGCAACAGCAAAAGTACGTGTCAACCAACCGAAGTTACATATAAAATATTATACTTTATCAATTTTACCACTAAAATTATATACTTACAGCGATAATAAACCGATCGAGTGGGTGAACAATCGAAGTCAGGGCTTTTCAAAATAGATCACAGCCAGACGAGCAAAGTCCATGTGTCTGGATCGCAGGCGACGATACACGCTGTCTCGTCGAGATCCGAAGTGGTATAACGACACAGTTTGTGAACTGATTGAATGTATATTCGTAAATATAAAAACTAGCAACTGCCAAAATAGTGTTAGTTATGCTGTATCGTACATAAGGGGTTAGTTTTGATGTAGGAACGAAAAACTGAGCATCATAACCGTCGGAGAGGGACGCGGGCGCTGAATAGCCGGGGACCGACAGATATATTAGGGGACGAACCGGCGCGGACGGGGCCATCCGGGCCAGCTAGCCTCGTTCGTCGGCGACCGGCGTGTACCGCCCGGTCACGTCGCCGGGAGTGGGGACGGAGCCGAGTTCGTCCCAGTCACTGTCCGCTCGCCCGAGAACGTGCCCGCGGTGGGTGACCGCGACCAGTCGGTCCTCGACGGTCCCGAGCCCGGAGACCGTCTCGTCCGGATACGGGATCGCAACCTCGTGAAGCTCGCCGTCGCGGCACGCGAAAAGTTGCGGGTCGGCACCCGGATCGTCCCACGTTGAGGAGTTTGCCATGGCACTCCCGGCGTAGATCGTTCCACGATGCGCGTGTACGGCCCGAAAGTACCGCTGTGGCACCCCCTCGTCGAGTCGTTCCCAGGACCGACCGGCCGTAGTTGTGCGGTACAGCCCGTCGCCGGTCGCGGCGACGTACGCGCCCGAACCAGTGACGTGGAGCTCGTGAACGTCGTCGTCGACGGCCTCGCGGCGCCCGGTCCAACTCTCGCCGCCGTCCGCGCTGACGTGAACGCCACCCACCTCGACCGCAGCCACCACCCGATTGGGACCGTCGGGGCCGCCGAGATCGAGGTGTACGTCCCGGACCTGCGCGAGGTTCTCGTGGCGGGGCAGTCGCCACCGCGGGCGCGAGGGTAGCCCCTGGAACCCCTCGAGCTCGCGCCACTCGAGTGTCTCCGGATCGGCGGCAAAGAGCGCAGCCGGGCGGGTCCCCGCGATCAGCCGCTCCGGAGTCGCCCCGACGGCGTACACCTGCTCGCGAGGAACGCCGAGATCGTGCCAGCCGTCCTCGGTTCGGCGGTACAGTCCGGTTCGGGTCGCCGCGACCACGCCCGCTCGGTCGAACCGTCTGAGCCGCATGACCCGTCCCGTCTCGAGGACGCGTTGTGGCTTGCCCCCGTCCGCGGGGACTCTGTAGACCCCGTTATCAGTTCCGACGTACATACACTCAACAGGGTCCGGAGAGATCAAAAGCGCTCTCTGAACGGAACTTTTGTAAGATTCGTTACCGCTCTGTTCGTCGTCGACGTGAGCGAGAGGCGTGTGTTCACACTAGGGTGGTACTCTCACAGATCGGATCAAGACCGGGAGATCACCGAGAGGCGTCAGACAGAGAGAAACGAGACCACGCTGACCTGCGCCTAGAGATACCGGGCCAGGATCGCGCTGTGCGTCCGTGTCCCGAGAGCAAAACAACAGAACGATGATCCTCAGGATCATAAGGTATGTGTGTTTGTCGGGTCATCAGGTGAGGGCAGGAACAAGCGGTTACGAGGAGTCTCACCGGTCATCTCGGTCGTGCTCATGGTCGCGGTGACCGTCGTACTCGCAGCCAGCGTCTCCGTGTTCGTCATCGGACTCGGCGAGCAGGTCTCGGATCCGGCTCCGTCAGCGACGATCACGACCGAGCAGGCTGCCGGCGGACTTGCCTTCGTCCACCAGAGCGGTGATCCGATTGAGGTGGCAAACCTCGGCGTAACCGGCGCCGACTGCTGGATCGCGTCGGACGAGAAACTCGAAGCCGGCGATCGAATCGAGGTCGTGCCACAGAGCGGACAGACGGAGACGTCGCTCGTGTGGGAGGACAGACAGACGTCGGCCACGCTGACGACCGCTG
>CAYRQD010000003.1:20666-99064 GCA_964426325.1 uncultured Halobacteriales archaeon | reverse complement strand
GAGACGTCGCTCGTGTGGGAGGACAGACAGACGTCGGCCACGCTGACGACCGCTGCCGTCGATCGGACGGTCGCGCTGTCCGTGGGCGATTGTTCGGCCGGCGAAACGACGACACACACCCTGCGCCTCCTGAATCCGAGTTTCGGGGAGCCTGATACAAGCGGCGGCGACGAGGTCGACAAAATCACTGTAGACTATCCCGACAGCGCCAGTCTCGACGGGGTGGATAACGACAACATCACCGTCACGATGACGCGGCTGCTAAGCGATGGACTCAATACTACCGACATCAGGGTAAACAGCGGCTCGTACAGCGGCTCGGCAGCGACGTTCGATCTCGATGGTAGTTATGACACGGACGTCGCCGGCCCGATCGTCGTCGAGATCGACGGTATCGAGAACGCGGACCAAGGGGCCTACACCGTCGAACTGACCCTCAAAGGCGACGCGCCCGACAAAACGTTCGACCTGCGCTACGTCGTCACAGACTCCACGTAGACAACCACAGTACCGAATCGGGTCGGTCACGGTCTCCACACCAGCACAGTCACGTCATCGATCGGGGTCGTCCAATCGAACAGGCACTACGGATGCGTCCGAACCGGAGCGCTAGACGTGCTCGTCGAGAAAGGCCGCAATCTGCTCGAACTGTTCGATCAGGTTCGACCGGTCGGTCGTGTGATGGCCCTCGTCCTCGAAGATGAGCGTCTCGACTGGGACGCCCTGCTCGCGGGCCCGGTCGGCGATCTGTTCGGCCTCGCCGACCGGCACCCGGGGGTCGTTGGCGCCGTGCTGGACGAAGAGCGGACAAGCGATCCGGTCGATGTCGTGAACGGGGCTGATCTCCGCGAGCAGTTCCGGATCGTCGAGGCTGCCGTACTCGGCCTCGCGGTGGCCCCGCCGCCAGGCCCCGGTGTTTTCGAGGAACGTCTCGAAGTCTGCGATCCCGACGAAGTCGACGGCCCCGGCCCACAGGTCCGGGTACTGCGTGATCGCCGCGAGTACCATGAACCCGCCGTACGAGCGGCCGTATGCGACGATTCGGTCGGGATCGACGGCCGGCCGATCGTAGAGCCACTCGACGGCGGCCTCGATGTCTGCGACCGAGTCGAGCCGCCGGTCCCGATCATCGAGTTGCGTGTAGGCCCGCCCGTATCCCGAGGAACCCCGGACGTTGGGCTCGAAGACGGCGTATCCCCGGTCGAGGAGGTACTGCTTGACCGGGTAAAACCACGGGCGGCGCTGGTGGTGAGGCCCGCCGTGGATATCGACGATCACCGGCGTAGCGCCCGCCTCGGGGTCGGCCGGCAGCGTCCAGTAGGCGGGAACCGAGCGTCCGTCGAAAGTCTCGTACCGGATCGTCTCCGGCGTCCGGAACCGCTCTTCGGGAATCCCGAGCGTTCCTTGCGGCGTCCACGAGAGCGGGCGCTCGGTCCCGTCGAGCCCGCCGACCCCGATCTCGTAGGGAGTCGCGCTTTCAGACCGGGCGACCGCGAGGCGCTCGCCCGCCGGGCCGATCGCGAGTTCGGCGATCACGCCCTCTGGAGCGGTCGAGTGAGTCTCCCGGAACTCCGTCGGACCCGCGAGCGTTCCGCGGTGGAGACTGCTGTACCCGTCGACGTTGCGCGTGTACGCGAGTGCTCCCTCGGCGACGGCGTAGCCGTCGACGTTCCACTCGTCGTCCGCGACCGCGACCGCGAACTCGCCGTCGGGACTGAACCGGCCGAGTGCGAGCCGGTCTCCGGCGCGGTCGGTGAGACAGTACAGGCCGCCCTCGGGGCCGAACGACGGCTGACGATGGCGGGCTTCTGGCTCGGCGACCCGCGCGTGCTCGCCGGTCTCGACCGACAGCGTAGACAGCGTCTGTGCGTTACTCGAGCGGGCACGCGAGAGCGCGAGCCGGCCGTCGGGTCCCCAGTCGGTCACCGAGAGAAAGCCACCCGGGCCCTCGTGGATCAACTCGGCGTCCTCGGGACTGCCCTCGCGGGGCTGGACGTAGACGTCGAACCGGTCGCGCTCGCGGCGGTTGGCCGCGAAGGCAAAGCGGTCGCCGTCGGGACTCCAGGCACCCCAGGTGTGAATCGCCTCCGGTCGGCGGGTCAGGGGAGTCTGGACGCCGGTTGTGAGGTCGTAGCGAAACAGCTGATCGTGCTCGTCGCTGCCCTGATCCATCCCGAAGATCGCCTCGGGCCGGGTCGGCGAGGCGGCGACGAAGGAGATCCGCTCGTCCTCGGCGGTGAGTCGGCGGGGATCAGTCTCCCGGTCGGGCCGATGCCAGAGCTGGGGCGTGCCGGTGGTGTCCTGCAAGAACAAGAGTCCGCCGTCGGCGGTCAGCGATGGCGAGGAGGCCGCGTCGATGCTGAGATACCGCGCGATCGGGTAGGTCGCTGTCGCCATGCCCCCACCGGGAACGCCCCGAACAAAAACTCCCGGCTCGACGGGCCGAACGCGGGACGCGTTCCGGGGCAGTTCGCGAGGCATTTATTCGACCGACTGCGAGTGGTTGTATGCCGAACTATCCGACCCACGCGCGCTGGGGGCGCGGCGGGGCCGTTCTCGCCGCGGTCGCGGTCGGGGCAGTAGTGTACACGCAGTTCGGGACGGTCCCGCTGTCGATCGCCGCGGCCGCCGGGGCCGGGATCGCGGCCTTCGTCGGAGCGATCTTTCCCGACGTCGATCACCACGCCTCGATCCCCCGCCAGAAGGCCGTTCGAGGTCTCCAGGGGTTGGTCGTCGCGGGAGTCGCGGCCGCCGCGGGCTTGCGAGTCGAGACGCTCGTCGGCGCGGCCGAAACCGCCGTTGCGGAGGTCGGAACCGGCGTTCCGCCGGCGGCGGTCGCGGCCGGTGGAGTCGGCCTCGCGACGGTCGCGCTGGTCGGGGCGGTCGATCCGACGATCGGCCTGGTCACGCGAGAACACCGCGGGTGGACCCACAGCGTCGCGGCGACGTTCGGGCTGGCGGCCGTCCTCGCGGTCGGGGCTGTCGGGCTGACCCTCAAGCTGGGTCTCGCGGAGCAGGTCAGCGCGGTCGCGGTCGTCGGCGCCTTCTACGGCGGGATCCTCATCCACCTCGGCCTCGACGGCGAGATCGTCTGAGCCGCCGAGGAATCCGGAACAACGACAACAGAACAGTTAGGTGGCCGTGGATCGTTCCGGAGACAACGAATGAGCCGCGAGTACATCACCGTTCGGGGCGCCGCCGAGAACAACCTCAAGGACGTCGACGTCGAGATTCCCCGCGAACGGCTCACCGTCGTCACGGGACTCTCGGGCTCGGGGAAATCCTCGCTGGCCTTCGAGACGATCTACGCGGAGGGGCAGCGCCGGTACGTCGAATCGCTGTCCGCGTACGCCCGGAACTTCCTCGGGCAGATGGACAAACCCCAGGTCGAGGCCGTCGAGGGGCTCTCGCCGGCGATCTCGATCGATCAGAAAAACGCCGCCAACAACCCCCGCTCGACGGTCGGCACCGTCACGGAGCTGCACGATTACCTGCGCCTGCTGTACGCCCGAGTCGGGACGCCACACTGTCCGGAGTGTGGACGCGAGGTCTCGGAACAGAGCCCCCAGCAGATGGTCCGGCGGCTGCTCGAGGCGCCGGAGGGCACTCGGGCAGAGCTGTGTGCGCCGGTCGTGCGCGACCAGAAGGGCGCCTTCGAAGAGCTGTTCGACGAGCTGGTCGCAGAGGGGTACGCCCGCGTCGAGGTCGACGGCGAGCGCTACGATCTGACCCTCGATCGACCCGAGCTCGACGAGAACTACGACCACACGATCGACGTGGTGGTCGATCGGGTTCGGCTCGCCGAGGACGCCCGGGGCCGGATCACCGACTCCGTCGAGACCGCCCTCGAGGAGGCCGACGGAGTGCTGAAGGTGATCGTTCCCGATCCGCCCGCCGACCTGGAGCTGGGCGGGACGAGCGTCCGCTCGACGGGCGATCTCGGCGACAACGGCGAGCAGGACCGACTGGTCGTTGAGTTCTCCGAGGAACTGGCCTGCACGCACTGCGGGATCGACATCAGCCCGGTCGAGACCCGGTCGTTTTCGTTCAACAGCCCCTACGGCGCCTGCCCGGAGTGTGAGGGGCTCGGCCAGACCAAGGAGGTCAGCGAGGACCTGGTCGTACAGGACCGCTCGAAGCCGCTGAAACACGTCTTCGAGCCCTGGAGTTACAACCGCACCTACTACTCCCGGCAGCTCGACAACGTCGCCGAGCACTTCGGCGTCGACCTGGAGACCCCCTTCGAGGAGCTGCCCGCCGACGTCCGCCGGCAGTTTCTCTACGGGACCGACGACGTGGTGCAGTTTCGCTGGGAGACAAAAAACGGCACCCGCGAGAAACGCGAGCGCTTCGAGGGTGTGATCCCGAACCTGGAGCGTCGCCACGTCGAGACCGACAGCGACCGCGCCCGCGAGCACATCGAGGAGTACATGGCGACCACGACCTGTCCGGCCTGCGAGGGCACCCGGCTGAAAGCCGAGTCCCGGGCCGTGTTGATCGACGGCACCGCCGTCACAGAGGTCAACCGGCTGTCGATCGGCGACGCGCTGGCACACTTCGAGGACCTCGAGGCCGACCTCGACGAGCGCGAGCGCACGATCGCCGAGGAGATCCTCAAGGAGATCCGCGCCCGGCTCGGGTTCATGTCCGAGGTCGGGCTCGAGTATCTCACCCTCGACAGAGAGGCGGCGACGCTCTCGGGCGGGGAGAGCCAGCGGATCCGGCTGGCGACACAGATCGGGTCCGGGCTCGTCGGCGTTCTGTACGTGCTCGACGAGCCCTCGATCGGGCTCCACCAGCGGGACAACGACCGCTTGCTGAACACCTTAGCGGAGCTGCGGGACCTAGGCAACACCTTGGTGGTGGTCGAACACGACACCGAGACGATGCGCCGTGCCGATCACGTCGTCGACATCGGGCCCGGCCCCGGCAAGCGGGGCGGCGAGGTGGTCGTCTCCGGGTCCGTCGAGGACGTCACCGCAGCCGAAGACAGCGTCACGGGTCAGTACCTGTCCGGCGAGCGGGCGATCCCGGTCCCCGAGAAGCGCCGCGAGCCGACCGGTGAGGTGACGATCCGCGGGGCGCGCCAGCACAACCTCACAGACATCGACGTGCCGGTGCCGCTCGGGGCGTTCACCGCGATCACCGGCGTCTCCGGCTCCGGGAAATCGACCCTGATGCACGAGATCCTCTACAAGGGCCTGGCCCGGGAGATGAACGACAACACGAGCGTCGATCCCGGCGATCACGACGCGATCGAGGGAGTCGACCAGATCGAGACGGTACGGCTGATCGATCAGTCCCCGATCGGGCGCACGCCGCGGTCGAACCCCGCGACCTACACCGGCGTGTTCGATTACGTTCGGGAGCTGTTCGCCCAGTCCGACCTGGCACAGCGCCGGGGCTACGACAAGGGCCGATTCTCGTTTAACGTCAAGGGCGGCCGGTGCGAGGAGTGTGGCGGCCAGGGGACGGTAACCATCGACATGAACTTCCTGTCTGACGTGACCGTTCCCTGCGAGGAGTGTGGCGGCGACCGGTACAACGACGAGACTCTCGAGGTGCAGTTCCGCGGGAAGACGATCGCCGACGTGCTGGAGATGAGCGTCACCGAAGCCCAGGAGTTTTTCCAGAGCCACGGCCAGCTGCGCCGGCGGCTCGAACTGCTCGAGGACGTCGGGCTGGGGTACATGCAGCTTGGCCAGCCCTCGACGACGCTGTCGGGCGGGGAGGCCCAGCGCGTGAAACTCGCGGAGGAGCTCGGCAAGAAAGACACCGGCGACACGCTGTATCTCCTCGACGAGCCGACGACCGGCCTCCACCCCGAGGACGAGCGCAAGCTGATCGACGTGCTCCACCGGCTGGTCGAGGACGGCAACACCGTGGTCGTGATCGAACACGAGCTCGATCTCATCAAAAATGCCGACAACGTCATCGACCTCGGGCCGGAAGGTGGCGAGCGCGGCGGCGAGCTGGTCGCGGCCGGCACGCCCGAGGAGGTGGCCCGGACCGAGGGATCACACACCGGGCGGTACCTCCGGGACCTGCTCCCGGCGGTGGATCTCGACGGGCCCCGGGCAGACCGGGACCTGGCCACCCCGGCGGCTGGCGACGACTGACTACCGCATGTCCTCGCCGCCGTTGACGTTGAGCGTCTCGCCGGTGACGAAGGTCGCGTCCCGGAGGTAGGCGACGGCGTCGGCGATGTCCTCGGGCTGACCGTACCGGTCGACTGGAATTCGATCGAGCTCCTCGCGTTTCTGTTCGGGCGACCGGTCGGCGGTCATGTCGGTCTCGACGTGGCCGGGCGCGACGGCGTTGATCCGGATCTCGGGAGCGAACTCGGCGGCGTGACTCCGGGTCAGCGAGAGCATGCCGCCTTTCGAGGCCGCGTAGTGGGTCTCGATCGGGGCACCGGTGTGTGCGAGAATCGAGGAGATGTTCGTCACCGAGGGATCGTCCTCGGACGCCCGAAGGTGGGGAAGAGCGGCTTTCGTAACCGCGAACGCCGAATTAAGATTTGTGTCGACGATCCGGTCGAAGTCGGCGGGCGATAGCTCCGGGGTGTAGCGGTGCTGGTCGATCCCGGCGTTGTTCACGAGGTGATCGACCCCGCCGAGCTTCTCGACGGTCTCCTCGACGAGCCGCGCTGCGCCCTCTGGGTCGGAGACGTCGGCGCCGATCACGGCGGCGGCCCGACCGCGGTCGCGGATCGTCTCCGCGACCGCCGCCGCCCGTTCGTCGCTGGTGTGGTAGTTGACCGCGACGTCGTACCCGTCGGCCGCGAACCGAAGCGCCGTCGCCCGCCCGATCCCCCGCGAGGATCCCGTGACGATCGCCGTTGGCATGGCCCTGCTTTCGGGCCGGCCCTCTTTGCGGTTGTGATCGCGCGCGACCGCCCCCGAGTGTGACCTGATCGATCCCCGGAGAGACTCTCACCGACCGTGAGACGGGACCGCACGCTTTTTGTCCGGCGGCGGCTGTCAGCGGACATGGATCCCAGAGTCGAGGATCACGCCGAGATCGTCGTCGATCACTCCGTCGACGTGAGGCCAGACGACGAGGTGATCGTCCGCGGCCACCCGATCGCTGAGGACCTGGCCGCGGCGATCGTCCGGCGGTGTGGCGAACGCGGCGCGAACGTCACGACGACGCTGCGAACCGACCGGCTCAACGCCGCCTACAAGCGCGCGATCGATCTCGAGGACGTCTCGCTGTCGGAGGTCTCGCTGGCGATGGTCGAGGCCGCCGACGTCTACATCGGTATCGGCGCCGACACCAACACCCACGAGAGCGGCGACATCGATCCGGAGAAAAACGCCGCGATGGCACAGGCAAACGAGCCGATCCGGGAGGCGTACCTGGACAAGCGGTGGGTCGGGACCCAGTACCCCGCCCCGGGAAACGCACAGGACGCCGAGATGTCGACCGAGGCCTACGAGTCGTTCGTCTGGGACGCGGTCAACAAAGACTGGGCGGCCGTCCGGGAGCACCAACAACAGCTCGTCGACATCCTCGATCCCGCCGACGAGGTCCGGATCGTCTCCGGCGAGACCACCGACATCCGCCTGTCGATCGCCGGCAACCCGACGCAGAACGATTACGCCGAGCGGAACCTCCCGGGCGGGGAGGTCTTTACCGCGCCGGTGCCCGACAGCGTCGAAGGCGAGGTTCTCTTCGACAAGCCGCTGATGGCACAGGGGCGGGAGGTACGGGATGTCCGGCTCGTCTTCGAGGGCGGCGAGGTGACCGAGTACGACGCGGGGAAAAACGAGGACGTGCTCGCGGCCGTGTTGGACACCGACGCCGGCGCCCGCCGGCTGGGCGAGCTCGGGATCGGGATGAACCGCGATATCGACCGGTTCACCTACAACATGCTGTTCGACGAGAAGATGGGCGACACCGTCCACATGGCGCTCGGGCGGGCCTACAAAGACACTGTCGGCGAGAACAACGAACAAAACGAGAGCGCGGTCCACATGGATATGATCGTCGACATGAGCGACGAGTCCCGCATCGAGGTCGACGGCGAGGTGGTCCAGCGAAACGGCCGATTCCGGTTCGAAGAGGGGTTCTGATCGGACCGGCGATCGTAACGAACTTTCGATCGCTCGTCCGAGCCTGTCACGTGCGAGGGTAGCCGAGTCCGGTCAAAGGCGGCGGGCTTAAGACCCGCTCCTGTAGGGGTTCCTGGGTTCGAATCCCAGCCCTCGCACTCCGGGACTTATCTTTTCGCGGGACAACAGTCGTGGTATGTCGACCGAACGCGGTAGATTCGACGATCACGACGCCTTCGAGCCGGCCGAGGACGGCAGGGGGTACGCGCTCACGACGGTCGCGTTCCCGGTTCGGGCGGTTCCCGACGGGGAGACGACGACGGTCACCGTCCGGGTGCCGACGCTCACGGCCGCGACGGCAGACGAGATCGGCGAGGTCGTCGGAGAGGACTGGGAGCGCACGCTCGGCCGCCGGCTCGAGGACGCCCCGGGGGCGCTGCCTGCTCGTCCGGACCTCGAGGCGTTCTCGGTGACAAGAGGAGACGATCACCTCGAGATTACCTACCGACTCTCGCCGGGCGGGCCCGCGATCGCGAAGGCAGTCGCCGAGTACGTCGAGGGAACCTACGTCGAAACGACGATCCCCGGCTACGAGTACGAGCCCCCGGTCGCGGACCTGCTCGCGAGTGCCCGGACGACCGGTCGCGACGAGGCCGGGGCCGAGTCCGGCGACGAGGGCGGAACCGTTCAGTCGCGGTAGGCGTCGACGAACGCGACGGCGTCGAACGCGGCCAGCTGGCGCTCGAACCGGTCGGCGGCCGCGTCGTCTGCGTGGCTGACGGCGTGCTCCATCAGCTCGACGAGCAGCTCGACGACCACCTCGTGGAGCCGTCGGTCGGAGAAGTCGGCGACCCACAGCCTGGCGTACCCGACCTGGCCCGCGTCCGCGAGATCGGCGCTTGCGATCCGGTCGGGGTACTCCTCCCGGACCATCGCGAGCACGTGCGGGGTGGCGAAGGTCTCGAACTCGTCGGCAGGCTCGACGGTCGCCTGGAGGACGTCGACGACCTCTGGGGGAACGAACCGGTCGAGGGAGTCGGCGTCGGTGACCACGGCGTGGGCGTCGCCGCAGGGACAGGCATACTCCGCGGCGCCGAGGTCGAACCGGTGGGGATCGACTCGCCGGCCACACGGGAGCTCGATGCGGGACGATCGGGGTGACATCGGCGGGGGGCTACGGCCAGTCCTCGCGGTCGGGCTCGGACGCGTCGGTCGAGGAGCGGTCACCCAGCGCCCAGCCGGCGGCGTCGGCCGCGTCGGCGACCGCGAGCACCTCCCACCCCGGGGGCGCCGTACCGTCCTCGCCGTCGGGGCCCGCGACGAGCACGTACCGTTCGGTGTCGAACTGGTCTCTGATCTGTGCGAGACTCTCGGTCCGGTCCTGCGGGCCAGAAAAGAAATCCTGTCGGATTCGGTGCTGGCGGGTGAAGTTCGTGATCTCGTAGGTCGGGGCGTTCGAGACGACTCCCACATAGCTCGTCCACTGGCGGGCGTCGGTTACCGCCTCCCCCGGATCGGCGAGGGCCTTCAGCGCCGACAGCTCGAAGGCCAAGGTCATGTCGCCGCCGTCCATGCGATAGAGTTAGCGACCGACATAAAAAACGCGTCGGTCACCGACGGCACCGAGCGCGGCGTCCGAACAGATCCGGCGGCGGTCGACGGGTGCGCTACCTTTTTGAGGTCGGTCGGAGAAGCCGGGGCCATGGTGACGGTCCGGGCGCCGGCGACCAGCGCGAATCTCGGGAGCGGCTTCGACGTGTTCGGCGTCGCACTCGGCGGGCCCGCCGACATCATCCGCGCCCGGCGCGCAGACCGGACGACGATCTCGGTCACCGGGCTCGGCAGCGAGTACATCCCGGAGGATCCCGCCGAGAACACCGCAGGGGTCGTCGCCGAGGCCCTCGAGGCGCCCGCACGGATCGAGATCGACAAAGGGGTGCGACCGGCCTCAGGGCTTGGCTCCTCTGCCGCGAGTGCGACCGGCGCGGCCGTCGCGTTGAACGAGCTGTACAACCGGGGGCGCTCCCGTGAGGAGCTCGTCTCCGTCGCGGCGGAGGGCGAGCGGGCCGTCTCGGGGGTCGCTCACGCCGACAACGTCGCCCCCGCGTTGCTCGGAGGCTTTACCGCCGCGACCGAGGCGGGCGTCGTCGGGGTGTCGGCTGAGCTTCCCCTGGTCGTCTGTCTCCCGGAGGTGGTGGTCTCGACGCGGGACGCCCGGGGAGTGCTTCCCGAGCGCGTCGAGCGGTCCCAGCTGGTCGAGACCGTCAGTCGGGCGGCGACGCTCGTTGCCGGGATGTGTCGGGACGATCCCGACCTGGTCGGCCGGGGGATGGCCGACTCGGTCGTCGCGGCGGCGCGATCCGGACTCGTCCCCGGATACGACCAGGCCCGCGAGGCGGCGCTCGCGGCCGGGGCGACCGGAGCGACGATGAGCGGTGCCGGCCCGGCGATCGTCGCCGCCTGTCGGGAGGGCCGGCGCCGCCGGGTCGCGGCGGCGACCGTCGAGGCCTTCGAGGAGAACGGGGTGGCCGCCCGGGCTTACCAGACGAGCGTCGGGGACGGTGCGCGGCTGTACTAGTGCCCCGATCGGATCGTCGTGCCGTCGCCGCGGGGGTCAGTCCTCGGGGCGTGGTTCGACCTCGCCGGGGGCGTCGGCGGCCTTGAGGGGCTGCTCGCCGGTGGCCGGTCGGTTCGGGAGTTCCCGCTGGGGGGACGGGATCTTGATGTCCTCGCGATCGAAGGCATCCTTCACGGCCTCGACCACCGCCGAGATAGCCCGCCAGCGTCCCGGCGGCGTCGGGTTGTCGATCCAGAAGCGCAGCTCAAGCACCACCGCCGAGTCGCCGAACCGCTTCGGGACGGCCTGCGGGGGTGGCGAGTCGGCGATCGACGCGCCGAAAAACAGTCCCACCGTGATGACGATCCGGACGAGCAGCCCCGGGGTGATGCCGACAGCGGTCATCAACCCGTGGACGGTCTCGCCCTGCTTCCAGACGGTCACGACTACGAGTCCAGCCGCCAGAACGACACCGACCTGGACAAAGCGGGTCCAGAGGACCCCGAGCGTCGTCGGCACGTAATCGCTGAGTCGCTCGCCGACCCGGCGCAGGCGTCCCGGCGGCATCCGCCGGTCGACGAAGGCCGCGGTCTGCCGTCTCGCGACGGGCACCAAGACCGAGACGAGCGCGGCGGCGACGGCCGCTGCGGTCACCGCGAGGCGCTCAGAGAGCGAGAACTCCCCGAGCGTCGTCCACACCGCCGTCGCGAGGATCGGCGACGGCCACATACGAGAGCGAAAGCGAGCGGCGAACTTGGCCCGTCTGGCTCGGCGTCAGACGCCCCGACTCTGGAGCTGCTCTTCCTCGGGGAGATCGACGTTGGCGTCGCCTTGCATGCCCTCGCCGGCGTTTGTCGCGATCTCGGCGAGCCGGCTAGGATCGTCCCAGTTGTTGACCGCCTCGACGATCGCGGTACCCATCGCTCGGGGGTTCTGGGCGCCGAAGATGCCCGAGCCGACGAAGATGCCGTCACAGCCGTGATACATCATCAGGGCGGCGTCGGCCGGGGTCGCGATCCCGCCGGCCGCGAAGTTGACAACCGGCAGCCGGCCCCGCTCCGCGGTCTCGTGGACCAGGTCGACCGGTGCCTCGTGCTCGCGGGCCCAGGCCTCGCGTTCCTCGTGGCTCATGCCGGTGAGCTTCCGGATCGCGGACTTGATGTTGCGCTGGTGGTGGACCGCCTGGTTCACGTCGCCGGTACCGGCCTCACCCTTGGTGCGGACCATCGCGGCACCCTCTCGGATCCGGCGCAGCGCCTCCTGGAGGTTGCGCGCGCCGCAGACGAACGGGGTAGTGAACTCTCGCTTCTCGATGTGATACCGGTTGTCCGCCGGCGTGAGCACCTCCGACTCGTCGATCATGTCGGCGCCTGCAGCCTCGAGGATCTCCGCCTCCTTGCGGTGGCCGATCCGAGACTTGCCCATCACGGGAATCGACACCTCGTCGATGATCTCCCCGAGCGAGGCCGGGTCGGCCATCCGCGCGACGCCGCCGCGCTTGCGGATGTCCGCCGGGACCGCCTCGAGGTTCATCACGGCCACGGCGCCGACGTCCTCGGCGATACGGGCCTGCTGGGCGTCGACGACGTCCATGATGACGCCGCCTTTCTGCATCTTCGCGAACCCGCGCTTTACGAGTTCGGTCCCGCGGTGGAGCTCTTCGAGGTCTGTCGTCTCTGACATAGCCCGTTGTACGTGGTCGATCCACTTAACCTGGTCGCTCGCGGGCACAACCGTTTTGCTGGCGACGCCCGACCGGTCGGTATGGGTTCTGGCTCGGGGTCGGTCGGGGGGCTCGGGCGGCGGATCGACGCCGCGCTGGCGACGGTCGTCGACGCCGACGTGCCCGCGCCGCGGGGGTTGCCCTGGCTCGTGGCGCCGCTGCCGGAGTGGCTCGAGAACGTCGGGCTCCGACTGGCCTGGCCGATCGCGATCGTCAACATCGTCGGCGCCGTGTTTGGCTTCTGGTACTACTGGCCCCAGCTACAGGCGACGCCGGTGCTCGCCTGGCCGCTGGTCCCGGTCAGCCCGCTCGCGACACTGTACGTGGGGCTGTCGCTCGCGGCCTGGCGGCTCGGGCTCGGACGGGTCGCCGAGCCGCTCCATATGCTCGCCTTCTTCGGCTCGCTGAAGTACGGCCTGTGGACGCCATTTGTCCAGCTGTGGGTCAACGGTCCCGGGCTGATCGAGCCGTGGCTGTACGCCTTCCTGATCGGCAGTCACCTCGGGATGGTCGTTCAGGCGTTCCTGATCCACCGGTACGCGGCCTTCCCGGTCTGGGCGGTCGGGCTCGCCACGGGCTGGTACGTGGTAAACGACGTGCTCGATTACTTCATCGCCGTGCTCGACGGCCCACACCACACCTGGGTGGTCGCGCTGCGCACGAGCGACGGGATCGACCGGTCGCTGGCGGCCTTCGACCAGATGGCCGCCGCGGCCGTCGTCACCACCGCGGTCGCGATCTTCCTATCGATGGCGACCCGGGTGGCGATCGTTCGGGACGGTGCGGAGACGGCGTAACCGGGCTCGGCGGATCGGCGAGACGAGCCACCGAAATGCGAGACATCGCAGGCTTCAAGCGCACGCTCGCGTACTCTCGGCTAATGCTTCGCGTGACCAACACGCTCACGGGCGAGCAGGAGCCGTTCGAGCCGGGCGATGCGGAGACGGTCCTGCTGTATTACTGTGGGCTGACGACCTCGGATCCGCCACACCTCGGTCACGCGCGCGGCTGGGTGCACGTCGACGTGATGCACCGGTGGCTCGAGTGGTTGGGCTACGAGGTGCGCCACGTCGAGAACTTCACCGATGTCAACGAGAAGATCGTCGCCCGCGTCGGCGAGGCCGGATCCGACGAGGCCGGCGCCGCCCGGTCGTACATCACAGAGATCATCGCGGCGATGCGGGTGCTGAACCTGCGGCGGGCGGACGTCTACCCCCGGGTCTCGGAGCACGTCCCCGAGATAATCGAACTCGTCGAGAAACTCCGCGAGCGGGGCTACGCCTACGAGGCAGACGGCTCGGTGTATTTCGACGTGACGGCGTTTCCGGCCTACGGCGAGCTCTCGAACCAGTCGCTCGAGGAGATCGAGAGCCAGGGCGAGCCCGAGGAACGGGCCGAGAAACGCCACCCCGCCGATTTTGCACTCTGGAAGGCCGGCGGCGTCGATCCGAGCGCGGTCGCCGAGCACCGCCACGACGGGGCCGCGTCCCCCGAGGCGGCCGCCGGGGGCGCACAGACCTGGGACTCGCCGTGGGGCGAGGGTCGACCGGGCTGGCACGTCGAGTGCTCGGCGATGAGCATGGCCCACTTAGACGAGACGATCGACATCCACGTCGGCGGGCAGGACCTGGTCTTTCCCCACCACGAAAACGAGATCGCACAGAGCGAGGCCGCCACCGGCGATCGGTTCGCCCGCTACTGGCTGCACGTGCGGCTGCTCGAGGCGGCCGACGACGAGAAGATGTCCTCCTCGCTCGGGAACTTCGAGACCGTCGGCGAGGCCGTCGACCGGTACGGGGCCGACGTGGTGCGGACGTTCCTGCTCCAGACCGCCTACGACTCCCGGGCCGCCTACACTCCGGCCGCGATCGAGGAGGCCCAGGCCCGGTACGAGCGCCTCGAGCGGGGCTACGAGCGCGCCGAACGGGCCGCCGACAGCGTTGACGCGTACGCGACGGTCACCGACGAGCGACTCCGGGCGGCAGTGACGACCGCCCGGGAGTCGTTCACCGCGGGGCTCAATGACGATTTCAACACCCGGCGGGGACTCGCGGCCCTCGAAGAGCTCGTCTCGGTCGTCAACGCCCACGTCGACGAGCGCGACCGGTACGACTACGCGGGCCTCCAGCGGGCGATCGCGACGCTCGACGAGTTCGGCGGCGGCGTGCTCGGGCTCCGTCTCGGGGTCGACGCGGAGCCGGAGTCGGAGCTGGCGACGGATCTCGTCGAACTCGTCCTCAACATCCGCGAGCGAGAGCGGGCGGCCGGGAACTACGACCGGGCCGACCAGCTCCGGGCGGACCTCGAGGAGCTCGGCGTCGCGGTAGAGGACACCGATGACGGGCCGACCTTCCGGATGGAGTAGCCCGCCCGGGAGGAGCGCGGGACGGTCGAGGCGTTCGCGATCCCGTAGATTAGCGGCCGGCCGAGCCGGCGACGCTCGCCGCCGCGTCTTCGTTCCGGGAACCGACGGACCGGACCCAGGCCGCAACGTCCTCGATCACCGCCGGGGCGACGTTGTTCCGGACGGCGTACTCGGCCTGGACCGAGGGCGGATCGACGGGCATGAACAGGTGGTTGAGTCCGTCGTAGGTCCGGAAAGTCGTCCGATCGCGGTCCCCCAGCTCCTCTCGCAGCAGCGCGGCGTCCTCGTCGGTGACCTGGTAGTCGTTGCTCCCCCAGGCGTAGAGCAGGGGCGCGTCGATCGACCGAGCGGTCCCGACGTGGTCGTACTCAGAGAGGCTGTCCCAGAAGGCCCCGGGATAGCCGAGAATCGGATCGCCTGGGTTGTAATCGCCGGCGCGGACGCGCTCGATCTGGTCTTGCCAGATCTCGTACTGATCGAGGACGTTCTGGCGGTCGTACTCGCCGACCGTTGCGAGGTACTCGAGCTGATCGACGACGATCTCAGAGAACGACCGGCCGGGACTGGCGATCGCGACGCCGCCGACGAGGCCGGCCCGCTCGACGATCCGCGGTGTCGCGAACGCCCCGAGGCTGTGGCCGACGACGAACACCCGGTCGGGATCGACCGCCTCGACGGTCCGGAACCGCTCGGCGGCCACGACGGCGTCGGCGACAGAGACGCGATCGAGGGTGTATCCGGTCGACTCGATCGTGCCCGGGCAGGCGTTCGTCCGACGGTCGTACCGGAAGACCGCGACACCGGCCGAGGACAGCCCCTCTGCCAGGTCCCGGAACATCTGGGTGCCGCCGGCGTCTAAGTTCTTGTCGGCGGTTCCCAGCGGGTCGTTGCCGTGAACGAGCACGACCCCTGGGACGGCGTCGGGATTGGCGTCCGCGGGGACGGTGACGGCAGCGTCCATCGAGCAGTCGCCGGACTCGAGGGTCAGCTCCCGGGTCTCAAAGGCGTCCCCGTCGACGTACGCGGGCCCGGCGTACTCGTCGTTGACCGCCGCGCCGACGACGGTGCCGTCGCCCCGCGTCAGCACGCGGAGGGTGTGCTCGCCCCGCGTGAACCCCAGTTGCAGGTCGACGGCGTCGAACCCGCCCTGGACGCCCGCCTCGCTACCGAGAACCGTCTCGAACCCGCCGCCGACGCCGGTAAAGGCGAGCCAGAGGTTCTCGATCAGGCCGGCCGAGACCCGATCGCGGTAGGACTCGCCGAACAGCTCGACTGCCTCCTCGAACGCGCCGGCCGACATTGCCTCGACGAGCGCGCGAGCGCCGTCGGCGGGCGTCTCGATCGTGCGATCGTCCCGAGAGTCGTTCGCGGTACCGTCCGCGGGGGAGTCACCCGCGTCGTCCGCGTCGTCGGTGCCGTCGGTGTCGGTTCCGGGCTCGTCGTCGGACGAGCCGGAACAGCCCGCGAGAGACGCGGTCGCCGCGGTGACGGCGGCGAGATACTCCCGGCGACTCGTCGTCCGGTCACTCATACCGGCGTCTGTCGACGGCGGGAGGAATCTCTTTCGGAGCGGTGCAGGCGGCGAGACGCCGCGCGACGATCGTTAATTCGGACAAAACGGCCTGAATCCGGGATCACGCGAGACGACGGCGATGGGGGCTCAACTGCCGTCGGGGGGTACCGACGGACGGAGAAGACGAGATGACAGACCCAAACCCGGAGCCAACGGCGACGGACGCATCGATCGGCAGACGACGGTACCTCCAAGCGGCGGCCGCCGCGGGCCTTCTGGGCCTGGCGGGCTGTGCCGGCGACGACGGAACCGGCGACGCAACCGGAGTCCTCTCGACGCAGGTGACAGACCAGCCCCGATACATCGCCGATCTCGAGTCCTGCGTGGTGACAATCGAGGGGATCTGGACCAAGCCCGGCGAGACCGAGGAGGACGACGGAGACGCGGAGACCGGCGACGAGGACGGCACCGACACCGAACAAGACGAAGAGACAGACGTCGACGAGAGCGACGAGCGGACGTACCACCCCTTCGAGGAGCCCCAGACGGCCGACCTCGTCGAACTACAAGGCGAGAACACACAGCTGGTCGACGATCGGGAACTGGCAGTCGGCTCGTATCAGTTCATCCAGCTCGACGTGAGTGGCGTCGACGGTGTCCTCGAGGACGGCGAGAGCGTCGAGGTCGACACGCCGGGGAACGCGCCGCTGCAGTTCAAAGAGCCCTTCGAGGTCCGCGAGGACGAGCGGACGGTCTTCACCGCCGATTTTACTCCCGTGCGGCGCGGACAGACCGGACGATATCTCCTCCAGCCGGTCGCCAGCGGAACGACGGTGCGCTACGAGCCGATCGAGGACGACGAGTCGGGAGACGACGAAGACGGCGAGGACGGAAACGAGACCGCGGAAACCGAGGCATAACGAGCCCTCGCGGTCGCCAGCCGATCGGAGAGGGGATCAGAGGGCGAGTGGGACCAACAGCACGCCCATGCAGCTCATCCGGCGCGCACCGAACTGGCCCGGGACCAGCCCGACGACCGTGCTCGCGGCGAAGACGACGAGCCCGACCGTCCCGGTAAACGCCGCCACCAGGACGCCCAGAAAGCAGAGCACGACCAGACAGAGCACGGTAGTGTCGACCCGACCGACGACAGCGAGATACCGGTCGCCTAGCACCACCACGAGGACGAACCCGGCGGCGGCCGCAATCGCGACGCTCGCGAGCAACACCGGCAGCACGTGCGGGACGCCAGTCTCCTCGAGCGCGACCAGGACCCCGGTCCGTGGGCTGCCCAGCGCGACCAGCGCAAACAGTGCGAAGACCGTATTAGCGGTGCTCACGCCCGAGGAGGCAACAACGAAGGCCCGCGGCCCCCGGTCGGGGAGCACGGCGAGCGAGGCAGCCGCCGCGATCGCAGCGGAGATCCCCGGCAGATAGCCGACGACGGCACCGGCGACGGTCCCGGCACCCGCGGTCGCGAACACCGCCCCCGGCGACGCCGTCACGACCGGATCGTCCTGCGGCGGCACGCCCTCACCGCCGAGGGCCTCGATCAGGATCGGCGCGCCGAACAGCCCGGCGAACAGCGGCGCGAGCATGTTCCCGGCCGGTAACACGCCGCCGGTCGGAACGTCGAGCGCGAGCACGCCCAGGCCGCCGCTGGCGCCGAGGGCGACGGCGGCTCCGGCCCGGCCGAGCCACGTCCGCTCGGTGACGACCAACAGCACGCAGACGCTCCCGAGCGCGAGCGAGAGGTTCGCGGCGATCGTCGGGTACACGCGCTGCATCGCGACGGTCACCGGGACGGCGAGTGGGACGGCGAGTGCCACCGCCAGGGCACTGCCGAGCGCCGACAGCCGGAGCGCTTCTCGGCCGCGACCGCGCAGCACCAGCCGGTGGGCGGGCAGTGCAGTCGCGGCCATCGCCGGATCGGGCACGCCGATCGCGAGAGTCGGCACCACGTCGAGAAACGTGTGGACGACGCCGGCGGCGAGCATCGCCGCGCCGAGCTGGAGCGGTGCCGCCGGAATCGTCGGCGCGACGCCGGCCAACAGCAACGCGAAGTTGTTCGCGTGCAACCCCGGCACGAGGCCGCTGATCGTCCCCAAGACGATCCCGGCGAGAATAAACCCGACCGTTGAGGCGGTCGTTTCGGGGGCGAGGCCGACCGTCGCGACGGCACTCATCTCGGGGGAATGGCTCCGGCATGTCCGATAAGTCTCCGCGAACAGTCGGCGGCCCGGAGCACACAGGCGTGACCGACAGATCGGGGACGACGGCGTCCTCGAGGGCGGCGAGAGTTCGAGTGCGGTGGGAACCGGCGAGCACCAGCGACCGAGTCGGCGTCGCGCCCGGCCGCCCTAGTTGTGCGTCTCACCCGGCGAATCGGTCACTCTCCGAGCGGTTCAATGTCGGGATCGAACAGCTGTTCGACCGGGCAATCGAAGTACGCAGCGAGTTTGAATGCCAACTCCAGTGATGGATCGTATCGGTTGCGTTCGACCGCGTTGATCGTCTGGCGGGAGACGCCGACGGCCGTGGCCAACTCTCCCTGGCTCAATCCGGCACGTTCGCGGTACAGGTCTAGCTTGTTTTCCATGACGGCGTGTGACTACTCGTACTGTCCTTTCACGTACCAGTGCGCAGCTCCGAAAACGAACACCAACAGCAGATACCCCCAGATCGCACCCCGGACGGCCGCGGGAGCGGTGTACACGCCAGTCGTACTGAGAACGACGTCTGCTGGAATCCCACCGATAGTCACCACGGCAATAACCGCTGAGACCGCTTGATTTGCCTCCCACTCCATCTGCTGTTCGAACTCGTCTCTTAACGAGACCGGCGAGTACCAGTAACCGACGAACATGCCGATGGCCCCGAGCCAGTACAGCCCGAGCCCGGCAAATAAGACGAGCTGTTCTTCGGTGATGATCCACATCGCCGTCGCAATGAAAAAACTAGCAACACCGAACCCGACGAACCTGTTGATCCACTTGGTGTACTGTTCGCGTTTCCGAACTTGCTGTTTCGCGGTGAGGTCCTCTGTCATCGGCATCACGGGTGTAAACCACCCTTTACAGTAAAGAGTGTTTTACACCATAATAAACTCGTCGGCTCGGATACGGAGGAAACAGCGCACATCCGGTGAGCTACCCCCGTATGCGCGACTCGGGCGGGTTCCCGCGACCGCCGAGCCGTGTCCGATCCGTTGCCAGTCGGGTCCAGCTTCGGGCGATGAGCCGCCGACGACCGAGCTCTGTCGTCCGGTCGACGAGGAGACGGCAACCCAGGCGTGGGCGAGTCAGGGCGCGACCGGCTCTCCGAGTCGATCGTCAGTACTGCCCCAATAGTCCCTGCTTGCGGGCTCGCCGCTGTGCGAGCTGGAAGACCGCGAAGCCGGCCAGGAAGTAGCCGGCGCTGGTCGCAACCAGCAGTCCGAGCTCGGCGGGGGCAAACTCCCACAGCCGGACCCCGTCCCGCATCGCCTCCCGGAGGAGGTAACTGCCGTGACTGACCGGCAGCACGGCGAGGGCGAGAACCTCCCCGACCGGCGCGGCGATCAGCCCGACGAAGGCAAACTGCAGTAGCTGGAAGATGTTTTCGATGCGTTTGTACAACAGGGCGAGCCCGGCAAACACCAAGCCGAGACCGCTGATCGAGGCGACGGTCAACACAAGCAGCGGCAGAACCGTCGCCGGATCGACGACGAGCCACTCCTGCGCCAGGGCCATCATCGCCACGAGCGTCGCGAACGCCCACAGGAAGCTAAACAGGACGTTCACGACGAGTTTTACGAGCATGACCGTCCCGATGCCGTGTGGCGAGATGAACAGTCGCTCGAGGGTACCCCACTGTGCCTCGCGGGTAATGTTCCAGGCGAGTCCCTGGTAGGCGACGATCGCCATCGTCCAGACGAAAAACCCGACGATGATCCCCTCGAGCGAGTCGGTGATCGCCGCGCCGGCGACGGCCTCGCCGCCAAACAGGATCAGCCCGAACAGGATCACGAGCGTCGCGAACCGGGTGGCGGTGTTGACCGGGTACCGGACGAGCAGGACGAGCTTCTTGTGTGCGACCACCCGAAACAGGGCGAGCAGGGACGGCGAAGGTGGGTCCGAGCGGTCGTCGGCGCCCGCCGTCTCCCCCGCGGCGCCCATCTACGATCCCCCCTTCGATCCGGAGCCGGCGACGACGCGCGCCGTCTGGTCGGCGTCCGATCGCGCGTCGCTCGCGTCGTCGGTCAGCTCGAGGAAGATCTCCTCCAGGTCGGGCGCGACCGAGTCGATGTCGCGCAGCTCCTGGCCGGTCTCCTCGAGCAGCCGCATCAGCTCGTAGACGGTCTGGCTGTCTGTACCCTGGGATTCGATCACCAGTCGGTCGCTCTCTGTCCGAACCTCGAGGTCGAGACCTTCGAGCCGGCGGCGGACGAGCTCGTCGACGGGCTGCGCGATCGCGATCCGGAACGACTGGGTCTCGAACAGCTCGACCAGTCGGTCGACGGGATCGTTTGCGATCACGCGACCGTCCTGGAGGATCACCACGCGGTCGCTGACGGCCTCGATCACGTCCATGTCGTGGCTCGTCAGCACGATCGCGACGTCCTCGGTCTCGGCCAGCCGGCGGATCTCCTCGCGGAGGCTGAGCGCCGTCTCGACGTCCAGTCCCAGCGTCGGCTCGTCCAGGAAGATCACGTCCACGTCCCGGGCGAGCGTGCTCGCGAGCGAGACCTTCTGTTTCATTCCCGTCGAGAGCTCGTTGACGACGCTATCGGCCCGATCGGCCAGATCCAGCCGCTCGAGCAGCCGGTCGTGGCGCTCGCGGAGCTCGGCTGGCTGCTGGCCCCCGAGCCCGGCGAAAAAGGAAAGATTCTCCCGGACGGTCAGCCGCCAGTAGGCGTTGCGCTCGCCTTCGAGCATCGCCCCGACGCGGGCGTGGGCCCGCTCGGGGTGTTCGGCCACGTCGGTTCCGCGGATCTCGATGGTCCCCGAGTCCGGAACGATCAGGCCGAGCAGGCATTTGATCGTCGTCGTCTTCCCGGCACCGTTCGGGCCGAGCAGGCCGACGACCTCGCCGGGGTCGATCGTGAGCGAGACGTCGTCGACGGCCGTTACCACGTCCTCGCCGTCGTCGTAGCGTTTCTCGATTCCGTCGGCGTCGATCGCCGGTGGCGTCGCGTCTGACATCTACCGAGTTGACGCACCGTGTTGTAATAAGTGTAAGGAGAACTATAGTTCTGTAACGTCACAAACTGAAATACGTTTCACCAACGCAGGTCGGTTCGCGGGAGCAGGGGTCGAATCGATGTCGGGAGTCCCGCGAGGCGAGCGACCCGAATCGAGCCACGACGAACGACCCCGGGCTCGCGAGAGGGCAATGCGGTTCGAAGCACACATACTATTCCGGCCCGTGGCAGTCGTATGATCTCCAGCGAGACCGACCGAGGGAACGAGCGCGACCCGACCGAAAGCAGATGACGGCCAGCGGAGCGGAGCTGACAGAGCAACGACTGAGCGAGCGACGGCTGAGCGATCGGCTGCGACGCGGGGGCGTCTCAGGGGCTGGCGGAGCGGGCTTTCCGACCTACGCAAAGTGGGAACACCTCGAAGAGGTCGAGTACCTCATGGTCAATCACCAGGAGAGCGAGCCGGTCTACACCGGGGACAAGTGGCTCGGGCGAGCGCGTCCGGAGGAACTCGCGGCGCTGTTCGAGTGGCTGCTCGCGGAGCACCTCGAGGCGGTGGTCGTCTCCGCGAAGGCCGGCGACCGCGAGCACCTGGCGCCGCTCGAGGCCGCGGTCGACGGGACGGTCCGGGAACCCGAGGAGCTTCCCCTGTCGATGGACGAGGAGTCCGGTGTCGTCTTTGCCTACACGGCCGAGAACTACCAGCTCGGGATGAGCAACGTGTTGCTCAAGGCCGTCGCCGACGAGGTCGTCGGCCGCGAGCACTCGACCGACCGAGGCTGGCTCGTACAGAACACCGAGACGCTGTACAACGTCTACCGGCTGCTGGCCGAGGACGAGCCGGTCACGGACAAGCTCGTCCACATCGCCGGCGACGTGCCCCAACACAGACTGGTCGAAGCACCTGTTGGAACGACCGCCGCCGAACTGCTGGAGGCCGCCGGAATCGAGGACGGCGACCGGTTGCCCGGGGGAACGATGCTCGCACACGGCGGGCCCGGCTGGTGTTTCGAGATCGACGAGTCTCCGGGTGCGTTCGGAATTCAGAAACGAACCAACTGCCTGCTCGTGCTCGACCGAGAGACCGCTCGGGAGAACACCATCGGGAACGGCCGGATCAACGTTCTTGAGGAGCGCGACTGGGCGAGCGACGAACTCGAGTACGAGCCGACCGAAACGATCGCGCCGTCGACGGTCCGGGTCCCGCTGCTCGGGCGGGGATCGAACCGAAACACCATCCAACCGGCGGTGCCGGTCGTCGAGCCGGGCGATCGGGTGCAGGCCGGCGATCCGATCGCCGAGCCCCGATCCGACGCGGTGAGTCTGACCCACCACGCCTCGATCGACGGGACCGTCGAGACGGTCACCGACGGGGTCGTCGAGATCGTCGCCGAGAAGTAGGCGTCGGGGGTCACGAAGAGCCGATCGACCGGACGAACCCGCTCGGGGTCAGGTTCTGGTCGACGATGTCCCGGCGGTAGTGCATCTAAACGGCACCGAGCGGCGGCCGTAGGATGTACGCCAGCGCAATCGGCAGGACCGCTTCAGCCGGCAGAAGGCCAAGGGCGGCGATCGCTCGACCGTTATCGCCGCGCCTGTCACGACCACGGGATATCTGTTAAACGCACGTACACACGCCGCTATCTAGATGACCCGGTTCTGCAGGTAATCGAGGTGCTTTGCGTTGTAGACGATCCGGACCTCGTCGGTCGCGGGCGAGCCGATACAGGTCAGCCGAACGTCTTTCTCCTCGACCTCCTCCCGTGAGAGGATCTGCTGCATGTCCATCTCGATCTCGCCGTCGACGACGATCGAGGCGCAGTTCGCACAGGCGCCGGCCCGGCACGAGAACGGCCAGTCGTAGCCCTGGGCCTCGGCAGCCTCAAGGATGTACTCGCCGTGATTGACCTCGATGGTCCCGTAGTCTTCGTCGTCTAACTCTTCGGCTGCCGCCTTGTCGAACACGTCCGGGTCGTTGACCTCCCAACCCATGTCATCGACGACCTCGTAGTTCAGATATTCTACGGTTGGCATCAAACCGTTGTTAGGGGTCCACCCGGTTAGACTTTGCTGTTCACACGACCCGTCAGATCGACATCCTTTCGCCGCGCCCCCGCCACGGACGGGTATGTTTCCCGGATTCGAGGTGATCCCCGCGGTCGACATCGAGGACGGCGAGGCGGTCCAGCTCGTCGGCGGACTGCGCGGGACCGAGCGGACCTACGGTGAGCCCGTCGCGGCCGCCCGCGAGTGGATCGAGCAGGGCGCGCGGACGTTACACCTGGTCGACCTCGACGGGGCCTTCGAGGGGACGCGGCCGAACGCGGGGGCGATCGAGGAGATCATCGAGACGACTGACGTTACCGTCCAGCTCGGCGGCGGGATTCGGACCGCCGCCGAGGCCGCGCGGCTGCTCGAACGCGGCGTCGACCGGGTCATTGTCGGCACCGCGGCCGTCGAGAACCCCGGGATCGTCCGAGAGGTGAGCGACCGATTCCCGGGCCGGGTGGTAGTCGCACTCGACGCGAAGGGCGGAGAAGTGGTCGTCTCGGGCTGGACGGAGGGTACTGGGCTGGATCCGGCGGCGGCCGCCGAGCGGTACGCCGAGCTGGGCGCCGGGGCGATCCTGTTCACCGACGTCGATGTCGAGGGCTCGCTCGAGGGCGTCCGGACCGAGCAGGTAACTCGCGTGACGAGCGCGGTCGATCTCCCGGTGATCGCGACCGGCGGCGTGGCCTCGATCGCCGACATCAAGGCGCTCCGGGCGGCCGGTGCAGCCGCCGTGGTGGTCGGGAGCGCGCTGTACGAGGGAGCGTTCACGCTCGCGGAGGCCCGGGCCGAGCTGTAACGCCGTCGGGACCCGGCCGGGCCCAGTCCCCGGTCTCAGCCCGAGAGCGCGATCCGCTCGACGGGCTGGCCCCGCCGGCCGCCCCAGACGACCAGCTCGGTGACGGTCCACTCGATGGGCTCGATTTCCCCGAGGACCCGTTCGATCGCCGCATGGTCGCCGCCGCGGGCGACCGTGACGTGTGGGACGTAGGCGTCCTCCTCGAGATCGGCGACCGGCGGGAACCGATCGCACAGCTCCTCGTGGAGCACCTCGATCACCGGCGAGTCTACGGCCAGGTACACGACCGGACCGGACCCGACCGGCGGGGAGTCGAACCGGTCGATGCGCGTCACCCGAGCCCGAAAGGGAACGCGCCCGGAGACGACCTCGCGGGCGCGAGCCGACAGCCGGTGGGGACCCGTCTCGCCGAGGCGCTTGATCACGAGCGTGTGCTCGCTGCGGCGGCGCCGTCGGGCGCCGGGCAGCCGGGCCGCAACCTGACCGGCCCGGTGGGCGACCGTGCTCGGCACAGGGACGTTCAGGCTGTACACGATCACCCGGACGTCCCGCAGGAAAAAAGACTCCGGGGGCAGGTCAGATGTAATCGAGCAGCCAGAGGACGATCAACGCGATGATGACGAGCCCGAAGAAGTTCGTCAGGAGACCGAACAGCGATCCGAGCAGGCCAAAAAAGGCGTCCAAGACCCGGAGGCCGATCCAGGCGATCACCAACACGAGGATAATCTTGAGCAGCGACTCGACTTCGATGTCTGCGCGCATATCCGAATCTACCGTCCGGGATACATGTGTGCTTCGTTCGGACGACGGGAGCCGCGATCCATCCGTACATAAAAGTGTCTGCCGCCGAACAACCGGTATGCAGACCCTGGAGACGTTGTTGCTCGATCCCGAGGACGTGACGGCAAACGCCCGGATCGGGGACGTGATCGACGCCGTTGAGGGCGCGTTCGGCGCCCACGGGCGAGGCGACTCGCAGATGCCGGCCAAATCCTACATCGAGCTGCCACAGTACAACGGTGACTTCCGGTCGATGCCGGCCTACCTCGACGCCGGCGACTGGGACGCGGCTGGGGTGAAGTGGGTGAACGTCCACCCGGACAACCCCGAGGACCACGACCTGCCGACGGTGCTCGGAACGGTGATCTACTCGGACCCCGAGACCGCCTTCCCGCTGGCGATGCTCGACGGGACGACGCTGACCCGGCTCCGGACCGGCGCCGCCGCGGCGGTCGCGACGAACTACTTGGCTCGGGCAGACGCCACCTCGCTGGGGCTGGTCGGCGCCGGGGTCCAGGCCCGGACCCAACTGGCCGCGATCGCCCACATCCGGAACATCAAGCGGGTCGTCGTGGCCGACGCCCGACAGGAGGCCGTCGACGCGTTCGTCACGGACCACGAGGGGGAGTACGACGTGACCGGCGGCTCGATCGCGGAGGCCGCGGCCTGTGACATCGTCTCGACGACGACGCCGGTCACCGAGCCGATCGTCGAGCGGGTCGGCGAGCGGACCCACGTGAACGCGATCGGCGCCGACGCGCCCGCGAAACAAGAGCTCGCGACCGAGATCGTCGAGCAGGCGACGATCGTCATCGACGACCACGAGCAGTGCGTTCACTCCGGCGAGATCAGCGTCCCCTACAGCGAGGGTGCGATCACGGACGCCGACATCCACGCGGAACTGGGAGAGATCGTGGTCGGCGACCGCCCGGGGCGGACGGCAGCGGACGGGGTGACGCTGTTCGACTCGACGGGGCTCGCAATTCAGGACATCGCCGCGGCGCGGGTCGTCTACGAGCGGGCGACAGAAAACGCGGCCGGCACGCGGTTCGGACTCGTCGGCACCGACCAGTGAGCGGTCGGGCCCCAAGCCGCTGGGGTCACGGATCCTTCGGGCGCTCGGGGGCAGACAGCCGGAGCGCCATCGTCAGCTCGAACTGTTCGGTCTCAACGGCCTCGAAGCCGACCCGATCGTACAGCGCGAGCGCCGCGTCGTTCCAGCGCTCGACGGTCAGCCAGACCCGATCGATCCCCGCCCGCTGGGCCGCACCGAGCGTCGTTTGCAGGAGTGCCGTTCCGATCCCGGCGTGTTGATACGCCCGACAGACGAAAATCGCTAATTCGAACCCCCCCTGATCGTCGGGGACGAGCGTGGCATGGCCCACGAGCGCGTCGTGGACGGCGACGAGATTGAGACACTCGGGGCGGCGAAGCTCCTCGAGCCACGATCGAATGGCGGTCTCGGAGGCCGGCGGGATGCCCTGCGCGCGGTCCTCGGGCGAGAACTCGGCGTACATCTCGAACAGGCGGTCGTCCCCCCGGAGCCGGCGGAGACGGATCTCACGGCCCTCGTCGTCGACGACAGACCGCGGCGGCGACGGAAAGCCGCCGACCGGATCCGGGGGGTACTCGATCATCGCACCAGCGTCACCGAGGTCCGGGCGTTTAACACGACGAACTCCGTGACCGCGTCGAGTCGAACCTTCCCGAGCGGACTCTGCGAGCCCCCAAGTACGACACAGTCGTACCCGTCGGTCTCTGCCAGCTCGACGAGCCGCGCCCCGGGATCGGTCCCGAGCAGGCGCGTCGACGGGTCGGGTCCGGCCTCGGCGAGTCGCTCACGAGCCCGGGCAGCCGCGGACTCCCGGAGGTCGGCGTCGCCGCCGTAGGCCGCGACGAGCACCTCGTCGCCCCGGGCGCGGTCGATCGCCCACTCGATCGCGGCGTCGTCGGGCGCGGCGGCGTCGAGCCCGAGCACCACATCCATGACGGGTCGACGACGCCGACGGTAAAAAGCACCCGGCCGACATCCTTTTTCCGGGCGGCGACCAGCCTCCGGTATGACAGACGAGTCGCCGGCAGAGCCCGCCGCGGAGACGACAGGAGAGTCGGGACCGGACGGGAGCGAGCCCGAGGCGAGCGGGGGACTCCCCGAGGACGTTCGGGAGTACGAGCGGTTCTCGAAAATCGAGGGCGGAACCTACGACCGGGCCAACGAGTTCCTCCGCGAGCGGACCTACATCACCGCACGGGAGTGGGCGATCGCACGGCTGTGTGCCGACTTCCGGACCGAAACGGGCGTCGAGATGACCAAGATCGGTGAGAACCTGCCCGAGCTGGTACCGTTTATGACGGACACATACTCGCCGCAGGCGGTCAACCAGGCCCGGGCCTCCTTCGAGGAGAAGGTCCGGACCGCCGGGGCGACGTTTCTCTACGGCGCGATGAGCGACTTTTTCACCGCAGAGGAGCTCGACGACGTGATGTACGAGGCCGCAGAGGTCGCGAAGTTCCTCCTCGAAGTCGAGGGGGCGGAACTCTCGGTCGAGGAGGAGTTGGCCGCCGAGGATCGGGTCTCGGAGCTGATGCGGGAGGTCCGCGAGCACAGCGTCGCCATCCGCCACGACGAGGTGGTCTGTCCGGAGTGTGGCCACCGGTTCGCAGCCGACGAGCAGTCCTGACCGTATCGGCAGAAACGGTTTTACGAGGGACTCCCAACCACGACCATGGGATTACGGCACGGAGAGGAACTCGTCGAGTCCTCGAGGATCGGTTCGGACCGACCCTCCGGAGCGTGCTGTACTACGACTACGGGGATCACGAGGTGCTGTACGCCCGCGACGACATCCTTGAGCAGTACGACGCCAGTCAGATCAAGGACATCGTCGGCTACCTCTCTCACGAGTCGGCGGGCAAAGAGGCAAGCGAGCGACGGTACCCCCACGGCGAGATCGTCTGCGAGCTCGAGATCTACGAGCGCGCAGTCGAGCTGAACTTCATTTTCGGGAGAGGCGAGGGCGTCGCCGTCGGGATCGATCCGTACGCCTTCGTCGGCGACCGGAGCTTCATCGACGGGTGTCTCGAGATCCTCGCCCTCGACGAGGGGATCGACGGACGGGAAGACCCCTAGTCTAGCTGTTGCGCACGTTCTGTCCGGCCGGCGGGCCGAACGGTTCCTCGGCGCCCCGGTCGTATGCGATCCGGCCGCGGGCGATCGTCAGCGCCGGAAAGACCCCCTCCCGGCCCTCGAAGGGCGTCCAGTCACAGGCTGTGTGGAGTTCGGCCGCGCGGATCGGCCGGGGCTCGGCCTCGACGAGGACCAGATCCGCGTAGTTGCCGGAGGCGATCCGGCCCCGATCGGGGAGCCCGAAGACCCGCGCCGGGCCCGCCGCGGTCAGCGCCCGGACCCGCTCGTGGGTGAGCCGACCCTCCCGCGCCGCCGCGAGCAACAGCGGCAGGGCCGTCTCGACGCCGGGGACGCCGCTGGGTGCCGACCAGATATCGGTGTCTTTCTCGGCGGCCGTGTGCGGCGCGTGATCGGTCGCGATCATGTCGACCGACCCGTCGGCGACGCGGTCGAAGACCGCTCGGCGCCGAGACTCGCGACGCAGCGGCGGGTTCATCCGCCCGTGTGTCCCGAGGTCGGGGAGATCGGCCCGCGAGAGCAGCAGGTGGTGTGGCGTCACCTCGACGGTCGCGCCGGCCGCGGCCGCGGCGTCGATCGCCTCGGGCGTGCTCGCGTGGGCGATGTGGACGGCGAGTTGCTCGCTCGTCCGGGCTCGACACTCTCGGGCGATCGCACAGGCCTGCTCAACGGCGGCGCGCTCGGCTTCTGCCGGGCGGTAGGCGCTCCAGGCGTCGGGGTCGTCTCGGTCGCGGGCGCGCTCGTCGAAGCGGTCGGCGTCCTCGGCGTGGACCGTCGCTGGCACGCCCTCGACGGCAGCCCGGGTCAGCGCCTCGGCGAACAGTTCGGCGTCGATTCCCATCCCGCCGGTCGAGTCGGCCAAGAACAGCTCGCCGAGGGCGAACGCGGGACGGTCGAACAGCGAGTCGGGATCCCACCCCGAGATCGCGCCGCCGTTGATCCCGTAATCGACGACCGCCGCGTCGGCGGCCGCGGCCGTCCGGTCGAATCCGTGGCCGTCGACGGTCGGAGGATCGGTGTTTGGCTGGTCGACGACGACGGTCACCCCGCCGGCGGCCGCGCTCTGCGTGCCCGAAGCCCACGTCTCCTTGTGGCCGAAGCCGGGCTCGCGCAGGTGGACGTGGGCGTCGATCATCCCCGGGAAGAGTCGCCGGCCGGCCGCTTCGACGACGCGACCACCCTCGGCCTCGAGCTCCCGCTCGACCGCCGCGATCCGCTCGCCGGCGACCCGAACGTCCCGTCGGCGGCCGTCCGGGAGCACCGCGTTTCGGATGAGCATCGCTCGGTTACGCCTCCGGGCGGGAGCTCGGTCGGACCCGCTCCGTGCTCAGTTTGTTTTCCCCGGCCAGCGCGGTCGCCAGCGCCTCGACGACCCGGTCGGGCTCGGTGACGGCGCCGGCTCGGGCGAGACTCCCGACGGTCGCGGGATCGAAGGCGACGCCGAGGGCGGCGTAGACGGGCTCGAGGACATCTGCGACGGTCTCGTGGTCGGCGACGACGACGATTCCCCCCAGGACGGCCACGTCTCGGCGGACCCGCTGTGCGAGCCCGGCGAGTTTCCCCCCCGCCGACAGGGAGTGGGTGCCGGGACAGAACGAGCCGGCGGGCTCGCCGACGGTCGGAGCCGCGCCGAGCGCGGCAAGTGCGTCTGCGAGCTCGGCGGTCGCGGCCTCGTACCGGCCCTCGATGCCGGTTCGGGCGTCCGCGCCCTCGATCGGGGCTGCGCGGACGAACGCAACCGTGGTGCCGGTGTACGCGACCGCTCGGCCCCCGACTGCCCGCTCGGTCGGGACGAACCCGCGGTCGGCGGCGAGTCCCCGGGCCAGCTCGTAGCCGTCGGCCCGCGCGTCGCGACGACCGAAGGCGATCTGTCGGTGGGGGTGCCAGACCCGCAAGGCCGGCTCGTCGGTCTCGCCGACCCGGTCGATCATGCCCTCGGTGACCGCCCGGTCGTCCGCGGGCGTCTCCGCGCGGCCTCGGAGGAAACGCATACCGCAAGATCGGCGCGGTGGAACAAAACCCCGGCGGTCGGACCGCAACGTTAAGTCTCGAGGCCGGACAAGCGTCGGTGATGGGACCCGTTCCGGCCCTCGAAGACCGAGCGATCGACTGTGCCCGGCGGCTCCGGGAGGCGTCGTCGGTCCTCGTGGCCTCCCACATCGACGCCGACGGGCTCACGAGCGCCGCGATCGCCGCCCGAGCGCTCGAGCGGGCCGGAATCGCCCACGAGGTCGTCTTCGAGAACCAGCTCGACGACGACCGGATCGCGGCCATCGCCGAGACCGGCTACGACACGATCCTGTTCACCGACTTCGGGAGCGGCCAGCTCGACGCGATCGCCGACCACGAGAGCCGAGGCGCCTTCGAGCCGGTGATCGCCGACCACCACCAGCCGGCCGAGGCGACAACGGAGTATCACCTCAACCCGCTGCTCGAGGGCATCGACGGCGCGAAGGAGCTATCCGGAGCCGGAGCGACCTACGTCCTCGGGCGGGCGCTGGCCGAGACCGGCGACGGATCGGCCGCGGCCGGGAGCGAGTCGGACAACCGCGACCTGGCGGCGCTGGCGGTCGTCGGCGCGATCGGGGACATGCAGGCCGTCGACGGCGAGCTCGTCGGCGCGAACCGCGGGATCGTCGACGAGGGCGACGAGGCCGGCGTGCTTGAGGAGGGGACCGACCTGGCGCTGTACGGTACCCAGACCCGGCCGCTCCCGAAGTTGCTCGAGTACGCAAGCGAGGTGCGGATCCCCGGGATCACAAACGACGAAGCCGGCGCGGTCGCCTTCTTAGAGGAGCTCGGCGTCGATCTCAAGCGCGACGGCGACTGGCGGCGGTGGGTCGACCTCTCGGCCGACGAGAAACAGACCGTCGCCAGCGCCCTGCTCCAGCGGGCGCTCCGGCGGGGCGTTCCAGCCGAGAAGGCAGAGCGGCTGATCGGGACGACTTACACGCTTGAGGGCGAGCGCCCGGGGACCGAACTCAGGGACGCGAGCGAGTTTTCGACGCTTCTCAACGCCACCGCCCGGTACGAGCGGGCAGACGTCGGGCTCGCGGTCTGTCTCGGCGACCGGGCGGGCGCCATGGAGCGGGCCCGGACGCTACTACAGAACCACCGTCGCCGGCTCTCGGAGGGACTCACCCAGGTCAAAGAGCGGGGCGTCGAACGGGAGGGCCACCTCCAGTGGTTCGACGCCGGGACCAAGATCAGGGAGACGATCGTCGGGATCGTCGCCGGGATGGCGTTGGGCGTCGACGGCGTCGACCCCGACCGGCCGATCGTGGCCTTCGCCCGCAAGGGCGAGGAGGAGACGAAAGTCTCGGGCCGGGGCACGGCCCGGCTGGTCGGACGGGGACTCGACTTAGCGACGGTAATGACCGAGGCGGCCGGCGCGGTCGGGGGCGAGGGCGGCGGTCACGACGTCGCAGCGGGCGCGACGATCCCGGCAGGCGCCGAGGAGCAGTTCATCGCCCGCGCCGACGCCGTCGTCGGCGAGCAGCTCGGCTAATCGGACGACACCGGCCGAGTACCGGCGACCCACTTCTGTGAGTACCGCTCGCCGCACTCGCAGGCGGCGTAGGCGTGCACGACCGGTCCCTCGGCGTACAGCCCGCCGGCGGCCTCGTTTTCCGCCTCGACGAACGCAAAGACCATCCGGGTCTCGTGGGCGGAATCGACCGGACAGGTCCCGCCAGCACAGTCCGGGTCGACCTCCCCGTCGGTACCCATTGCCTCGCGGGCAAACGCCATCGGATCGATCCCGGTCGCCGTCTGGAAGGTCTGTCGGCCGCGCTGGCCGTCGAGCAACAGTACGACCCCGTTTGCGACCCGCCGGCCGTGATCGAGCAGCGCGTCGGGGTTCGAGACGACCGCCTCGTGGAGGTATATCTGGACGGTCTCGGGACGCTCGCCGGCGAGAAAGGCCTCGCGATCGGTCATATGCCAACTGGTCGACCGCGGGGAATAAGCGTCTCGACCGCACTGCGGGTCGCCGCCAGCTATAGGTACACCCGGCCGGAGGGACTGAGTATGACGGGGATTCCAGGGTCGTTTCACGACCTCTTCGAGAAGGCAACCTTCGCACACGTGGTCACGCTCGACCCGGACGGACAGCCACACGCGACGCCAGTATGGATCGACTACGACGCTGGGGCCGACCGGCTGCTGGTCAACACGGAACGCCACCGCCGGAAGACGAGAAACGTCGAGCGCGATCCGACGGTGGCTGTCAGCATGACAGATCCGGAGGATCCGTACCGGTACCTCTCAGTGACCGGCACCGTCGAGGAGATCACGACGGAGGGCGCCCGCGAGCACATCGATCGGCTCTCCCAGCGGTACTTCGGCGAGTCGTATCCGAGCGAGATCAAAAGCGAGCGCGTCTTGCTTTGGATCCGCCCCGACCGGGTACTTTCGAGCTGACTCACCGCTCCCTGCGGAGCCGCGCCACGACAAACTCCTCGTCGAGCCGGGCCAGGAAGGTGCCGAGCCGCGGGCCCTCGGTGTCGTCGAAAAACAGCCGGTAGCCGGCCGCGAACAGCTCGGCGGGGTCGAGTCCGTTGGCGCGGGCGATCTCGTAGATCTCCTCCTGGAGCCGCTCGCCGTCCGCGCCGGCCTCGACGGTGTCGGCGAGCGCGTCGAGCGCCCGCTCGGTCGGCGGATCGAACTCGACGTCCGGGCGCGAGGCGCGTTTCAGCTCGTAATCGAAGGCGTTGCCGGTCCGGCCGGCCCACCGGCTCGCCCGCTCGACCCGGGACAGCGCCGTCCGAACGGCGGTCTCCGAGGCGTCTTCCGGAACGTGTCCCTCGCGGCGCGCGATCTCCTCGCGCAGGTCAGGATCGTCGGTCATACCCAGCACCGCCGCGAACGTGTAGGGAATCCGGAGCGGCCGCTCATCGGGCTCGTCGGTCACCATCGGGTACGCCCGCTCGACGTACGTCGGGTCGATCTCGCCGCCCTCGGCGCCGAAGTACGTCGCCTCGAACCGGTCGAACTCGTCGACGAGCTCGTCGAGGCGCTCGACGCTGAAATCCCGCTGGCGCAGCGGTTCCTTGGTGAAAAAGTACCGGAACACCGCCGGCTCGAGCAGCCCGAGCACCTCATCGACGGTGACGACGTTACCCGAAGACGAGGAGAGGGCCTCGTCTTCAAGCGTGAACCACTCATACACCATCGGAATCGGCGGTCCGATCCCGAGCAGCTCCCGGGCGATTCGCTCGCCGCTGGCCCAGGATCCTTCGGCGTGGTCTTTCCCGAACGGCTCGAAATCGACCCCGAGCACCGCCCACTGGGCCGGCCACTCGAACCGCCAGGGGAGTTTCCCCTCGCGGAAGGAGACGGTTCCCTCGTGACCACAGCCCTCGATGACGCCCTCCTCGGTGTCGATGTCGGTACAGGCGTACGCGACCGTGCCGGCGGCGGGGTCGACGTTCGTGATCGTCTCGGTGAGCTGTCCACACTGTTCACACTGCGCGAAGAAGGGCACGTAGGATTCGTCGACGCCGTCCTGGTACTCCGCGAGCAGCTCCCGGCCCGCCTCCCGGTGTTCGAGGACTGTTCCGACGACTTCCTCGAAGGCCCCCGACTCGTAGAGCTCGGTGTTCGAGACGAACTCGATCTCGAGGCCGAGCCGCTCTGCCTGTCGGGCGAGCAGGTTCGTGAAGTGCGCGCCGTACGAGTCACAGCAGCCGAACGGGTCGGGCACGTCTGTGTAGGGCCGACCAAGGTTGCGCCCGAGCGCGCCGGCATCGACCTCGCCGAGATCGACGATCGTTCCGTCGAGATCGGCGAGCCGACGGGGAAGTTTCCGGAGCCGGTCGCGGTCGTCTGCAGTGAAGACCTCCCGCACCGCGTGCCCGCGGTCTCGCAGCGCCTCGGCGACGTAGTGGCTCCGGAGTAACTCGTTGAAGTGTCCGATGTGCGGGACCCCCGACGGCGAAACGCCGCTTTTGACGACGTAGGGCGGCTCCCGGGAGTTCTCGACCGCGTCGGCGGCGGCGTCGGCCCAGAAGGCCCGGTCGGTCTCGCGCGTGATGGCGTACGGATCGGTCATCGCTCGGGGACGATGTCGGTCCCGTCGTGCGTTCCCTCGACCGCGCGGGCGACGGCGTCGGGGTCGGTTCCGTCGACGACGACCGCCCGCAGCCCCGACCGCTGGAGAAGCTTCGCCGCCAGCAGATCGACCGGCGCGTTGCTCCCGGCGGTCATCTCGATGTCCGCGATGACCTCGATCAGCTCCTCGGGGGTCAGCTCGTCGAACCGGATCGCGGTCGCGTCCTCGTCGGGATCGCCCTCGTAGACGCCGGCGACGCTCGTCGCAAACACCAGTAGGTCGGCGCCGGCGTGCTCCGCGAGCGCCGTCGCGACCGCGTCGGTCGTGTGGCCAGGAGCGGTACCCCCCATCACGGGGATGTTCCCGCGGCGCATCGCCTCCCGCGCGGCGTCGTGATCCGACGGCGGCGACGATGTCGCGCGGTCGCCCAGCGCCCCGGCGAGCAGGCGGGCGTTCAGCCGCGTCGCACCGATACCGAGCTGGTCCAGCTCGATCTCGTTGGCACCGAGGTCCCGACCGGCCTCGATGTACCGTCGGGCGGTCGGACCACCGCCGACGACGACCCCCACGTCGTGATCGGCCGCCGCCAGCCCCTCGAACATCCCGGCGTAGGCGGCCACGCGGGCCGAGTCGATCGACGGAACGGCGACGCTTCCGCCCACCGAGACAACGATTTTCATTACGCTCCGGTAGCTGCGAGCGGTTCTTAAGCGTTGTCAACCCAGCCGCGCCCGAGTCGCGAGCGCCGCTGTCGGCGCAGAGCCCGGCAGCAAATGCCGGGTTCGCGTCCCGTAATCGCAAATCTCGTGAGGGGCCGGCGATCCAACAAAACGGGCTAAGATCCCCGTATAAACGCTTTCCGTCCCTCGTAAACGGTTCTAAAACGTCTCGTAGTCGCGCCATCGTGGTGAAAGGAGCCGAATCGAGCCAAAGCTTCGTCCGGTTATATGTCTATCCGGAGTATCGTACCTGTTGGAGCGAACATGAGCGCAACACAGCCCTCCGCCGAGGAATCGGCCACGGACGACGACGGAAGCTCGAAAGAGGAGCGACTCCGGGCGTTTCTCAAACAGAAGGCCGAGAGCGGCGAACTGTACTTCAAGAGCAAGTTCATCGCCGACGAGGTCGGCCTCTCGCCAAAGGAGATCGGCGCGCTCATGATCAAGCTCAAAGACTCCGCGGCCGAACTCCAGATCGAGAAGTGGTCCTACACGGGCGCGACGACCTGGCGCGTCGAGCGGGCCTGAGGCTCCGTCGGCCCGACGAACGCAACGGTCGATCTCTTCCCCGCGCTGAGGCGCGGGATTTTTTCTTCGCGCGTCCGAAGCCTCTCACTCTGACGGGAATGGATCTCTTCGCGGGATCGGAGTCCCCGCTTCTCGGGGCCACGCGGAACGGTAGGTTCATTTGGAGTCACGGCGTACGCGCCTACCGATGAGCGGTAGCAACGCGCCGAACGGGCTGCCTGACGCCGCGGCGCTCGGCGGTCTCTTCGAGGTCTACGAGGTCAGGACCGACGGCGATACCGTGTTATACGTCGGGGAGCCGTCGGCGCCCGGAGGACGGGTCGAGCGAGAACTCTGGGAGACGTTCCGCGATCGCGGCTACGAGATCTCGCTCGAGCGCGGGTACCGCGAGACGGACGTGCCGCTCTCGCGGGGCGAGCACGTCCTGGTCGCGAAACCCCGGTCGCCCGGCGTCGAGGGCGTCCCGTGGCGCAACATTGCGCTGTTCGTGTTGACCATCGTCTCGACGCTGTTCGCGGGGGCCTTCTACTGGTACCAGGTCCCTCTGCTCGAACAGCCCTGGCGGGCGCTCGAAGCGTGGCCGTTCGTCGTGGCCATCGTGGGCGTGCTGGGGATCCACGAGCTGGGCCACTACGTCATGAGCCGGTACCACGGGGTGCAAGCCTCGCTGCCGTATTTCATCCCCCTCCCGACCTACATCGGATCGATGGGGGCGGTTATCAGGATGCGTGGCCGCATCCCGAACCGGAAGGCGTTGTTCGACATCGGCGTCGCGGGGCCGCTGGCCGGACTGGTCGCGACCGTCGTCGTGACCACGATCGGCCTCCAGCTCGAGCCGCTGGGAGTCCAGCAGACGGCGACCGAGGGCGAGGCAGCGGTCGTGTTCAACAACCCGCCGCTGCTCGAGCTGATCGCGGACCTCACCGGGACCGCCGGACAACTCGAAGACGGCGCGGTCCATCCGGTCGTGTTCGGCGGCTGGGTGGGGATGTTGGTGACGCTTTTGAACCTGCTGCCGGTCGGCCAGCTCGACGGCGGGCACGTCCTCAGGGCGATGGTCGGAGAGCGGGCTCGGGCGGTCGCGGCCGCGGTGCCCGGCGCGCTGTTCGCGCTCGCCGGCTACCTCCTCTTTGCCGTTGACGGCGTCGACTCGGTCGGGATCTGGCTGCTCTGGGGCCTGTTCGCGACCGGACTGGCCTACTCCGGGCCCGCGACGCCGGTCCGGGAGGAACCGCTGGGCCGGCGTCGGCTCCTTCTCGGGGTCGTCGCGTTCGTGCTCGGAGCCCTGTGTTTCACTCCGATCCCGATCGAGATCGTCGAACCTTAGCTCTGTTCGCCGTGGTCGTACCCGCGGTCCGGGAGTGGTTCGCCGTCGATGGTCACTGAGCCATCGGTCGTCGTCCCGATCCTGGTGAACGCGACTGGGAGTTTCTCGCGGAGGGGCTCGACGGCGTCGGGCGGAACAGTACAGACGAGCTCGAAGTCCTCGCCGACGAACAGGCCGTCTCGGGAGCGGTCGGCCGGAACCGCCTCGTGGATCGGGAACGGCGACTCGAGCGCGACTCCACAGCCGCTCGCGGCCGCGAGCTGGTGGACCGACCGAGCGAGCCCGTCACTGCTGTCGATCATCGCGGTCGCCACGTCGGCGATGATCTGGCCCGCGGCGGTCCGGGGTTCGAAGCGAAACAGCTCGTTTGCCTGCTCGCGGTCGCCGCCTTCGAACAGCGCGAGCGCGGCGGCCGTCCGGCCCAGCTGCCCGGTGACACAGACGGCCTCGCCGGGACCGGCCCCGGACCGGCCGACCGGGGACGGGACCCGACCGAGTGCGGTCGAGGCGACGGTCAGCTCCGAGTGTGCGTTGAGGTCGCCGCCGACGTACTCCGCGCCGGACAGGTCACAGACCCCGACCGCGCCGTCGAGAAAGTCCGCAAGCGCCGACCGCTCGAGCGTCGGAGCGCCGTAGGCGGCGACCGCGGCGACCGGCTCGGCGCCGACCGCGGCGAGATCGGACAGCGACGCTGCGACGGCGCGCCAACCCACCGTGTACTCGGTCGTGCCGGCCGGGAAGTGCGTCGACGCGTGGAGCATGTCGGTCGACAGCGCCAGTCCGTCGACGACGGCCGCGTCGTCGCCGGCCGCGGGCAGCCGCCCGTCGAGCCACCGGAGCAGAGACCGTTCGTCCATGGTCGACCTAACCGGCCCGGGAACAAAACCCTCAGTCCGCCCGAGGGAGGCGGGCGACGCCGACGTACGGGCGCCACCGGCCGGAGCGATCGCGGTAGCGGTACCGCTCGGGCGGATCGATCCCCCAGGCCGCGAGCCGGTCTCCGATCCCGCCGACGATCGTCCCGACGAACGAGCCGTGATCGCGGAGCCGGGGGTGTGCCCGGCCGTCGATCCGGAAGACGACCGGAACCTCTCCGGCCGCGAGCTCCGCGGGCGTCGGCGCGATCCGAACGGCGAGATCCGAGCGGAGAGACGCCTCGACGGATCGGGACTCGCCGCGGAGCGTCGCTCGGCCGAACTCGTCGATCGCCGCCAACGCCGCGTTTGGGACGTGGTTCATGCTCCGTCGGGCTCGACAACGACGGAACTAAATGACGGCACCGGGAACAAAAGTCCAATGACAGACCTCTACGACGCGCCCGCCGACGAGGTGATCGAGGCGCTGACGGACCGACTCGAAGCCGAGAGCGCGATCGCCGAGCCCGACTGGCTCGCCTTCGTCACCTCCGGGGTCGACCGCGAACTACCCCCCGAACAGGAGCGGTTCTGGCCGCGCCGGGCGGCGAGTCTCCTGCGCAAGGTCGCGATAGAGGGGCCGATCGGCGTGGGCAGCCTGGAGTCGATCTACGGCGGCGCAAAGCAGGGCTCGACCCGGTACCGGGTCCGGCCGCGACACACCGCCGAAGGATCGGGGAACATTATCCGGACGGCGCTCCAGCAGCTCGAGGCGGCGGGCTACGTCGAGATCGCCGAGGGCGAGGGCCGGCAGGTCACGCCGGCCGGTCAGTCGCTGCTCGACGAGGTCGCCCGCGAGGCCATCGAGGCGGCCGGGGCGGATCTCGAGCGGTACGCCTAAGCGGGCGTGCGCGTCGAAAACTCGTTTCTGGGCGCTCCCGGGGTCGGCGAGACGATCGAACGACGGCTCTGGGAGAACGGCATCACCCGGTGGGAGGCGTTCGAGCCCTGCGAGGGGATCGGACCGACCCGGCGCGAGCGAATCGAGGCGTTCATCCAGCGGGGCCGGGACGCGCTGGACCGGAGCGATCCGGCCTTTTTTAACGAGCGGTTCCCGAGCGAGTCCCGGTGGCGGCTCTATGAGTCATTTCGCGATCAGGCCTGTTTTTTCGACATCGAGACAACAGGACTCGATCCCGAGTACAGCGTTGTCACGACGGTCACGCTCCACCGCGACGGGCGAACTCGGACGCTCGTCCGGGGCGAGGACTTGACCGCCGAGGCCCTCCGGGCGGCGTTCGCGGAGGCCGGGCTGGTGGTGACGTTCAACGGCGCCCGGTTCGATCTGCCCTTCCTGGAGCAGCGGTTCGACCTCGCGATCGACACACCACACATCGACCTGCTTCCGACGACCCGACGGCTCGGGCTCTCGGGTGGGTTGAGCGCGGTCGAGCGGGAGTTCGGGATCGACCGCGAGCTCCCCGACGTCGACGGCCGCGAGGCGGTCCGGCTCTGGCGCGAGCACGAACGGGGCGTCGACGGCGCTCTGGAGCGGCTGATCGCGTACAACCGCGAGGACACCGAGAACATGGTACCAGTACTCGAGCGGACCGTCGCGGCCCTTGACCAGCGGCTGTTTCCTGAGGGGCGGCCGTAGTCGGGTCCGTCGGGTTTTTGTCCGTCGGCCCGATCGTGGTGGTATGGGACCGATCGGAGCGCGGCTCGCGGCGCTTGCGGGATTGTTCTTGCTGCCGGCGCTCGTCGTCGTCGGTGCCGGGTTGATGTTTGCGGTCGTGACGGTCGGGCTCGGGGTCGCGGCCGGCATGCTCCTCGTGCGGCCGTCGGTGCTCGATCGGCTCCGGTAGCGGCGGTCAGAGCGTCCACCGACCGTCTGCCGCCGCGAGCGCGTCGGCGTCAACGGCGAGGCGGTACGTGTCTCCGTCGTGGGCGACGGCGCCGGCCGCGGCGAGGTGGTTCAGGTGGGCGGCGGCCTCCCCGGGGCCGTGCAGTATGTGGATGTCTTCGAGCTCTCCGAACAGCTCGGCACTGACCGTCCAGGCGTCGCTCGGGCCGAGCCGGTCGAGCGCCGCGAGGACCCGGTAGGCCCGCTGCTCGTGATGTTTCCGGATCTCCGCGGCCCGCGAGGCGGGGTCGTCGATCGGCGCGCGGTGACCCGGCCAAGCCCGGTCGTACCCGGCGGCCTCGATCGCGTCGAGCGTGTCGAGGTACGCGGCGAGAGCTCCGTCGAGGCGAACGTCCGCGCCGCCGACATTCGGGGTATAGGTCGGGAGCAAGGCGTCGCCGGTCAGGGCCTCGCCGCCGTCGGTCGCGAACAGACAGGAGCCGGCGGTGTGGCCGGGCGCCGGAACGACCTCGAGGATGCGGTCGCCGACCCGGAGTCGGTCGCCGGACTCGATCGGCGTGACCGTCGGCGACTCGTCGGTCCAGGCCATCGAGGAAACGACCGCCGCGACCGCCGCCTGCTTCTCCTGGGGCATCCCCCACCGCTCGAACAACCGGTGGTACAGCCGCTCGAGGGCCCGCCAGGCGTCCGCGTCGCCGGCGACGAGGTCCGCGTCCGCCGGGTGTGCGTGTACCGTCGCGCCGCCGGCCGCCTGGATCCGACCCGCCAGGCCGCGGTGATCGCCGTGCCAGTGGGTGAGTAACACCCGGTCGACGTCGGCGAACTCGATCCCGCGGTCGGCGAGGGAAGCCGCCAAGGCCTCGGCGGTCTCCGCGGTGCCGTCGCCGGTGTCGATCAAGACGGTCTCGGCGCCGGCGAGCAGGTAGGCGTTGTTCTGCCCCTCGAAAGTCTGGTTCGAGAGCGGGATGCGGTCGACGTTCACACACCTACCGGTTCGGCGGCGGGCAAAAAGTCCCGCGGTCGGCGGGGAGGGATGGATTCAAGACCGGGCGGTCGGTACCCGAGAGCATGAACGAGGGCGACCGAGTGCGCGTCGAGCGCGGCGAGCAGACCTACGAGGGGGTCGTGTTGCCCTCCTCGACGCCGGAACGGCTCGTGGTGAAACTCCCGAGCGGGTACAACGTCGGGCTCGACCGGACGGAGGCGACCGTCGAGGTGCTCGAGTCGGGTGCCCACGAGGTCGCCGGCGGCGGGGCCGGAGCCGGGACCGACTCGGCGGTGACCTTCGACGAGGACCTGCCGACGGTCGCGCTGATCTCGACGGGCGGGACGATCGCCTCGACGGTCGATTACCGGACCGGGGCGGTGACCGCGCAGTTCGACGCCGAGGACGTCCTGCGGGCGGTGCCGGAGCTGGCCGGGCTGGCGAACTACCGGGGCCGGGTCGTCGCCAACATCCTCTCGGAGAACATGACGCCGGCGGTCTGGCAGGACCTGGCGCGGGCGATCCGCGAGGAGATCACGGCCGGGGCCGACGGGGTGGTCGTCATGCACGGGACCGACACGATGCAGTTCACCGCGAGCGCGGTCGCGTTCATGCTCGAGACACCCGTCCCGATCGTGTTCACCGGCAGCCAACGCTCGGCCGACCGGCCCTCCTCGGATAACGTCCTCAACGCGGTCAGCGCCGTCGCGGCCGCAAAAAGCGACTGCGCCGAGGTGCTGATCTGTATGCACGCGACCGAGTCCGACAGGCGGGCGGCCCTTCACCGCGCGACTCGGGCGCGCAAGAACCACACCTCCCGGCGGGACGCCTTCGAGACGGTCGGTGCCGCGCCGCTCGGCGAGGTCGACTACGAGTCCCGCGAGGTTCGGTTCTGCCGGGAGCACGACCGGCGCGGGGAGACCGACCTAGAACTCGCCGCCGACCTCAAGACCGACGTCGAGCTGGTCAAGTACGCGCCGGGGGCGTCGATCGAGCAGCTGCGATCGGTCGGCGACAGCGCCGGGATCGTGATCGAGGGGACGGGTCTGGGACACATCACTACCGACTGGATCCCAGAACTCGCCGGGCTGATCGAGGACGGAACGCGGGTCGTGATGACCAGCCAGTGTCTCGACGGGCGGGTGTGCGATCGGGTCTACGACACCGGCCGGGACCTGCTCGAGGCCGGCGTGATCGAGGGCGAGGACATGCTCCCGGGGACGGCGATGGTCAAGCTGATGTGGGTGCTCGCGAACGCCGAGAGGCCGGTCGCCGAGGCGATGCAGACGCCGCTCGCGGGCGAGCTGACCGAGCGGTCGGTCCCGGTTCGATGACCGCGGTCGAGCTCCGACCGGCGACCCACGACGACTACGACGCGGTGGCGGCGTTCACCCGATCGACCTGGGACGGCGACGATTACATTCCCGATGTGTATCACGACTGGATCGAAGGCGAGCACAGACACACGCTCGTCGCGGACCCCGAGGGCTCGGACGAGGAGCTCGCCGGAATCGCACAGGCGGTGATACTCTCGGAGCGGGAGGCCTGGACCCAGGGGATGCGCGTCGACCCGGCGTACCGCGGCGCGGAGATCGGAACGACGCTCACCCACGCGCTGTTCGACTGGGCCAGCGACCGGGGGGCGACCATCGCCCGGAACATGGTGTATTCCTGGAACCGGGCGGGGCTGGGGCTCTCGCGGGCGGCAGGGTTCGAGCCCGCGACGGAGTTTCGGTGGCTCCACCCGGAGCCGGACCCCGACCCGTCGGGCGGCGGATCCGTCAGGGGGACCGGCGATCCGACGGCGACCGCGGACCCGGCCGCCGCCTGGACCGACTGGCGGGAGAGCGAAGCCCGCAAGCGACTCGGCGGGCTCGCGCTCGCTCCCGAGGAGAGCTGGGCGCTCCGCGAGCTGACCCGAGAAACGCTCGCGATCGCCGCCGAGAAGACCGCGCTGCTGACCGTGACCGACGATCGCGGGCGCCGGGGGCTGAGCTACCGGACGCGAACGTACGACAGCGAGGGCGAGACCGGCGCCGAGTACGGCGTCGCCGCCTGGGAGGGGCTCCCGGCGGCGAGAGCGCTGTTCGAGGCGATCGCCGCCGACGCGGCGTCGATCGGGGCCGATCGGACGCGGGTGGTAGTCCCGGAGACGGCCCGACACGTCAGCGACGGCGCCGCCTGCCGGGTCCGGCCGGCCGAGAACCCCGATTTTGTCCTCGCGGCAGATCTGACCGTCGACTACCGGGACTAGACGATCTCGACGAGTCGGCGCTCGAACCGACCGACGCGAACCCGGTGCCAGCCACGGAGCTCCTCGTCGAGAGCCGGATCGCCGGTGTCGACCCGGAGCGCACCGGTCTCCTCGAGCTTGCGCCGCGAGGCGATCACCTCGACCGTCGCGGCCTCGATCACCGGCGGGGAGATCTGCTGGTTACCGCGGCCGAACACGAACCCCTGTCCGCCGGTCGGCGAGACGATCACCACCGGATCGTCGTCGCCGTCGATCGCGTCGAGGATCTGCCGTTCGCTCGCGTCGGCGACGACGATCGTCCCGTCTCCGTACACGTCGACTCCGAGGTCGGTTCCGGAGACGCCCAACTCCTCGGCGACCGCCCCGACCGTCGAGCCGGGACCGAGAACGTACGTCCGCTCGGGATCGACCTCGGCCGCGACCCCCGCCGCGAGGCCGGCGACGCTGCCGCCGGCGAGCTGTTTGGTGTCCTGACGCCGGTCGTCGACCGGGGTCTCGACGACCGCCCGGAGTTCTGTCTCGACCTCGCCGCCCCGGAAGGCGTCCTCGTCGATGTCGTTGATCTCGGCGGGCTCGGTCTCGGCGAAGGTCCCGGCGATCCGGCCGGCTTCGGCCGGTCGGACGGCGAAGACCCCGGAGTACACCTTCACCCCCGCGGGAACGCCAAGCACCGGCGGTCCGCCCGCCTCGGGGAGGGCCGCGGCCACGTCGACGGCAGTACCGTCCCCGCCGACGAACAGGACGAGATCGACGCTGCGCTCGCGGAACGCCCGGACCGCGCGCTCGGTGTCGGCCGCCGTCGTCGGCTCCTCTGGGTGATAGAGTACGGTCGGCGAGAAGCCGGCCGCGCGGGCCGGCGCCGCGCCCATGTCACCGCCGACGGTCACCAACTCGACGTCAGCCGGATCGACGACCTCCGCGAGCGCCGAGAGGGCGGCCTCCGCGCGGCCGGGGGCTCTGGGTTCGGCGCCGCGGCTGCGGGCCGCCGCTACCTTCCCGTCAGTCCCTTTGAGTCCGACGCGCCCGCCCATCCCGGCGATCGGGTTGACGACGAGGCCGATTCGACGCATACCACGGGTACGGCCGGACCGTGCAAAAGCGGCCCGACCCGCGGAGACGGGGAGAACCGGAACGCATTATTCCGGGGGCCGCGAGCACGAAGTATGCGGACGGTCGGGAACGCGACCCAGGTTGGGATCGACGCGACGGTCGTCGACGCCACAGCCTGGGTCGTCCTACCCGGTGGGATCGCGCTGACGGCGCTGTGGCTGCGCCGACTCTACCGCCGATCGTCTCCCTGGTCGGCGTTCTCCGGGATCGTGACCCGCTCGCGCAGCCACGCCGCCGCCTCGACCACGCGGTCGGGATCGGGACTCTCGATCCGGATCCGGACCGTCTCGCCGGGATAGCTCCCGACGCCGACGTCGAACCGCGAGCGGAGCTCGGCGACCCGATCGAGAAGCGCGCTCTCGGGCTCGGTCGTCTCGACGGTCTCGACGTGGCGGCTCTGCCCGTCGAACTCGGCTTCGATCGCGGCGAAGGTGGACCGCATCTCGTTCGGAGGGCCGGGCAGGACGTAGACGGTCTCGATCGCACAGCCGGGTGCGACCCCCTCGGGATTTCCGAGCAGCCGCGCTCCGGCCGGCAGCTCCGTCGTGCCGGGGGCCAGGTCGGCCGGTTCGTAGTCGGTCTCCTCGGCGATCCACCGGCGGGCGGCCTCGCTCGCCTCGAGCTCGACGCCGACCGCGGCCGCGACGCCGGCCATCGTCACGTCGTCGTGGGTAGGCCCGAGTCCGCCGGTGACGATCACGGCGTCGTACTCGGCCCGAGACTCGTTGACGACGCGGGCGATCTCGCCGATTCGGTCGGGAACGGTGACGATCCGCTCAACGTCGACCCCGCGGTCTGTCAGGCGATTCCCGAGCCAGGCGGCGTTCGTGTTCGTCGTCTCGCCGGCGAGCAGCTCGTCGCCGACGGTCACCAGCGCGACATCCATACGGCCTGCTCGGGTTCCGCGGGGTTAGCCTCACCGATCGGTCCCCGAGTGCAGGGGTCAGCGCATCCCCGGAGGGGGCCCGTCGTCGAACTCGTCGTCGTACTCGACGTCGAGGCCGACCTCGTCTCGCCGTCGCTTCGCCCGTCGGATCCCGAGCAGGTAGTACGCCGCGCCGCCGACGGCGAGGGCCGCCCCCACGAGGGTGAGCCCGCCGAACAGGTACAGATCTCGCACCAGGTAATACCGGACCGACAGCCCGCCACCGGGATCGGACCACCGGAGCACGACCCGGTCGTCACGAACCGCGGTGTCGTACCCATCGGGGGAGACCTGCGAGAGCAGCGGGATCGTCACGCGAGCGTTGGCCGGCAGGTCGAGCCGGTGGCTCCCCTCGACGAAGGTCGGGATCGAGAAACTCTTACCGCTTCGGGGCGCGGTGTAGCCGATTGTCCCGTTGTCGGCTGGAAGCCGAAGGGTCGTTGAGTCGGAGCCAACGCGGGCGCTGATCGGCGCCTCGGTGGCGTTGACGACCGTGCCGTTGGGATACCGGAACCGCAGCGTCTCGATGTCGATCGCCTCGTTGCCGCGGATCGCCGTCTCGCGGAAGATCTTGAGCTCCGATCGGTTGCGGATCTGAATCACGGCGGCGTAGCTGTTCGAGCCGGCGGTGAGATCGAAGGTCGCGTTGGCCTCGGTCTCCCAGTTGTAGGTCTCCTCGCCGGTGAGATCCTCGTCCGTGAGTTCGCTGGCGCCGAAAGAACAGCCCGCCAAAGCAACGGCGGCGACGAGCGCGAGCACGGCAAGCAGGCGACGGCGTCGGGACATCTCAGACGATACAGAGCAGTTCCGCGGGGAGGTACTCGCCGATGCTCGCGAGCAGCCCCGGGGGGTCGGTGCCCTCGCGGCAGACGATACTCTGTTCGAGCAGGCCGACCCGCTCGACGGTGATGATGTCCTCGGCGTGGCCCGCGCGGTTGACCGTCGCCCGCACCTCCCCGCGCGTGGCGCTGTTGACGTTCACCCGCCCGGGGCCGCGCTCCCAGTCGTACAGCCGGTCGCGCTCCCGGTCGGCCAGCCGGGGCGGATCGTCGGAGACGAACGCGAGTGGCGTGTGCTGGACCAGCCCGTACCGGCGCCGGATCTGGTCGGCCCCGCCCGGGCCGAGGCCGAGTCGGTCCCGAGGGATCGTGACCTCGCGGCCGGCAGCAAGCCTGAGCCCGTCCTCGTCCCAGCCGGCGAGGGTGCCGACGTAAGTCTCGCCGGCCTCGAACTGGGGGGTTATCGCCCCCCACCGCTCGCGCAGGAGGTTTCGCGCGGCGGTCGCGTCCGGCCCGGTCACGGTCACGGTCGGAAAGTCGTCCTCGCGGATCCCGATCTCCCGATCGACTTCGAGCTCGCCGATGTCGTTGTCGACGAGCGCGCGCAGAGAATCGATGGCTCGGTCGCGGGCCTCGCCGGCGACGTAACACTTCGTCGCGAGGACCACCATAGACGTGGTTGTGCGGGCGAGCGTATACGATTTTCCTCTCAGGGGCGATCGAACGCGGACCGGCGGCCCGTCGCGGCCGCGATCGAAAGAGCGGGGCCGGATCCCGGTCAGGCCTCGAGCTCGGCGCGGTCGAGGTTGAGCTCCGCTCGGAGGGTGTCGATCCGCTCGTCCATCGCGTCGATTATTCGGGTGTTCTCGAGCGGATCGAGCGGGGAGCCACACTCGACACACTCGAAGCCAAAGTCCATCGCCTCCTCGAACTCGTACCGGATCCCGCACTGCTCGCAGAGGTAAAACTCGTGTTCGCGCTCGTACTGGCGGCGCTGCTCGAGCGCCTCGAGCAGCCGGTGGAGCTCCGCCTCGAGTTGCTCGGGGATCGTGTCGTACTCGAAGGTCCAGAGGTAGGTCAGCCACCCGGACTCCTCGTCGCGCAGCCGACGGTAACTCGCCAGGTCGTTCTCGTAGAGAATAAACAGCGCCCGCCGGACGTCGTTGAGCTCGAGGCCGAGCTCCTCGGCGAGTTCCTCGTCGGTTACCTCTCCGTCCGGCGGCGCGGCGGCGACGGGCATCCCCGTCGGACCGACCAGCTCGTGGAGGTACTTCTGGATGACCGGGTCTTCGAGTAAGTCCTCAAAAGCCATTACAGGAACGTCGGTGAGTCACGCTGTTAAACCCATCGGCGCAGGGCTGCTACCGGTCTTCGACGCGCTTGCCGGTCGCCTGCGGGACGACGGCGCGGTCGGCGTCAGTCCACTCGCGGTCGAGTTCGTCACCCTGGTACAGCCGGTCGAGAAAGACCGCGAGCGCGGCGATCTCGGAGTGGGGTTGGTTCGTGACCGCGAGGTTCCAGTCGGCGCGCTCGTACACCTCGAAGGGAACCTTCGACGCCCCGACGACCACCAGAAGCGACGACCCTCCGTCCGAGGAATCACCGTCCGACCGGTGTCGGTCCCGGAGCTCGGCGAGCCGATCTTGAACCGGGAGCCCGTACATCGTGAGGTGGACGACCGCCTCGTCGGCGTCCGCGAGATAAGCGAGCGGGTCGTCGGTCGTCTCCACGGCGAAGGGGCCGCCGAACCGGTCGGTCACCGAGACGATCGTCTCCGCGCGGTCGGCCGCGGGTCCGGCGAGGACGACCCCGTCGGCACCAAGCGCCCGGGCGGTGAGCCCGACGTGGGTGGTCGTACGCTCGTCGCGGCCCGGCCGGTGGCCGATCCTGAGCACTCGAACCGGGGCCAGTCCCTCCATCAGGGCGCCTCCGCTCGGTCGCCGTCCTCGAGCGAGAGTCCGGGCCGGCCGGTGGTCGAGGCACCCCCCGTTTGTCGAGCGGAGCGGGGATCGGACGGCTTGGGGCGGGCAGACGAGATCGGGCCCAGCGGGCGACGATCACGAGCGTCCCGAGGCGGGATCGATCGCATAATGAGCCGTTGCGCGGACCGACACATAACCCGCACGCTCAACCTCCGGACGCTCAAGGCCGCGGGCCGGCTCAGGCCGTCTGGAGTTCGAGGACGAACACCGCCCCCTCTGGGTCGTTGTCCTCGACCCGGACGCGCCCGCCGTAGGACTCGACCAGCGAGCGGACGAGGTAGAGCCCGACGCCGGCACCGCCGCTCTCGAGACCCTTCTCGCCTTTGCCGAAGATCTCGTCTTTGCGGTCGTCGGGAACGCCCGGACCGTTGTCGGCGATCTCGACGGTAACGAGATCTCCCTCGACGGTCGCGGAGACGGTCACCTCCGGCGGGGTCGTGTCGTTGTGCTCGATCGCGTTGCGGAGCAGGTTCCGGAACACCGAGTCGAGCATGTCATTTGCGATCACCGCCGTCTCCGGGAGCGACCCGTCGATCCGGACGACCGCCTCGGGGTATGCGGAGACGACGTCCTCGACCTGGTGGTTGAGCGCCTTCGCGAGTGACACCGGCTCGGTCTCCTCTTCGGATCGGAGGATCACCTGGGCGAGATCCCGGGCGGTGGTGGTCATCCCGACCGCGCTCTCGGCGCTTTCCTTGATTTTGTTGAGGTACTCTCTGCCCGCCTCGTCGACGTGATCATCGAGCAGCTCGGCGTAGGCCTGGACCAGCTGGAGATCGTTGCGGATGTCGTGGCGCATTACCTGATTGAGCAGCCGCAGGTCGTCTCGCTGCTCCTCGAGCCGCTCCTGCTCCTGTTTTTGCTCTCCGTCGGTCATGGATCGGCTTGGCCGCCGACGCACATACCGATAGTGGTTCGATCGGTCTCTCGGTCGATCGAGACAGAAGAGATTTTACCCCCGACGGGCAAAGGTCCTGCCGCGCGCCGGTGGTCTAGTGGTAGGACATGAGCTTCCCAAGCTCATAGCCCGGGTTCAATTCCCGGCCGGCGCATTCACAGCGTCTCGACGTCGTAACGTTGCAGCTGTCGGCGCCAAGCGCCCGACGCGGCTGCGCGGTGTCGGTCAGAGATCGGTCGGTCGAACTCGGAGCGACCGCGACTGGCACGGAGGCTTAATGTGTCGCGGCGCTCGTACAGAAGACAATGGCGACCGATCAGGACGCCGTTGATCCCTCTCCGATCCTCGAGCGACTCTCGGAGGGAGTGATCGGCGTCGACGCCGACCTGCGGGTGACTCGGATTAACGAGGCCGGAGCAGAACTGCTCGGGGCCGACCGCGGGCGGGCGGTCGGCGGTGACCTCGCGGTCCTGGCCGGCGAGGACCTCGCGACCGCGTGTCGGCGGGCGGCGGCCGACGGCGAGGAGCTGACCGTCGACGTGCGTCCGGACGGGCAACGCCTCCGCGCGACCGTCCACCCGGGAGCTGACGGGCTCTCTGTGGTGCTCGCCGCCGCCGACCGGGACCGATCTACCGACGAGTCGGTGTTCGAGCGGCTCCACGGGATCGCGTCGGACACGGAGCTGTCTCGCGACGAGCGCATCGAACGCATGCTCGCAGTGGGCCGCGAACAGCTCGGGGTCGCAGTCGGACTGTTGACCCGGATCGAGGGCGACACCCACGAGGTCGTCACCGCGGCCGGACCGACCGCCCCGAACCCGGGAACCGAGCGGCCCCTGGTCGAGACCTACTGCCGGCGGACGGTCGAGGGCTCGGAGCCGTTCACGATCGCGAGCGCGGCCGCCGCGGGGTGGGAGGGTGATCCGGCCCACGACAGGTCGGGCGCCGAGCAGTACCTCGGGGCGCCGGTGACCGTCGACGGATCCTCCTACGGAACGGTCTGCTTTCTCGATCCCGACCCGCGCGAGCGCCCGGCGACCGAACGCGAGGTGGTCTTACTCGAGGTGCTCACCGGCTGGATCAGACACTTACTCGAAGAACGGGCCTACGAGCGCGAGCTGCGACAGCAGCGGGCGGTCACCGAGGGGATTCTCGACAGCCTCCCGGATCCGCTGTACGTCCTCGACGCAGACGGGCGACTCACGCGGTGGAACGAGCGTCTCGCGGCCCTCACCGGGTGGGACGGCAGCGAGCTGGCCGGCCGCGCGGTGACCGAGCTCGTCGCCGCGGACGACCGCACGGCCGTCGAGGCGGCCGTCGGCGCCGCGCTCGAGCGGGTACCCGGCGACGGGACCGATCCCGAAGTCGTCGAGGCCCGGCTCGCCGGCGAGGACGACACCCCCTACGAGCTGGTACACGCCCCGGTGCGTGACGACGACGGGGCGGTCGTCGGGGTCGTCGGAGTCGGTCGGGACGTGAGCGAACAGCGCCGGCACAACGAGCGCCTCTCGGGGATGCTCGAGGCGACCCGATCGCTGATGCAGGCCCGGAGCCGCGAACGGGTCGCGGAGATCGCCGTCGCGGCCGCCCGGGAGGTGCTGGGCTTCGAGATCAACGTCTTCCGGCTGTACGACAGCGACGCCGGCACACTCGAACCCGCCGCCGCGACCGACCGGGCCCGGGCGGAGCTGGGCAAGCGACCGGTCTACGAGGTCGGCGAGGGGCTGCCCGGCGGGGTGTTCGCCTCGGGCGAACCGCGGGTCGTCGGCGGCGACGAGACGCCGGGGCCGATCAGGTCGGGGCTGTACTACCCCGTCGGCGTGCACGGCACGATCAGCGTCTGTTCGACCGAGCCCGGCGCCTTCGACAGGACCGACAGGCAGGTGCTCGCGCTGCTGGCGACCAGCGCGGCCGCAGCCTGCACCAGAGCGAAACGCGAGTCCGAGCTGCGGGACGCCCGCGAACACACCGGGCGGGTCCTCAGCCGGGTCAACGGGCTGATACAGAACACGATCGAGGTGCTCGTCGAGGCGACCACCCGCGCGGAGATCGAGAACGGCGTGGCCGCGCAGCTCGCCGCCTCCGAGCCGTACGCGTTCGCCTGCGTGCTCCGGCCGAACGTCACCGACGACCGGCTCGCGCCGACGGCTCGGGCCGGCGACGCCGACCTGCCGATCGACGGGCTCGCGATCGACGCCGGCGGCGAGGATCCCGTCGCGCGGGCCCACCGAGACGGAACCGCCCAGGTCCTCGACCTCGCGGAGCATCCGACCCCGCCCTGGGACGAGATCGCCGTAGGCATGGAGACGCTGGTCGCGATCCCGCTCGGGTACAAGCAGGCCGATTACGGCGTGCTCGTCGTGTTCGCGAGCGACGCCGGGGACTTAGACGGCCGCGAGCGGGCGGTGCTCGAGGCGCTCGGCCGGGCCGCCGGAAACGCGATCAACGCCGTCGAGCGCGGGCGGGTGCTCGACGCCACGGAGATCATCGAACTCGAGTTCGCGGTTACCGACCCGGAGCTCCTGCTCAACCAGCTGTCTGCCGACGCCGCCGGGCGGATCGAGGCGGTGGAGATCGACGGCCGGGCCGACGGCCGGCTCAGAACCTACCTGCGCGTGACCGGCCGGGACTGTCAGGACGTCGTCGACCGGGCTCGGAGACTCGAGGGGGTCGCGAGCGCCGAGACGATCGTCGGCACCGACGAGGGCTGTCTGGCCGAACTCGTGGTGACTGACTCGCTCGTCGGTGCTCTCGCCGAGTACGGCGCCCTCCCGCAGGGGGCGGTCGCCGAGAACGGCACCACCAGGATCACCGTCGAGTTGGCCTACGAGGCCGAGGCTCGCGAGCTGTTCGAGCTCATCGAGAAGCGCCACCCGGGGACCGAACTGCTTGGGTATCACGAGCGCGAGCGTCCCGTCGAGACACGCCAGGATTTCACCGCCGCGCTGATCGACCGGCTGACCGACCGACAGGAGACCGCGCTCCGGACCGCCTACCACGGCGGATTTTTCAACTGGCCGCGAGACGTCGACGGCAACGAGCTCGCCGCGGCGATGGACATCTCCCGGCCGACCTTCCACCAGCACCTCCGGGCCGCACAGCGCAAGGCATTCGAGGAGCTGTTCGAGACCCGGACCGAGTGATCGAGTCGGGAAGAAGAACTTTTGTACCCCACACCGCCCAACAGTCGGTATGGACGGCCCGCTGTGGACCGAGCGACACGCCCCAACGATCGCGGAGCTGCCCCAGGTTGGCGTTCGCGACCGGCTCGAGCGCGCCACGGCGGAGCCGATGAACCTCCTGGTTCACGGGCCAAAGGGCAGCGGCAAGACCGCCGCGGTTCGGGCGCTGGCCGACCGGGTCCACGAGGAGACCGCCGACCTGATCGAGATCAACGTCGCAGACTTTTTCGACGCGAGTAAAAAAGAGATCGCCGAGGACCCGCGGTTCGCGTCGTTTATCGACGCCACGCGGCGGCGAAACTCCTCGAAGGCCGACCTGATCAACCACGTGCTCAAAGAGTCCGCGGGCTACCAGCCGGTCGCCGGCGGGTACAAGACGCTGTTGCTCGACAACGCCGAGGGCATGCGCGAGGACTTCCAGCAGGCGCTGCGCCGGGTGATGGAGCAGTACTACGAGACCACGCAGTTCGTGATCGCCACCCGGCAGCCGTCGAACCTGATCGCGCCGATCCGCTCGCGGTGTTTTCCGGTGCCGGTGCGGGCGCCGGATCACGACGAGACCGTCGCCGTCCTCGAGACGATTGCCGAGCGCGAGGGCGCGGCCTACGACCAGGAAGGAGTTGAGTACGTCGCCGGCGCGGCCGGCGGGGACCTACGGGAGGCGATCCTCTCCGCACAGACCACCCACGAGCAGGCCGGCGAGATCACCAGGACGGCGGCCTACGAGACCCTGTCCGGGCTCGCGACCGACGAACGCGTCGAGTCGATGGTCGCCGACGCCGAGGCGGGGGAGTTCACCGACGCCCGGTCGACGCTCGACGAGTTGCTGATCGACGAGGGCCACAGCGGCGAGGCGGTGCTCGCGGACACCCTCGAGCTGTTGGGGGCGCGGTACAGCGGGCGGGAGCTGGCGGAGCTCCACCGGGTGGCCGGCGAGATCGACCTGGCGCTCACCGAGGGCACGAACGACCGCCTGCAGCTCTCGCACCTGCTCGCGCGGCTCGGCGAGGCCTGAGACCGCCCTTCGAAATCCTTTTGCCCGACTCGGCGAGAGTACACGCTAATGGATATCGACATCTTAGAGGAAGACGAGAACCCGATGTTGCACCGCACAGACGTCCGATTCGAGCTGACCCACGACGAGGCCACGCCTTCCCGGCTCTCGGTGCGGGACTCGCTGGCCGCGATGTTGAACAAAGACGCCGAGGAGGTCGTGATCCGGACGCTCGATACGAAGTTCGGCATGCGGACGACGATCGGGACCGCGCGGGTCTACGACAGCTCCGAAGACACCGCCGAGATCGAACACGAGTACGTCCTCGAGCGCAACAAGATCGCCGGCGAGGAAGGCGACGCGTAACGCTCGGCGCTCGATCGGTCGGCGCTAGGACTCACCGAACGAGGAGACTCTTGATCCCGGCCGGAGCGGTGCCGAGTCGCGACCAGTCCTCGCCGTCGAACGCGAGCACCGGCGCCGGCGTCGTCTGTTCGAACCCCTCGCGTGCGTACATCGTCCCGGCGAGCAGTCGGTCGTCTCCGAGCGCCCACGAGATGACGAAGGCGCCCTCGCCCTCGGGGAAGGGGCGGCGGGTCGCCCCGGCGGTCTCGTCGTACGTGACGACGGCGCCGACGTCCTCGGCCGGCCCCCAGCCGTTGGCGCTCGTGTACAGCTGTCCGCGGTACTCGGCGGCCTCGCGGTGGTAGTTGTACCAGAACTCCCGGAAGTCGGTGTCCAGCCGGTGCCACCGCTGACCGGGAAGCGGGGTCTGGTAGAGGCCGTTCCCGCAGGATGCGACGACGGTCGGCGGATCGCCCGCCCGGACGAGCAGATGATGGACGTCGTCGTGGACGCCGGTCGAGCGGTCGGTCCAGGTGTTCCCCCGGTCTGCGCTCTCGACGACGCCACCGACCTCGACGCCCGCCAGCAGCCGGTCTGGAGCGCTCGGCGCGACCGCGAGCGTCCGGACCTGCGCTCCCTCTGTCCGGGGGGAGCGTGCCGCCCACCGGTCCCTGTCGGGGAGCGCTCGAAACGAGTCACTCGCCTGCCAGGCGTCGGCCAGCGGCGCGGTCCAGTCGGCGACCGGCGCTCGGTACAGTTGGGCCGGGTAGGTGCCGGCGTAGCAGTGCCGGCCGTCGGGGGCGACCGCGACCGCGGTGACGGGTGCCCGGGGAACGCCGGCGTCGTGCCAGTCGCCGTCGCGTCGGCGGTACAGTCCTCCGTCGGTGGCGGCCAGAACCCCACCGGGGGCCGGCCGGACGGCGTGGACCGTCCCGCAGTCGAGGACCCGCTCCGCGCTCTCGAAGGGACCCGCGGGCGCCCGGTAGAGCCCGTCGTGGGTGCCGAGATAGACCGTCACGAGTCCGCGTTCGGCGGCGAGCATAAACTCAGTATCGCGGCGGTGCGGTGTCTGAGAGTGCGGACCGAAGTCGTCTTTTGTATCGGCGACGGATTGACCGGCGAGCCATGACCGAAGAGGCGGCTCCGCGCGTGCTCGGGATCGAGGGCACCGCGTGGGCGGCCAGCGCGGCGTATTACGACGCGGCCGAGGAGTCGGTACGCATCGAGAGCGAGCCGTACGCCCCCGAGGCCGGCGGCATTCACCCGCGAGAGGCTGCAGAACACATGGCGGAGCACCTGCCGGCGGTCATCGAGCGACTCGTCGAGGAGCTCCCGACCGATGGCGAGCCGCCCGTCGACGCCGTGGCGTTCTCGCGGGGGCCCGGGCTCGGGCCCTGTCTCCGGATCGCGGGGACCAGCGCCCGGGCGCTTGCACAGCGGTTCGACGTGCCCCTGGTGGGGGTCAATCACATGCTCGCACACCTCGAGATCGGTCGCCACCGCTCGGGATTTTCCGATCCGGTCTGTCTGAACGCGAGCGGCGCGAACGCGCACCTGCTTGCCTACCGCGGCGGCCGGTACCGGGTGCTCGGAGAGACGATGGACACCGGCGTCGGCAACGCGATCGACAAGTTCACGCGCCACGTCGGCTGGTCACACCCGGGCGGTCCGAAAGTCGAGGCCGCGGCTGCCGACGGCGAGTACCACCGCCTGCCCTACGTGGTCAAGGGAATGGACTTTTCATTTTCGGGGATCAGCTCGGCGGCCGAGGCGGCCGTCGACGACGGCGTGCCGGTTCCGGACGTCTGTCGCGGGCTCCAGGAGACGATCTTCGCGATGCTCACCGAGGTCGCGGAGCGTGCGCTCTCTCTCACCGGGGCCGACGAGCTCGTCCTCGGGGGCGGGGTCGGACAGAACGACCGGCTCACGGAGATGCTCGGTGCGATGTGTGACCGCCGTGGGGCGTCGTTTTTCGCTCCCGAGGCACGCTTGCTGCGGGACAACGCCGGGATGATCGCGGTGCTGGGGGCGAAGATGTACGCCGCCGGCGACACGCTCGCGATCGAGGACTCGGCGATCGATCCCGGATACCGGCCGAACCAAGTGCCCGTGACCTGGCGGTCCCGAACCGGGCCGCGGACGGCGACCGGAGCGGAGCCCGAGGGAACCGCGGTACAGGGCGCGGAGGCGACCGTGACGGTCGATCCGGACGGCGAGACGGTGACGAAACGCCGCGAGGGCCGGCTCTACCGTCACCCCGAGCTCGACGAGCGACTCCGCCGGGAGCGGACCCGACGGGAGGCGCGGCTGCTGGGCGAGGCGAGACGGGCCGGCGTGCCGACGCCGCTGGTCTGGAACGTCGACCTTGCCGAGCAGACGCTCGTCCTCCAGCGGGTCGGCCGGGCAGATCTCGCCGCGGACCCGACCGACGAACGGGTCGCGACGGCCGCCCGACACCTCGCACGGCTCCACGGGGCTGGGATCGTCCACGGCGACCCGACGACGCGGAACGTCCGGATCGGCGGCCGGGTGTACCTGCTCGATTTCGGGCTCGGATACCACTCCGGGCGGCCCGAGGACCACGCGATGGACCTCCACGTGCTGGCACAGAGCCTCACCGGAACGACCGCCGACGCCGACCGACGTATCGGCGTTCTCGAAGACGCCTACCGGGCGGCCGGGGAGAGCGCGGTTCTCGACCGACTCGCGGCGATCGAGGGGCGCGGGCGGTACCAGGGGGGTGGCGACCCCGAGCGCGGGGCGCCGACGGGCCCGAGCCGGTGAGTCGCGGAGAGGAAAACGGTCTTATCGGCGGCGGTCGTACTCGGCGATATGAGTGAAAAGTCCTCGACTGGCGAGCTGTTCGGGATCCCGTACAACTTCGAGCAGCCGACGCTGCGCCGGCTGCTGTCCTCGTACTGGCAACCCAACGAGGGAATGCTCGTAAAAAAACAGTTCGGGATCGGCTACACGCTGAACCTGGCGAACTGGCGGTCCTGGATCGTGATCGCGGCCGCGGCCGCGCTCCTGTTGCAGGAGCGCCGCGGCGAGACCGACGAGGAGGCGAGCGAGGCCGACGAGCCGGTTGAGGTCGTCGTCGACTGATCGACGCGTACTTTTTTCGCCGGCGTCTCCCGGGAACATGGTTACGTTCGTCACCACAAATCCCGGGAAGGCACAGGAGGCCGAGTCGTACCTCGGCGAGTCGGTCGAGCAACACGCCTTCGATTATCCGGAGCCACAGGCCGACTCCTTCGCGGAAGTCGCGGCCCACGGCGCCCGGGTGGCCCACGAACACGTCGGCGGACCGGTGATCGTCGACGACGCCGGACTGTCGATCGCGGCGCTCGACGGCTTCCCCGGGCCGTTCTCCTCGTACGTCGAGGAGACGCTCGGCATCGAGCGGGTCTCGCGTCTCGCCCGCCGGGAGCCGGATCAAAGCGCCGCCTTCCACACGGTCGTTGGCTACTGCGACGGCGACCCGATCGGCGGCGACGGCGCGACCGTCGACGACGGAACGCCGCCGGTCGCGCTGTTCGAGGGGGTCGTTGACGGACGGATCGTCGCGCCGCGGGGCGAGGGCGGGTTCGGGTACGACCCGATCTTCGAACGCGACGGCCGGACCTTCGCCGAGATGACCACCGCCGAAAAAAACGCCGTCTCGCACCGCGGGCAAGCACTCGAAGCCTTCGCCGGGTGGTACGGCGACCGCGCGTGACGGCGCGGGTCAGGCCCGCGGATCGCGGTCGGGACCGGGGTAAGGCCCGTCGTGGATGGCTTCGTACAGCGGTTCGGGGTCGAACAGCCGGTCGAAGGCCGCCGGCGTGCGGATGCTGAGCGCGGCGTAGGGCTGGACCGCGAGGTTCGCGCTCGTGGCGGTCAGCGTCTCATCGAAGGTCAACAGGTGGGCGGCCCCGCCGCGGTAGGCGGAGGCCAATCCCGGATGGTCTCTCTGGGGGTGCTCTACGCGGGTGCGGAGTCGCTCGGCACGCTCGCGCCAGTCACGCGCAAGCTCGGCGTCGGCGAGGGTCTCGATGATCGCCGTGGCGTCCGCGAGCAGCGGGTCGCTCGCAGCCAGACCCACCCAGGAGTGTCTGCGAACGTGATCCAGGGCCGCCCGGGCGGCGCCGCCGACCAGCAGGTCAGCGGCGAGCACGTCGGCGTCGGCGGCGATCAGCGTCGGATCTGGACGCCGGTCGCCAGGTGCTCGGTCACTCATCGCGTCGGCGGTCGGCGAGCGCCCGGCGGATCTCCGCGACCGCGACCTCGGGTTCACCCGCCCGCTCAAACAGCTCTGCCCAACTCATGTCCGTCGGTCGGTCCGGACGGGACTAAACGCTGTCCCAGTCCGGGGCGTCTGACGGCCGTCTGACGGATGTTTAAGTCCGATGAGTGACAGCATACAACTGGGCGCGCACAGGACTCACCCAGTTTCAGTTTCCCACCCTCCCGTCTGCGCGCCCGGCACCCCTCTCCCCCCCTTTGTCCTGGACCGATCGAGAGGTTCCGGTGAGCTGCTACGATCGGAAGCCGACGGCGTCCGCGTCGGCGGCCGCCCGGCTCGCGGCCGCGTCGATGTCGAACTCCCGAACGCACTCGCCGTCCCGAACGAGCGGTTCGAGCAGCGGCTCGCCCTCGGTCGGGCCGGGGGCGTCGGCGCGGGCGACGTGGTGGCCGCCGTCGGACGTTCGGTAGACCTGCTTGGCGCCGTCGAGTTTCCCGCGCTTTGCCGCCGGCTGGCCGTCGACGGCGACGATATCCAGCCCGAAGTCGATCGGATCGGCGTTGCTGACGTAGCTGCCGACGCCGAACCCGTCGGCGACGTCCCGCAGGGCACGGAGCTGGTCGGGTCCGAGCCCGCCGCTGGCGAACACGCCGATGTCCTCGTACCCGCGGGCGTCGAGCGCCCAGCGGACCTCGCGGAGGATGTGTCTGAAATCGCCCCGGCGGGAGCCGGTCGTGTCGAGCCGGACGCTGTCGAGGTCGATCGCCTCGGCCGCCCGCAGGGCCTCGTCGACCTCGTCGCTGTATGTGTCGACGAGCGCGATCCGCGGGACAGAGGCGTCGACGGCGTCGTCGAACGCCTGCCAGGCCAGCTCCTGGTTGCCCCGGCCGAAGGAGATCACCAGCGCGTGGGGCATCGTCCCGCCGGCCTCGCGGTCGAGCACGTCGGCGGCGGCGACGTTCGAGATCCCGTCGAGGCCGGCGAGAAGCGCCGAGCGCTCGACCATCGCCGCGATCGAGGGGTGAACGTGGCGGGTGCCGAAGCTCAACACCGGCGTCTCGGGGGCGGCCCGGCGGGCCTCGAAGGCAGCCGTCGCGACGCCGGTGGCGTGAGACAGGAATCCGAGCAGCGCCGTCTCGAGCCGGGCGAACTCGAGGTACGGCCCCTCGATCCGCAGGACTGGGCCGCCGTCGAACAGCCGCCCCTCCCTGAGCGCGTCGACGTCGACCGACCGACCCTCGAACAGCCGGGCGGCGTCGGGCAGTCCGGCAAAAAGGTGCCAGTCGCCGGTCGGGAACTGCGAGGCCGTCACCTCGGCGACGACCTCGGGGGTTCTGTCGGCGCCCTCGAGGGCCTCGACGGTGCGATCGAAGTACGCGTCCGTTGCCTCCCCGGCGGCGATGGCCTCGGAGGAGACGATGTCGAACTCCGGCACGATCGTCGTTGAAAGCCGACGGGTAAAAGCGGTCGCGGTCGCGGTGTCCGGAAGCGGTTTTTCGCCTCGGGGCGTACGCCCGGGCATGTCCGAGTTCGCGTTCGATCCAGATCGGACGGCGGTCGTGGTCGTCGACATGCAAAACGGCTTCGCGCACCCGGAGGGGAGCCTGTACGCGCCGGGGAGCGGCGCGGCCATCGAGGGATGTACCGAGCTGCTCGGCCGGGCCCGCGAGGCGGGCGCCGCGGTGATCTACACCCGCGACGTCCACCCGCCCGAGCAGTTCGAGGACGCCCACTACTACGACGAGTTCGACCGGTGGGGCGAGCACGTCCTCGAGGGGTCCTGGGAAGCCGAGATCGTCGAACAGCTGACCCCCGAGGAGGGGGACCGGATCGTCACGAAACACACCTACGACGCCTTCCACCAGACCGGACTCGACGGGTACCTCGGGGCCCACGGGATCGACGACCTGCTGTTCTGTGGTACGCTCGCGAACGTCTGCGTGTTGCACACCGCCGGCTCGGCCGGCCTGCGGGATTACCGGCCGGTCCTGATCGAGGACGCAATCGGCTACATCGAGGAGGGCGACCGTGAGTACGCCCTCGAGCACGCCGGCTGGCTGTTCGGCGAGGTGACCGACCTCGACGGGCTCGCGTTCGACGCCGTCTGACCGGTCGAGCCGTCCCGGGCTGGCCCGCCCGAGGGAGGTGCGGGCGGGGCCGAGGATTCCGGAGCGTTTTCCCCGCCCGAGCCCAACAGTATACCGATGACAGAGCTTTCCGGAGAGTCGATCGCGATCGTCGGCGCCGGGTTCGGCGGGCTGTCGGCGGCCGCGCACCTCGGGGACGCCGGCGCTCGGGTGACCGTCTACGAGAAAGGCAAACACGTCGGCGGCGTCGCCGGCCGGATCGTCGAGGACGGGTTCCAGTTCGACACCGGACCGTCGTGGTACCTGATGCCCGAGCTGTTCGAGCGGTTCTTCGAGCGGTTCGGTCACGAGCCCGGCGAGTTCTACGAGCTCGAGCGACTCGACCCAAACTACCGGGTTTTCTGGACCGACGGCGACGAGGCCGCGGTGCCGGCCGACTCGGAGGCAGCGATGGAGCTGTTCGAGTCCTACGAGGACGGCGCCGGCGCGAAACTACGGGAGTACTTAGACAGTGCGAAACACTCCTACGAGGTCGGCATGGAGGAGGTCGTGATCCCGGACCGGACCGACCTCACGGACTACCTCGACCCGCGGCTCGCGCTGTCGGCCCGGGGACTCGGCCTGGATCTCGTGCGGACGATGGACGGCCACGCGGCCACGTACTTCGAGCACCCGAAGCTGCGTCAGCTGGTCGAGTACACGCTCGTGTTCCTGGGCGGCTCGCCGTACAACACGCCGGCGCTGTACTCGCTCATGAGCCACGTCGATTACAACCTCGGCGTGTACTACCCACAGGGCGGGATCGCCGCCGTCGTCGACGGCGTCCGGACCGTCGCCGAACAGCAGGGCGCACAAATCGAGACCGGGACGCCGGTGACGCGGATCGAACCCGCCGCGAGCGGGCTGGTCGTCGGGACCGCGACCGACCGCACCGTCTACGACCGGGTCGTTGTCAACGCGCCGCCGGCCCACGCCGAGCGGGACCTGCTGCCGGAAGGGGCGGTCGATCGCTCGCCGGAGCACTGGGACGAGCAGACCTACGCTCCCTCGGCGTACATGCTGTATCTCGGGATCGAAGGCCAGCTCCCGGAGTTCGATCACCACACGCTCGTGCTCCCGACCGACTGGGAACCACACTTCGAGTCGATCTTCGAGGACCCGGCCTGGCCGGAGGATCCGTCCTACTACGTGAACGTCCCCTCCCGGACCGACCCGACGGTCGCGCCGGACGGTCACGAGACGGCCGTCGTGCTCGTCCCCCTGGCGCCAGGACTGGAGGATCCGCCGGAACAGCGAGAGCAGTTCCGCGAGCAGATCCTCTCGGGGATCGCCGAGACCACCGGCGTCGACCTCCGGGACCGGATCGTTTTCGAGCGGGAGCTGTCGGTCTCGGGGTTCGAAGAGCGGTTCAACAAGCCCCGAGGGAGTGCGCTCGGGCTCGCGCACACGCTCACCCAGACCGGCCCGCTCCGGACCGACCACCGCGCGCCCGGACTCGACGGGCTGTACTACGTCGGCGGGGACACCAACCCGGGCATCGGCGTGCCGATGTGTCTGCTCAGCGGCGAACACGTCACTGACGTCATCCGCGAGGACGCCGCGAGCCGGGGACGGCTGTCGGGGCTGCTCTCGTAGGCGACGGGACGGCCGGGGACCGATCACTCGCGGTCGCTGGCGAACTTGACCGCCGCGGGGGCGACCAGGAACCAGAAGGCGGCGATCAACAAAAACAGCGGGTTGCGCGACCCGAGTGCCGTGATCGCGGCCATCATGCCGACGAGCACCGACCCGGCGATCATGAGCTGGTACGGCCTGCTGAGCTCGGCGAACCACCGGATTCCCTGCTCGGCGTTCATATTCAAACTCGGCGGTGCCCGCCGGTTAGTCGGTTTCGGCTCGCGGCGGGCCTTTTATAACCGACGGCTCGCTTGTCACAGGCGAATAGATGTCGGGGCAGGTCTGGGCGATCGCGGGCGGCAAGGGCGGCGTCGGCAAGACGACGACGGCCGCCGCTCTGGCGCGGGCGTTTAGCGAGCGAGACCGACAGGTGGCCGTCCTCGACGCGGACCTCGGGATGGGCAATCTCCCCGGGGCGCTGGGCGCCGAGTCCGACGCCGCGGCGGGCGGCGACCTCCACGCCGCCCTCGCCGGGGAGGTGCCGACGGAGGCGGCGGCGACGGCCGTCGACGGGCTGACGGTGCTGACCGGCGGGCGAACGGAGTCGGCCGAGAGGCCGGTCGATCGGGGTGAGTTAGAGTCCTACGGCGAGGCCGATCCGGCCCGACTCGAGGACGCAATCGAGTGGCTGCGGGCGCACAACGACACGGTGGTGATCGACACGGCGAGCGGGCTGGCCCACGAGACGGCGGTCTCGGTCGGACTGGCTGACGGGGTCGTGCTCCTCACGACGCCCGACGCGATGGCGATCGAGAACGCCGCCACGACGGCCGCGTTCGTCGATCGGGTCGGAGGCGACGTTGTCGGCGTCGTCGTCACGCGCGCGACCGGAACGACCGATCCGACGGCGATCGCCGACCGGCTCGGCTATCCGCTACTCGGAGCCGTCCCCGACGTCGAGATCCGAGCGGCCGACTCGCCGTCGATCGTCCCGTCGCCGGCAGCCGAGCCATACCGGGAGCTGACCGGCGTGCTCGCGGCGATCGGAGGCGGAGAGAGCGCCGAGGCGATCGAGCCGGCCACCGACCAGGACTGGTTCGGCGCCGACGAGGAGACGAACGACCGAACGCGGGCGGACGGAGACCCGACATCCGAGGGCGACGACGGGCACGGCGACGAGGACGAGCCGACCGAGGAGTCGGGGGACGGCGACCGGCCCGGACTGTTGCGGCGGCTGCTCGGGCTCGGGTGAGACGCGGCTGCCCGCGGCTACATCGACTCGGGGGCGGCGACCCCGACCGCGTCGAGCGCGTTGGCGAGGGTCCTGCGGGCGGCGAGCACGAGCACAAGCCGGGCGGCGTGGACCTCGCCGTCGGCCTCGAGGACCCGACACTCCCGGTAAAACCGGTTGAACGCGTCGGCACACTCTCGGGCGTACGTCGCCACCTTGTGCGGGCGGAGCGTCTCCGCCGCCGTCTCGATGGTGGCCGGGAACCGTGCGAGGGTCGTCAAAAGATCCCGTGCGGCCTCGGAGGTGAGCGCCGCCGGGTCGGCCGCCTCTGGGGCGGGCTCTGACTCGGTCTGCTCGATGATCCCGCAGGCCCGGGCGTGGGCGTACTGAACGTACGGGGCAGACTGGGCCTCGAAGTCGAGCGCACGCTCCCACTCGAAGGTGATCGCCTTCGTGGGCTGTTTCGCGACGATGTCGAACCGGACGGCCCCGATGCCGACCTGGCGGGCGATGCGCCCGACGTCTGCGTCTGTCAGCTCGCCGCGGGTGCGGTCGTCGAGGCGGGTCTCGACCTCCTCGCGGGCGCGGGAGACCGCCTCGTCGAGCAGATCGTCGAGGTCGACGCCGGTGCCCTCGCGGGTACTCATTCCCCCCTCGGGGAGGGTGACATACGAGTAGATCACGTTCTCGAGGCGATCGACGTCCCGGCCGAGCAGATCGAGGGTCGCCCGGAGCTGGTCGGCCTGGAGCTTGTGATCCTCGCCCAGCACCGTCACCAGACGGTCGTAGCTCTCGAACTTCCACTCGTGGTGGGCGATGTCCCGGGTCGTGTACAGCGAGGTGCCGTCCGAGCGCAGGAAAACGAGGTTCTTCTCGATGCCCCACTCCTCGAGGTCGAGCTGCCAGGCGTCGTTTTCGTACACCGCGTACTCTGTGTCTTCGAGCCGTGCGGCCAGCGCGTCGGTCGAACCGTCCCGCATGAACCGCGTCTCCCTGACGAACTCGTCGAACTCGGCCGGAAGCCGCCCGAGCGTCTGGCGCATCCCCTCGAGCACGGAGTCGGCCACGGCCGCGACCCGGTCGTAGGCCGCCTGCTCGCCCTCCTCGAGGCCCTGCATCAGCGACTGGATCTCCGCCTCGGCCTCCGCGACCGCCTCCTCCGGGCCCTCCTCTAAGAACGTCGTCCCCGTCCGGTAGTATCGGACCAGCTCGTAGTCGGGCTTGTCGCGCTCGGGCTCGGGCAGCTCGGCCTCGTCGAAAGTCTCGTAGGCCCAGGTGAACACCGCCATCTGGCGGCCGGCGTCGTTGACGTAGTAGTGTCGATCCACGTCGTAACCGGCGTAGGCGAGCACCCGGGCGACGGCGTCGCCGATGATCGGGTTGCGAGCGCGGCCGACGTGGACCGGGCCGGTGGGGTTCGCGCTCGTGTGCTCGACGACGACGCTCGTCTCCCGGTCCGGACGCCGGCCGTACTCGGGGTCGGCAGCCGCGAGCAGCGTCTCCGTGAAGTACTGCTCGCTCGGGTGGGCGTTGAGGTACGGGCCGGCGGTCTCGACGCGGCCGACGTACGAACAGTCCGCGAGGGGAACGGCAGCCGCGATCTCCTCGGCGACCGCCGCCGGCGGCTCGCCGGCCTCGCTCGCGAGCCGGAAGGCGACGTTCGAGGCGAGCACCGCGTCCCGGTCGGCCGGCGGCCGCTCGATTCCCAGGTCGGTCGCCGGGTAGCCCGCCTCGGTGAGGGCGTCGGCGAGGGCGTCCTCGAACTCCGCGCGAAGCGTGAGGAGCATACCTCCGTTACCGAACCCCGGGGTATATGGGTAACGGAGCCCGGATCCGGGGCCTCGGCGGACGGTCAGCGGGCGATTAGCGGGCTACTGATCGGGATCGGGCCAGTGGCCGTAGGCGAGATCGCGCTGGACGGCGTTTGCACCCTCGTAGATCGGCGGGTACTTCGCGTCCCGGTAGACGCGGTTGATCCGGGTCTCCTCGCGCAGCCCCTCGCCGCCGTGCAGCTGGGTGGCGGTGGCGGCGATCTCCTCTGCGGTCCGGGTGGCGTGACTCTTCGCGAGGCTCGCCCAGAAGGGGGCGTCCTCGCCGGCCATCACGTGCTCGCAGGCCTGCCAGGTGAGCGCGCGGGCCGCCTCGAACTGCTCGCGCAGCTCGACCAGCCGGTGTCTGACGGTCTGTTTGTCCGCGACCGGCGCGTCGTAGAGCTCGCGGTCGTGGGTGTACTCCCAGGCGGCCTCGAGCGCCGCGGCCGCGAGCCCGATGCCGTGGCCCGCGACGCCGATCCGGCCGTAGTTGAAAAACGACGCCAGCTCGTAGAAGCCCTCGCCTTCCGCCCCGAGTCGGTTCGCGGCCGGCACCCGCACCCCAGAGAGCTGCACGCGGGCCTGCTGGGAGGCCCGCAGCCCCATCTTGTCGGTGATGGGCTCTGCCTCGTAGCCGTCGGCGTCGGTCGGGACGACAAACAGCGAGTAGCCGTCGTGGCCGGGCTCGCCGGTCTGTGCGTAGACGACGATCCAGTCGGCGACGGCGCCGTTGCTGGTCCAGTACTTCTCGCCGTCGAGGACGTACTCGTCGCCCTCGCGTCGGGCGGTCGTCGTCATCCCGGCGAGATCCGACCCGCCGGCGGGTTCGGTCGCGGCCAGTCCCGTGATCACGTCGCCGTCGCCGACCGGCGGGAGCCACTCGGCTTTCTGCTCTGGCGAGCCGGCCATCGTGAGCACCTTCGCGCCGAAATCAACCAGCTGGAGTGCGAGCCCGATCCCGCCGTCGGCCCGGAACCACTCCTCGATGACGCCGAGGCGGTCGGCGAGGGTCCAGCCGGCGCCGCCGTGCTCCGCCGGGACGTAGCTGCCGGCCAGCCCCGCTGCCTGTGCCTCTCGGACGATCTCGTGTGGGAAGGCCCCCGAAGCGTCGAACTCTCGGGCGCGCGGGCGCACGTACTCGTTCGCGAACTCGCGGGCGGCTGCCTTCGCGTCGCGGGCCTCCGTCGGAACCGGTGTCGGAGAGAGCAGCTCCATAGACAGTCTTTGCCCGGAGACTGTTGAGAGTGTCGGCGCCGGGGCCGGATCGATCCCGACGATTTATGTTCACACTGACCGGAGCTCGGACGAATGCGCCCACGGTCCCGCCTCGCGGTCGTCGTCCTCCTGGCCGTCGTCGGACTCGGCGTCGCCGGCGGCGCACTCGGGCAATCCGGCGGTCAGGAGAGCGTCGTCGGCGTCGAGAACACCACGAACAAGCTCTCGCTCGCCGATCCCGCCGCCGACGGGCACGCAACCGCCGGGGTCGACGTCGGAACGGCGGTCGCTGCCGACGCGCACCGACTCGCCGGGCTCCACGACCGGCTGACCCTCGACGAACGGATCGCACAGGCGGAGGACCCGGTCGCGCGGGCGACGATCCGCGAGGCCGTCGGGAACGCCGAGGACCGCGTCGCCGGCCTCGAAGCCGAGCGCGGGGAGTTACTCGCGGCCCACGGAGACGGCGAGCTCTCGACGGCGACGCTCGCGAGCGAGCTGGTCAGGCTGAACGCCGCCGCCGACCGCGAGCGCGGCCTACTCGACCGGATCGCGGGGTACGAGGCGGATCCGGAGCTCCCGTTCCCGAACGTGGCGGCGAACCTGACCGCCCTCGAGACGACCGAATCGCTGCTCGGCCAGCCCGCACTCGAGCAACTCGAGGCCGCCGCCGCGGGCACGACCGACCGACAGGCCGCGTACGTCCAGACCGGCCCCGACGGGCTCGTGGTGGCGACGGTCGGCGAGGAGTACGTCCGCCAGGCGTTCCTGAATAGCGAGCGCAACCGGACCGGGGCCAACCGGTTCACCGACAGCACCAGCCCGGGCTGGAGCGCCGCCATCGAACGGGCGAACGAGATCTACCCGTGGGCGTTCACGAACGAGCCGAGCATCAGCGGTATCCGGACTGGGGACGTCTACCGGATCGACATCGGACACCCACACGGCAGCCTCGAAGCCTTCTTCGACGGGGCGACGACGAACGTCTTTCACGAACACCAGTTCGCCGCCCCGGAGGCCGTGCCCGTGAGGGCCGTCGAGACCGCAACCGCAGACGGCGTCGAGTTGCGGGTGGCCGTGACACACGCGACCGGACCACTCCGGGTGTCAGTGACCGAAGACGGTCGGCCGGTCGCGGACGCGACGGTGACGATCGGGGGGCAAGAGGTGGGCCAGACGGACGCGAACGGCGAGCTCCGGCTCATCCAGCCGGACGGGCCCTTCGAGGTGAGCGCCACCACCGGTGGAACGACGGTGTCGGTCGTCGGCGCCTGAGCCGGGAATCCAGGCCGTCGATTTATTTCCGAAGCCGCGCCAGCCGGCGACGGGCATGGACAGGGCGGCCTCGCCGGTGGTCGGAACGGTGCTGCTGGTCGGAGTCGTGGTGGCGCTCTCCGTGGCGGCCGGGGCCGCGATCACGGCCACCGACCGGCCGACGACCCCACCGGCCGCGAGTCTCGCCCTCGCCGTCGATCCGTCGGTCGACCAGATCGCGATCACCCACGAGGGGGGCGAACCGCTCGCGGTCTCGGAGATCGAGCTCACCGTCGCCGTGGACGGCCAGCCCCTCGCCGAGCAGCCGCCGGTCCCGTTTTTCGCAGCCAGGGGGTTCGCGAGCGGGCCGACCGGCGCGTTCAACGTCGCCGGGTCGACGACCCTGCGGGCCGGCGAGACGGCGAGTCTTCGGCTCGCCGCGACGAACGAGCCACGGATCGGCCCCGGCGCGACCGTGACCGTCACCGTCGCCACGGACCGGGCCGTGATCGCCGAGCTCAAGGCGACCGCCCGGCGCTGAGCCGATCAGGCCGGCTCCGCGAGGGTCGTGATCGCCCGCGGACTGCCGGGGTGGGCCTGCTGGATGTAGTGTTCGAAGCGCGGGTAGCCGGCGGCCGCGAACAGCCGGTCGGCCCCGCGCTCGTCGTAAAAGAGCATGATCGCGTCGGCGAGCCGGCGGGCCACCGCCCCCTCGGGCGTCAGTGGCCCGACGACCAACACCTGCCCGTCGGGGCGGGCGACCCGGCGCAGTTCCGCGAGCGTGGCGACCGGATCGGGCCAGTACTCGATCGACCCGGAAGACCAGACCACGTCGAAGGCGCCGTCGGCAAAGGGGAGTCGCTCTGCATCCCCACGATAGAATCGGACCGGCCCGCGGCGGCCGAACTTCTCGAAGGCTCGGGCGAGCTGGTGTGGGCTCTGGTCGATGGCGTGGACGCGGTCGGACTCGCGGGCGAGCGCCGTCGTCGCAAAGCCGGTGCCACAGCCCACATCGAGCACCCGATCCCCGGCGGCGATATCGAGCATGTCGACGGCCTCGTCGCGCATCTGCTCGGTCCAAACCAGCGGGTTGATCCGATCGTACACCACAGAGAGATACCTATAGAACGTCTGTGCGCGCGCCTTGTTTTCGAGAATACCCATGCTGACCCGTTGGCCCCGACAGGAATAACTCCCGGGACCGTCCGATTCCGCAACTCCCAAGTAGTATATCGGAGTAATGTGCGACGACTGACCGATGCCCGACCAGCAGGTACTCAGGCAGATCAAGGCCGCCGAGCAGGAGGCCGACGAGATACTCGAAGACGCCCGCGAGGAGGCCGAGCAGATCCGCGAGGATGCCCGCGAGGAGGCCGACGAGATACTCGAAGACGCTCGCGAGGAGGCCGAGGAGGAAGCACAACGCCGTCTTGAGGAGGGCCGGGCCGAGATCGAGCAGGAACGCGAAGAGATTCTCGCAGACGCCCGCGAGGAACGCGAGCGGCTCGCGGTGCTGGCCGAGCAGAATCACCAGGAGGCCGTCGCGTTCCTCCGGCAGCAGTTCGAGGAAGCGATCGATGTTTAGGCCCGAGCGGATGTCGAAGGTTTCGGTGACGGGCGCAAAGAGCGTGATGAGTGAGGTCATCGAGACGATGTACGAGCTCGAGCTGCTCGACATCACGGAGTACGACGGCTCGTGGGACGGATTCAAGCCGGGTGACTCGCTGCCGGGGGCCGATGAAGTCTCGGGACAGCTCGTGACCGTCCGAGCACTCCAAGACGCGCTTGATATTGACGAAGATCTGAGCAGCGAGCGGACAGTGCCAGACGATCCCGACGCCCGACTCGAAGCGCTCAAACAAAGCGTCAACGAGCTTGACGACCGGCAAGAAGAGCTACGCGACCGACGCCGTGATATTCAAGACGAGATCCAACGGCTCGAGACGTTCGTGGATATCGGGATACCACTCGATCTATTGTGGGGGTACCAGAGCCTGACAGTGTTGGTCGGAGAGGGAAACGCGACAGAGATTGAAACCGCCGTCGTAGAGGCCGACATTGAGGCTATCGAGATCGCACGCGGGGACACAACAGGAACGGTCGCGGTGTTCGCTCGTGCCGAGGAAGTCGAGCTCCGGGACGCGCTCGTCGGTGTCCCGTTCACCGAGTACGAGATCCCAGAGGAGACCGGTGACCCAGCAGAGAAAATAGCACAGCTCAGACAAGAGCAAAACGAGATTGAGGCGGAGGAGACCCGGATTGAAAACGAGCGCGTTGCACTGCGAGCCGAGCACGCGGACTTTCTTCTCACGCTAGAACGCGATCTCCGAGCCGAGGCAGAAAAGCGGGAGGCCCCACTGAGTTTTGCCACGACCGAGCGGTCGTTTATTATCGAGGGATGGGTCCCGACAGCCAACGTTGAGCAGCTTCGCGATCGGCTGACAGCCGACGTTGATGATCGAGTCAGCGTTAGTGAGTTCAAGCGGGCAGCGTACACGCCGGTGGGAAACAAACCCACCGAGGCAATCCAGCCCGAGTCTGAGTCTGAGTCTGAGACGGCTGCTGATCGCAACCAGGATGCTGTGACAGACGGCGGACACAGACGTATTGTCACGGTCGAAGACGATCCACCGACAGTTCAAAAGGTTCCAAAGATCGCGACGCCGTTCGAGACACTCACAAAGGCAGTCAACCGACCGAAGTACAGCGAGTTCGATCCGACGATTGTCTTGTTTCTCTTCTTTCCGGTGATTTTTGGATTCATGATCGCCGATATCGGATACGGGCTAGTCTACGGGATGATCGGCTACGGGGTGCAGCGACGGTTCGACAGCACGGCAGTTACGAGTGTCGGCGCGATTATGCTGTGGATGAGTGCGATAACCGTCGTCTTCGGTGTGTTGTTCGGCGAGCTGTTCGGACTCAAAGTAATCGAGTGGCTCGGGTTCGAGCCAGTGCTGTCAAAGGGCCTGACAAAGACGGAATGGGCAGTCGCTTGGTTGCTGCTCGCGGTAGTCGTTGGCTGGCTCCAGATGATCGTCGGGTACGGGTTCAACTTTGTGGGTGAGTACCAGCTCCATGGGATCAGGCCGGCGGTGTTTGAGGCTGGCTCGTGGCTGTTGATACTCAACGGTATCTGGGTGTTTGTTTTCTCTCGGCTGTTTGCGGGTAGCAAGCCGACGTTCACCGAGGCAGAGTACGGTATTGTTGGTTCGAACGCAATCTTTAACGGAAACCCAATCCCGCTTGGGTTTACCGGGTTTCCGGAGCTGATGGGCTGGGCGGCGATTGGTGCGATTTTTATCGGGGCCCTTCTGTTGCTTGTAGGACCGTGGTACGAGATTGTCGAGATTGCGGTGCCGTTCACGCACGTGCTCTCGTACACGCGGGTTGCAGCGGTCCTTCTGTCGAAAGGCGGTCTAGTGGTGGCTGTCAATCTACTGTATTTCGGTGCGTACCGTGGATCCAGCGGTGGGTTCAAATTCATTCATTCGAGTCGGCCGGATGCCGTGAGTGGCGAAGTCATCTTCGGTGGGCTCTCCAATATCGGGACCGAACTTTCGCTTGCGACGTTTCAGTTCGGCCTTGAGGGAGCAGTGCTTGGACTGCCCGTGCTCATTGCTGGCCATCTAGTCGTACTCGCTGTCGGTGGCACTGCCGCAATTCAGGCGGTTCGGCTTGAGTACTTCGAGTTCTTTGAGAAGTTTTATGAAGGCGGTGGGCGGAAGTACGTACCGTTCGGACGATAACAGCTAAACACAGCTAACAACACGACACAATGATTGAGACACTACCGCAGCTGGTGGATGGCATACTGCTACAGACTGAACCCGACCCATTTCTCCAGGCTGATGCTATGGCAGCCTTGGCGGTTGGGCTCGCGGCAATTGGAACTGGGCTAGCACAGCGTGAGATCGGATCTGCGGCAATGGGCGCGATTGCGGAGGACGGCGATAATTTTATCAGTGGATTGATCCTAACTGCACTGCCGGAAACGCTGATTATTATTGCTCTCGTAACGGTATTTGTGGTGTAGTGTGGCAATGAGCCTGGACACTGTTGCTGAGGATATCAGAGCACAAGCACAAGCCGAAGCCGAGGAGCTCATCCAAGCAGCAGAGCAGGAGGCCGAAACCCTCCGTGAGCAGGCAGAAAGAGAGGCAGAGGAGCTGCAGGAACAGCGGCTCGCCGAGGCCGAGAGCACAATCGAGCAGGAACGAGAACAGAAACTCTCGAGTGCAAGTCTCGAAGCAAAGCAGCTCCGACTCGAGGCTCGCCGTGATGCACTCGCAGATGTGCGGACTAGTATCGAGACGGAGCTAGAGCGTATCGACGGCGAAAGACGTCGAGCCCTTACCGAACAGTTACTTACCGAGACTGTCGCCGAGTTTGATACTGGTCCCATAGAGATATACGGTCGGGCTGAGGACCGAGAGTTGCTCGAAGAGTTGGCTGCGGAGTACGACCAGAAAGAGCTGCGATACGCGGGCGATACCGATTGTTTGGGTGGTGTCGTTGCCGAGTCAGAGAGCTCGCAGGTCCGTGTGACAAACACGTTTGATTCGGTGTTGGCAGATGTCTGGGACGAGAACCTCAGAGAAACTGCTGACCGACTGCTTGACGCAGATGAGTAGATCAAACCCAGGCTACGTCAACGCCCGGGTCCGGGCACGCAAAGCCAAGCTGTTTACCGAGGACGATTATCGGAAATTAGTCCGGATGGGGCCCAGCGAGATTGCTCGGTACATGGAGGAAAGCGAGTACAGCACTGAGATCAACGAACTCGGAGCACGATACGACGGCGTTGATCTCATTGAGTACGCCCTGAACCGGAATCAGGCGAGACATTTCGCCGATGTGCTCTCCTGGGCAGACGGACAGCTGCACGACCTGCTCGGCAACTATCTCCGGAAGTTCGACGCACAGAACATCAAAACTGCGGTTCGTGGGATCTATTCGGGTGAGTCGAGTGAGAGCATCCAAGCCGATTACGTCCGCGCTGGAGAGCTCGATGACCGGCTACTCGACCGGCTTGCGGCCGCAGAGACTGTCGAAGAGGCTATCGAGTTGCTTGATGAGACGATATTTGGAGACAGACTCGACTCAGCGTTCAAAACGTTCGAAGAAACCGAGCTGTTGGTTCCGATCGAGAACGAGATTGATAAGACCTTCTACGAGTCGTTGCTTGCCGATATCAACCCACAACGGGTCAACAGACGGTCCGGCGCCGGACTCTACGTAGAGGTGCTCCAGGCGGAGATTGACTTTCGAAACATTCGAAACGCGCTCCGACTAGCGCGAACCCGGACAAACATGGATCCGACCGAGTATTTCATCGAGGGTGGTCAGTTGTTTGATGCCGACGAGTTGCGTGGGCTTGTCGCTGATTTCGGCACGCTCACCGAACGAATTCGGGAGAGTACGTACGGTGATGATCTCTCGGCTGCGGTAACGGATCTCAGCGCGGCCGACAGTCTCGTTGAGTTTGAAAACGCGATCAACAGCGCCTTACTTAGCTACGCGGACGAACTAGCCTACCGGTACCCAATATCGGTCTGTTCAGCGCTGGCGTATATTCTCGCCAAAGAGCGTGAAATAAAAAACATCCGAGCGATTGCGAGAGGAAGAGAAGTGGGCCTTCCGGTCGAGGAGATCGAACAGGAGATGCTTGTGGTCTAAGCATGACCGAAGAAATCGCAGTCATCGGCAACCCAGAGTTCACGACCGGCTTTCGACTCGCCGGCGTTCGTGAGTTCGCCGAGGTGCCTGACGATCGGAAGTCAACCGACCTCGACGCCGCCGTCAAGGAGACGATGGCCGACGACAACATTGGGATCGTCGTGATGTACGAGGACGATCTCGAGTATCTCTCCCGGGAGGTTAGACAGGAAGTCGAGCGGAGCGTCGAGCCGGTCGTCGTGACGCTGGGCGGCGGCGCCGGCAGCGGGAACCTCCGGGAACAGATCAAGCGTGCAATCGGTATTGACTTGATGGACGACGACCAAACGGAACCATGAGTAAGGCAACGGACGGTACGGTACGCGAAGACGGACAAATCGAGAGCGTGAGCGGTCCGGTCGTGACGGCGACCGACCTCGAGACGCGGATGAACGACGTCGTCTACGTCGGCCGGGAAGGGCTGATGGGCGAGGTGATCGAGATCGAGGGGAACCTGACGACGATTCAGGTCTACGAGGAGACCTCAGGTGTGTCGCCGGGCGAGCCCGTCGAGACGACCGGTGCACCGTTGTCGGTCGATCTCGGGCCCGGTATTCTGGATACGGTGTACGATGGCGTCCAGCGGCCGCTCGACGTGCTCGAGGACACGATGGACTCTGCGTTTCTCGACCGCGGGGTTGACGCCCCGGGGATCGATCTCGAGCAGACCTGGGAGTTCACGCCCACGGTCGAGCCCGGCGATACGGTCGAGTCGGGAGACATTGTTGGCACCGTGCCCGAGACCGAGAGCATCGAACACAAGGTGATGATCCCGCCCGACGTCGAGGGCGGAGAGGTCACGAGCGTCGAGTCCGGTCTGTTCACCGTTGAGGAGACCGTCGTCGAGCTGGACTCGGGAGCTTCGGTCTCGATGCACCAGGAGTGGCCGGTGCGTGAGCAACGACCGGCCGCGGAGAAGTTCACCCCGACGATCCCGCTAGTGAGCGGGCAACGAATTCTCGACGGACTGTTCCCGATCGCGAAGGGCGGCACCGCCGCAATCCCGGGGCCATTTGGTAGCGGAAAAACGGTCGCACAGCAGAGTTTGGCGAAGTTTGCCGACGCCGACATTGTCGTCTACATCGGCTGTGGCGAGCGGGGCAACGAGATGACCGAAGTTATCGATGATTTCCCCGAGCTGCCGGACCCACAGACGGGCAACCCGCTGATGGCCCGGACCTGCCTGATCGCGAACACCTCGAACATGCCCGTCGCTGCCCGGGAGTCGTGTATCTACACCGGGATCACGGTCGCAGAGTACTACCGCGATATGGGGTATGACGTGGCACTGATGGCCGACTCCACGTCGCGGTGGGCCGAGGCGATGCGGGAGATCTCCTCGCGGCTCGAGGAGATGCCCGGCGAGGGCGGCTATCCGGCGTATCTGGCTGCCAGACTCGCCGCGTTCTACGAGCGGGCGGGCTACTTCGAGAACATCAACGGGACCGAGGGCTCGGTGACCGCGATCGGCGCGGTCTCGCCGCCAGGCGGGGACTTCTCCGAGCCGGTGACCCAGAACACGCTCCGGATCGTGAAGTGTTTCTGGGCGCTCGACTCAGATCTCGCCGAGCGGCGGCACTTCCCGGCGATCAACTGGAACGAGTCGTACTCGCTGTACCGCGACCAGCTCGACGAGTGGTTCGTTGAGAACGTCGACGAGGGCTGGCCGGAGCTGCGCCAGTGGGCGATCGACACCCTCGATGAGGAAGACGAGCTCCAGGAGATCGTCCAGCTGGTCGGAAAAGACGCGCTTCCGGACGACCAGCAGCTTACCCTCGAGATCGCGCGGTATCTCCGTGAGGCGTATCTCCAGCAGAACGCCTTGGATGAGGTCGACCAGTACTCCTCGCCGGAGAAGAGCTACCGGCTGCTCCAGGCGATCAAGACGTTCAACGACGAGGCGTTTGCTGCGCTTGATGCGAGCGTACCCGTCGAGGAGATCACGAGCGTCGACGCTCCAGCCCGGCTGAACCGGGCCGGAACAACCCCCGAAGACGAGATTGAGCCGTTCCTTGAGGCGGTCGAAGCCGACATTGCCGAGCAGCTCCAAGCGCTGTACTAACGATGAAAGAATACCAGACTATCACCGAGATCAGTGGGCCGCTCGTGTTCGCGGAGGTCGACGAGCCGGTCGGCTACGACGAGATCGTCGAGATCGAGACCCCGAGCGGCGAGACGAAACGCGGTCAGGTGCTCGAAAGCAGCGACGGGCTGGTGGCGATCCAGGTGTTCGAGGGAACGTCGGGATTGGACCGGGAGGCGTCGGTCCGGTTTCTCGGCGAGACGCTGAAGATGCCGGTGACCGAGGACCTGCTCGGGCGGGTGCTCGATGGCTCCGGCCGGCCGATCGACGACGGGCCCGACATCGTGCCCGAGCGACGGCAGGATATTGTCGGGAAAGCCATCAACCCCTACTCCCGGGAGTATCCCGAGGAGTTCATCCAGACCGGCGTGGCCGCGATCGACGGGATGAACACGCTCGTACGGGGGCAGAAGCTGCCGATTTTCTCCTCGTCGGGACTACCGCACAACGACCTGGCGCTACAGATCGCCCGCCAGGCGAGCGTCCCAGAGGAGAAAGCAGACGGCGATGACCGAGAGGGCAGTGAGTTTGCGGTGATCTTCGGTGCGATGGGGATCACCCAAGAGGAGGCAAACGAGTTCATCGATGACTTCGAGCGAACCGGCGCGCTCGAGCGGTCGGTCGTGTTCATGAACCTCGCCGACGACCCGGCGGTCGAACGGACAGTCACGCCGCGGTTGGCGCTGACGACTGCCGAGTACCTCGCCTTCGAGAAAGATTATCACGTGCTCGTGATCCTCACGGACATGACAAACTACTGTGAGGCGCTGCGGGAGATCGGGGCCGCCCGCGAGGAAGTGCCCGGCCGACGTGGCTATCCGGGCTATATGTACACCGATCTGGCACAGCTCTACGAGCGGGCTGGCCGGATTAAAGGCGAGGACGGCTCGATCACACAGATCCCGATCCTGACGATGCCGAGCAACGATATTACCCACCCAGTGCCGGATCTCACGGGCTACATCACTGAGGGCCAGATCATCGTCGACCCTGAGCTCAACTCCCAGGGGGTGGAGCCGCCGATCGACGTGTTGCCGAGCCTCTCGCGGCTGATGGACGACGGGATCGGCGAGGGGCTGACACGCGGGGATCACGGTGACGTCGCCGACCAGCTGTACGCGGCCTACGCCGAGGGCGAGGACCTGCGCGATCTCGTGAACATCGTCGGCCGCGAGGCGCTCTCCGAACGCGATAACAACTACCTCGATTTCGCCGACCGGTTCGAAGCGGAGTTCGTCCAGCAGGGCTACGAGACCAGCTACGAGATCGAAGAGACGCTCGCGACCGGCTGGGAGCTGCTGTCGATGCTGCCCCGCGAGGAGCTCAACCGGGTCGGCGAGGAGTACATCGAGGAGTACTACGAGGAGACACAGACGGTCACCGCAGACGACTGACCGGCTGCGATGGAGGCCGATCCCACGATGCGGGCCGGCCGCAACGGGTTTCTGATCGTGCTCGTGGCGCTGCTGTTTGCCTGGGCCTACCAGTTCGTGTTCACCGGCGAGTCCGACCAGCTGCTCTTTGGCCTGTGGGCGCTTGGCGCCCTCTCCTTTTACCTCTCGAAGTATTACTATCGTCGAACCGACGAGTCCGCGTAACCCAGACACAGGCACCGATGCCTGTCACCGCAGAGAGACCGAACGCATAATTGGCTGGGCCCCGAACCGAGCGTAATGGCCGAGGACGTCAAGCCCACGCGAAAGAACCTCATGGAGATCGAAGAGCGGATCGAGTTCTCTGAGCGGGGCCACGACACCTTAGAGCAGAAACGCGACGGGCTGATCATGGAGTTCATGGACATTCTCGATCAGGCCCAGGAGGTCCGTTCGGGGCTCGAGCAGGACTACCAGGAGGCCCAGCGTGCCATCGACATGGCCCGAGCCATGGAGGGCGACGTCACGGTTCGGGGCGCGGCCTCGGCGCTGAAAGAACACCCTGAGATCTCGACGCAGTCGAAAAACATCATGGGCGTGGTCGTCCCCCAGATCGAGTCGACCAAGGTCCGGAAAGACCTCAACGAGCGCGGGTACGGCGTGCTCGGGACCAGCGCCCGGATCGACGAGGCCGCCGACGCCTACGAACGGCTCCTCGAGTCGATCATCCTCGCGGCCGAGGTCGAGACCGCGATGAAGAAGCTCCTCGACGAGATCGAGAAGACCAAACGCCGGGTCAACGCCCTGGAGTTCAAGCTGCTCCCGGAGTTACGCGAGAACCAGGAGTACATCGAGCAGAAACTCGAAGAGCAGGAACGCGAGGAGATCTTCCGGATGAAAAAGATCAAAGACAAGAAAGAGGCCGAGGAGGCCGCGGCCGAAGCCGAGCGCGAGGCGGCCGACGCCGACCAGCCGGAGACCGAAGAGACCGTCACGGCGGACGATTAGGGGCCGTCGATGGACTGTCCACGGTGCGGGGCCGAGACCGTCGCGTTCCCGGCCGACGAGTACGCGTTCGCTCTCCCGGAAGGCGAGTCGAGGGCGGCGCTGTGTTCGCAGTGTCTCTCGCTCGGACCGGTCGCAGATCCCGATGGTACTGATAACACAGCGCCGGCATTCGAGCGGGTGAGCGAGCGGTTCCCGTCCGGCCAGGCGGCGGTGCCGTTCGCGCTGCTTGTCGGACGGCTCGAACACCTCGCAGTGTACCGGGCCGAGATCACGGCGCTTCTCGAGACCGTCGAACGCGCCGGGGTCGACCCGCTAGCGGCGCTCGAAGGGCTGGAGCGGGATCCGACCGTCGCGCCGGCGGTCGATCTGGCCGCTAGACGGCGACAGCTCGAGCAGCTGGTGTGAACCGACGCCGGAGGGGATCAGACGCCCGTCGAGTACCGGAGCAGTCCGGCGACGCCGCCGAAGGCGTGCAGTAGCTGCTCGCCTTTCTCGAAGTCCGTCGAGACGAACACGGTCTCGGTGCCGCGCTGGTCGGCGATCTTCATAAGGTGATCGATGGCGTCCTCGCGGTCGGCCGGCTCCGCGGGCTCGCCACACCGCGAGCAGACGTGCTCGGGCGCGGCGTCGGGATCGACCATCTCGTATTCCTCGTGGCCGTTCGGGCACTCGTACTGGATCGCCTCCTTGCGGAGATCCTCGCTGATGAGCAGCCGGTCGACCGACCCCATCACGAGGTTCTGGCGGGTCGGCCCGAATCCGTAGGTCGCCAGGTCGCCGTCGTGAAGCGCCTCGAAAAACTCCTCCATGACGGCCTTGTCCTCGAGGATCTCCTGCTCGGCGAGCACCTCGCCGGCGGCGTCGACCAGGTCGTAGAGCCCGGACTCGTCGGTGTAGGCGACGTCGAACTTGCCGAGCACGCTGTCCTGGAGCTCGTGGTGGAGATACTCCCCGTCGAGGAACTCGTCCTTGGTCGGCGAGGGGCCGCCGACGAGCACGCCGTCGAGCTCGTGGCGTTCGGCGACGAACAGGTCGTTTGCCATGCCGGCGACCTCCTGGTAGAAGTTGTCGATGGCCTCGAGGCGAAGGCGGGCGAACCGCTGGGCCGACTGACCACCCTTGCGCTGTTTGCCCGGAACCAGCGAGGTCGCGGACTTGACCGGCTCGACGCGTTTCCCGCGGAGCCAGCCGACGTTTGCCTCCCGCCGGTCGAGCACGATTAGTCCGAACAGTCCCTTGTCGGTGAGCATCTGCTCTAAGGGCTCGAGCAGGAACTCCGAGTCACAGTGATACCGGAACGACTCGACCGACTGGGGCGGACTCTCGAGCACGCGGGTGATCATATCGGTCTGGCCGCCACCGGCGTCGACCGCTCCGGAAAAGAGGACCATCCCGTTTTCCGGCGGCGTGTCGTAGTACTTCAGCCGGTCTTTGATGCTTTTGAGCGCGTCTTGGACGTTCGTCCGGGTCTGTTTGGACTTGATGTTGCTGGCTTCCGAGTGTTCTTGGGTGACGTGGGCGACGACGTCGCTGAGCTGGCGTCCCTCGGGGACGTAGATGGTGACCAGTTGGGTGCCGGAGCCGCGGTACTCCGAGAGTTCCTCGATGACCTTCCGGAACTCGTAGGCCCGCTTGTCCTCGTGGCCCGGATCTGACTCGGTCTCGCTCATTACCGTGAATTTGGCCGACGGCTGTAAGTACCTGTTGAACAGACGGGTCGGCGGCCGACCCGACCGGTCACGAGGTCCAAAACGCCTTCGTGAACAACACGAGCACGGGGATGATCTCGATGCGGCCGATCCACATCA
>CAYRQD010000003.1:0-20566 GCA_964426325.1 uncultured Halobacteriales archaeon | reverse complement strand
GCCTTCGTGAACAACACGAGCACGGGGATGATCTCGATGCGGCCGATCCACATCAGCACGACCATCGTCGCCTTGGTCGTCGAGGCAAAGCCCTCGTAGGTGCCATAGGGTCCAGCCGCGCCAAAGGCAGGCCCGATGTTGAGAAACGTCGAGGCCGCCGCGCCCATCGCCTCAAACTCGGAGACGCCGGCACCAACCCGTGCCGCGTCGACGACGATCACGAGCGCGAGCGCCGCGAAAATGAGGACGCTCAACAGGATGTACGCGTAGACATCCTTGATCGTCTCTTCTTCGACGGGCGTGTCGGCGACCCTGACCGGCCGGATTGCGGAGGGTCGCACGGCGGTAAACAGGTTCCGGCGGAGGGACTTGACCACGACCAGCCAGCGCAGTGACTTGATTGAGCAGGTCGTCGAGCCGGCCATCCCCCCGACGAACATCGCGAGAAAGAGCGCGAACTTGGCGCCGCCGGCCCACAGCTCGAAGTCCGTGCTCGCGTAGCCCGTCGTCGTCAGGATCGAGGTGACGTTGAACACGGCGTGTCGAACCGTCCCTTCGGGACCGAAGCTCGTCTCGGCAGTGACCGCGAGCACGACCGCCACGACCGCGGTCAGGCCCGCGAGCACGCCGATGTAGAACTGAAACTCGTCGTTGCGCAGCAGGCGCATCGGGTCGCCGGTGACGGCGTAATACAGCAGGATGAAACTCGTCGCGCCGAGGATCATGAACGGGACCATCGCCCACTGGGCGATCGGCTCGAAGGCCCCTGCGCTCAGGGGCTCGGGAGAGAACCCGGCGGTCGCGACCGAGGTCAGGGCGTGTGCGACCGCGTTGTACAGGTCCATCCGCGGGGCCAGCCCGGAGAGCCCGAGCGCCCAGAACACCCCGGCCGCGAGCGCGGTGACCCCGATGTACAGCCCCCAGATCAGGCGGGCGGTCTGTGAGATTCGGGGCGTGAGCTTGTCGACCCGGTCGATCTGCTGTTCCGACTGCATCAGCTGGGCGCCACCGACCTCAAGCGAGGACAGCACGGCCGTCGCGAGGATGAGAATCCCCAGCCCGCCGAGCCACTGGATGAGCTGGCGCCACATCATGATCGACCGGGAGTGCACCGAGAAATCCCGCAGCACGGTCGCGCCGGTGGTGGTGAGCCCGCTCATCGACTCGAACAGCGCGTTCAGCGGCGATCCGATCGTCCCGGCGCCGGCGACGACGAACGGAACGGCGCCGACGGCGGCGATCAGCAGCCAGATCAGCGAGACCGCCAGAAACGCCTCTCGGGGGCCGAGCTCGGTCTCGGGATCGCCGAGGATCCGAAGGCCGCCGCCGAGGGCGACCGCCGCCGCGATCGCGACGGCAAACGGGATCGGTGACTCGCCGTAGTACACCGCGAGCGCGAGCGGCGCGGCAAGGGGCCCGACGAGATACAGAAGCACCCGGCCGACGAGATCGAGGCTCGCCCGCCAGTCGACCCGGATCGTGCGCCTGGCCATCTCAGGTTCGCTCGATGAACCCCTCGACGGAATCTGCGTCCGCGAGCACGACGATCCGATCGCCGGCCTCGAGGGTAGTCTCGCCGCGCGGTTCGACGTACGCTCGGTCGCGGGTGATCGCCCCGACGACGAAGCGCCCGGGGATCGCCCGGTCGAGCCCGGCGATGGTTCGGCCGGCCAGCGGGCTGTCGGCCTCGAGTTCGAGTTCGAGCACCTCGGCCTGGTCGCCCTCGAGGACGGTGAGGTTCTCGGCCGCGCTCTCGAAGCTGAACCGGAGGATCTCCTCGGCGGTCGTCTGGCGGGGGTTCACCGTCACGTCGACGCCGATGGCCTCGAACAGCGGGACGTACTCCGCGTTGTCGACGAGCGCGATGATCTGCCGACAGCCAAGCCGCTTTGCGAGCAGCGCCGTCAGCAAGTTCTGCTCGTCGGTGCCAAGCGTCGTGACCAGGACGTCGGCCTCGTCGATCCGCTCGCGGTCGAGAAACTCCGCGTCGGTCGCGTCGTTTTCCATCACGAGCGTGTCCGGCAGCCGTTCGGCGAGCTCGCGGGCGCGATCGGGATCGGACTCGACGAGTCGAGGAGTGAATCGGCGCTTGCCCAGCAGTCGGGCGGTGTGGTATCCGATCTCGCTGCCGCCGACCACCACGATGTCGTCGGCCTCGTCGGGGGTCTTCTCGGGAGCGGCGTCGGCCGCAAACAGCTGGACGCTCCCTGGCGTCCCGATCACGACGACTCGGTCTTCGGGTTCGAACCGTGTGTCGCCCCCGGGCAACACGGCGTCGCCGTCCCGGAGCAGGCCCGCGAAGGTCAGCGAGTCGAACCGGTCGGCCTCGGCGATGGTCTGGCCGACGATCGGGCTCGCCTCGTTGATTTCGAACTCGGCCATGTAGACCAGCCCGCCGGCGTAGGGCTTTACGTTGACCGCGGCCGGCAGACTGACGACCCGGACGATCGTCTCGGCGGCCAGAAGCGTCGAGCAGACGACGTAATCAACGCCGAAGGCGTCGTTGGTCCGCTCCCAGGTCCGGAGGTAATCGACGCTTTTCGTCCGCGCGATCGTAAACGGCTCGCAGATCGTCTTCGCCGCGCCGCAGGCAACGAGGTTCGTCCGGTCCTCGTCGGTGCAGGCGATAAACCGGTCGGCGTCCTCGACGCCGGCCTTCTCGAGCACCGGCAGGGACGTGCCGTCGCCCGCGACCGTGAGCACGTCGTACTCGTACTGGAGCTCGTCGACGCGGTCCTCGTCGGTGTCGATGACCACCACGTCGTGGTCGGCGGCCAGGTCTCCCGCGATCGCCGTCCCGACCTGGCCCGCGCCGACGATGACAACCCGCATACCCGATCCAATTCGCTCAGCCCGTATAGTGGTTGCCACATCCGGCCGCCGAGGGCGGACTCGGGCGGGGGCCATGGAGCAGGTGCAATCCAATGCATAAAATATTGTGCAGACATGTAAGTATGCGAGCGGATCGCAACACATTAGCCGGCGGTGGCACTCGGTGAGAGTATGACCGACAGGCGGGCGCTGTTTGGCGGGATCGGACTCGCCATCGGGGGCCTACCGCTGATCCTCTTTTACGGAGCGGCGCCGATCGGGTACGCCGGGCTGGGCGTCTCGGTGCTGGGGCTGGTCGTTGCCTACGAGGCCAGGAAGTACTGAGAAAAACTGTTTCCCGTCGCGAACCGTATCAACTGACGTGGACGAGAAGCTCACCCAACAGCTTCTTGAAGGAAGCACCTACGAGCAGGCGACGGTCAACGTCCGGCGGACGTTCCCGATCGGGATCGACGGGAAGATTCTCGTCGCGGGACTCGCACTTGTGCTCGCGGTCCCGTTCGCCCCGCTCGTGTACTACCGGCGGGAGCTGATCGCGGAACTCGAGGAGACCGAATCGACGACAGCAGCGCTGAGCGTCGACATTGGGACGCTCGCCTTCGCCGGGGTCGTGTCGGTGTTCGGAACAGGACTGCTCCTTGCGTACCTACGGCGGCGGGTCCAGACTGTCGATCTCGACCCCGAGCGGGCTCGTCGCGTCGTCCGGACCGAGGACCTGCTGATGTGGGTGTTGCTGCAGGGGACGGCGTTTGTCCTCATCGCGGTGTTGGTCGCCGCTGCGGGCGTTCTTGCCCCCGAGACCGTCGCCGAGCTGTACCAGCGGGACGTGCGGCTGTACCAGCGCACGGGGCTGGCGTTTATCGACGCTCGGCTGCTCTCCGGACTTGGGGGCGTGCTCTCGGCGATCATGTTGGTCGTATGGCGCGTCTCCGACCCGGTAACGTGATCCGGGCGCCCCCGGTTCGTGTTCGGCGATCGAAACGAGCGGGGATATCGTGGGATGTGAGCGGTATGCGCGCTCCTCGCGGTCTGTGGGCGGCTTCCAGCAGGACGGGAATATCGTGGTATGTGAACGATATGCAGTGACTGACTAGTATGGAGGGCGTTTCTTTATATGCGGGATTGTTAGTATGAGTTGTAGCATGGCACCAAACGTACTCGAAGCAGCACTGCTTCAACTCGACTCGAGCGAAGTCACGCAAACAGACATGTTCGAGCACGTGCTCGGGGACGCGCTCCTGGGCAGTTCGATCTATGTCAACATCGGGGTGGCGGGGATTACCCTGCTGTTCTTCGCGTTCCTCGCGCGGAACGTGAAGGACCCGCGGTCCCAGCTGATCATCGTGTCGGCGCTGTTTGTCTCCGCGGTCTCGATTGTGAGCTACACAGGACTCGCGTCCGGGCTCACGATCGGCATCCTCGAGATGCCCGACGGACACGCGCTGGCGGGCGAGACGACGACCATCGAGGGCGGTCCCCTCGAGGGCCAGGAGGTCTCGGGCACGGTCAGCCTGTGGGGTCGCTACCTGACCTGGGCGTTCTCGACGCCGTTTATTCTGCTGTCTCTGGGCCTGCTCGCAGGCTCTAACATCACGAAGATCTTCACCGCCATCATCTTTGATGTCGGGATCATGATCACCGGTCTGGGCGCCGCGCTGACCACGTCGAACCACCTGATGCGGTGGTTCTGGTACGGCATCAGCTGCACGTTCCTCGCGGTCGTGTTCTACGTCCTCATCGTCGAGTGGCCCGAGGACGCGAAGGCCGCCGGTACCACAGAGATCTTCAACCTGGTCCGGAACCTGACGGTCGTCCTGTGGTTCGGGTACACCATCTTCTGGGCCATCGGCAACGAGGGCGCTGCGCTCATCGAGGACGGTGGGCTGACCTCGTGGGGTTACAGCGCCTTTGACCTGGTCGCGAAGTACGCGTTCTCCTTCCTGGTCATTAACTGGACCCGGCAGAACGTCGACACCATCAGCGGCGGTGCCGACTACGGCGCGACCAGCGACGCCATTCCGGCCGACGACTAACGGAACCGTTCGCGAACCGACCGTCGCGGCTTTTTTTGTATTACCTGACAGCCGGAGGCTCGCGGGGACCGCTGAGAAAGCGTTATGTCGGGGCGTGACGAATTATCGGTGATGTTCGAGATACGGACCGACGATCCAGCGCGACTGAAACGGATCGCCTACGCCGGCGGCGGCGCCGTGATTCTCGGGCTCGTGATCTTGCTGTACAACATCTTCGGCCCACTGGTCACCGCCGCGAGCTACGGCACCGATAACGTCGTGTTCGGGCTGTTCGGAGTGATCGTCGTGTTGCTCGCGACCCACCCGACGAACCAGGCCGCACAGAAGCTCGACGACGGCTGACCGCCGCGAGTAGCCGCGTTTTTGTACGCGCCGAAGGAACTACTGGTATGTTCGAGAAGATCACGCCGTTCAAAGCATTTCTCGGATTCCTCGCTGTGCTCGGGATCGTTGCTGCCGGCGCCGGGTTCTACGGGACCTTTCTCATCTTGAGCGACGGGTTCGACGACCCGACCGACCCGCAGGCGGAGCTGCTGGGCGAGTTCGCCTGTACGGACGGCGAGCTCGACGATCTTGAGACGCCGTACGCGAGAGGGTCGACGGTCCGGTTCGCCTCGCCGCGGACGGTCGTCGAGAACGCGAGCGTCTCGAGAACGGCCGACGGGATCGAACTGAACGCGACGATCGACGGGCGGCCGATCGAGGCGGCCGCACTGCGGTCCGACCGCACCGAGATACCCGTCGTTGTGAACGAGAGCGAGCGGACGGTGAGCCTCCGGACCGACGGCGGGCTGCCGGTCCGGCTCTGGATCGACGCCAGCATCGACCAGCGAACGGTCTGGACCGACCTGCGGCTCTGTCCGGAAGGGGTCTGAGCCGGGAGGAGCCCGAGGGAGTGTCGCCCAGTACCCCGAAAGGAGAAAATGATGCCGGTACCGGCAATGAACGAACAGAATAATATAAGTTGTGTCCGGTTCTCAGCCTAAATTGGTATGCAACGAATCCAAGACGGTCGGCGAGACATCATGATCCACGACGACGCGGACGTCGAGGACCTGCCGGTAAACGGGCTGCCCGATCTGCCGCCGGTCGCGGACACCGGGTCGTTCATTCCGGCCAACATGAACGAGCCGCGGATGTATTCGGGCGACGTGATCGTCGGAGTCACGGATGGCCGAATCACCTTCGCCGAGCTAATCTTCGACAAGACCGACGACGCAGTCGTCGTCGTGCCGCTCGACACCGGCACTCACACTGTCATGAAAGACGAGCAGTTTAGCCGGCGGTTCTTCCAGGCCGACGAGGTGCACGTGTACGACGATGTCAATACCAAGACGTCCCAATGGGACGTCGAGTTCGACGAGTCGAAGCTGGTCCGCCCCGAGCCCAGCCGGGCGCGGTAGACGGACACGTAACACGCCGAACCGACCTCTCCGTTATTTTCGGGCGACGCCGACGACGGCCACGTCAGCGGTCGCGTCGAGACCGGGACCGGTCGACCCCGAGTGCCCCCAGAGGACGCTCCGGCCCGTCTCCGCATCGACGACGAGCAGATCGTAGTCCCCGCTGGCCGCGATCAGCGCCGCCGCGTCCGCGGAATCGGAGCCGGTATCACGGAAGGATCGGACGGCGTCGGCGCCCCTGGCAGCGAGTTCAGTGATTCGCGGAGCCACGCTCCGAGGACGACCGACCAGCGCTCGCCGCCACCGCGAGCGGTTCGACGGGGAGTGTAAGCCGACGACGTCGACGGTCTCGCGAGTCAGGCGCTCGAACTCGTCGAGTGCGGTCGAATCGACGGGGACAACGACGATATCGGCGTCGAGATCGACGGCGGCGGCCGACGCCCGCTCGGCTCGGTCTCCGGCGGGAACGACGACGACCTCACAGGCGACATCGTACCGGTCCTCGAGCCGCTCCGCGAGTCGCTCGGTCCGCTCGGCGATGTTGGCGGTCGCACCGTCCGCGGGCGCGAGCAACACGAGTCGTCCGTTGCCGGCGAGGCGGGCGCCGAAGTGTGCTACTGCGTCGCCGTTCCAGAGCGCGACTAAGACGGTCTCGCCGGGGCGGCTCCGGTGGAGGTACCGCTCGCCGGGCTCGTAGACGCGATCCCTGTAGAGAACGAACAGGCCGGCAACCAGAAGCGAGGTCGCGGCGACGCTGAGAAAGTACACGACTTCGGTCGCGCCGGTGACAAGCACCAGAAGCGCCGTCGAGAACGCCATCGGCTCGTCGACGCCGATGACGATCGTCACGACGGCGGTGAGAAAGACGCTGAGCGCCGCGCCGGCCGGCGAGACGCGGAGCCCGAGAACGCTGCCATCCGTCACGAGCACCGCGAGCCACCCCGAGGCGGCGCCGGCCGTGACTCCGACGACGAACTGTCCGGGAGCGGCCCGTTCGGGACGCTGGAAGAGCACGTAGGTGCCGGCCGCGAGCGGGGGAAAGAGCAAAAACGGGACAACATCGGAGGCGTTCGCGAGCACGGTCACGCCTGCGATCACGAGCGGCACCGCGATTAGCACCGGACTCCGGGCCCAGAGCCGGTCCGAGACGACCTCGACTGCGGGTACCTGGCGTCGGATCGCCCGGCGGAACGCGGTGAGCGGACCGTTCATTTCCGGACCACCAGAAACGGAGCCGCTCACTAAGCCTTTCGACCGACCGATCGGTCAGCCGAACAGTCCGCCGAACAGCCCGCCGGACTCGGTCTCGACGCTGTCGAACGACTCGAGGATGTTGTTGAGCTCGGTGAACAGCTGGCTGAAGTTCCGCCGGGACTCCTGGTCGATCTCCTCGGCGAGAGTCAGGCGCTCGTTTTGCAGGTACAGCGCAGGCTCGGTACGATCGAACTCGCCGTCGTTGATCTCGTTGCGCTCAAAGTACGTTCGGAGCCGCTCGACGATCGGGGCGTCCGGGTCGGTCTCGGAGAGATCCTCAATCGAGAGCCGGCTCGGAACGCCGGTGGCTCGGTCGAGCTCGGTCGCGTACGTGCGGCTGACGAGCTGCAGGTAGAACGGCTCGGCGAGCAGGTCCTCGATCGTGCTTCGGCCTCGCGAGGAGCTGTACTCGGAGACCGTCACCGTCGGGACCGATCGGCCCTCGCTTTGGGATCCGCGGCCGGCGGGGCGGTCGGGCTCGTCGACGAGCAGCGCCGCCGCGTCGAGGGTCTCCTCGCCGAACAGCGAGACGAAGCTGTCGATGTTGTCGGCGTCTTTGACCGGGACGACCGTCCAGCGGTTGTCGAGGCCGGGATCGCCAGCGTCTTGGAGGATCTTCGAGAGCACGTACAGGTAGACGTGATCAGCCTTGCGCTCGACGAGCAACACCTGTGGACGGACCAACAGCGTGTCCATCAGGTCCAGCTCGAAGACGTTCCGGAGCGGGAACCGCGTGTACTCGTCGGCCAGAGAGATCTCCGAGAAGACGTTCGTCTCTCCCACGGGATCCGGGCTGACCATCTGGACCCGGTGGAGCGTCTCGGGGTCGATCATGAACGGCGAGTGTGTCGAGTAGATGAGCGGGTGCCGGGAGGCGAGCTCCGATTTCAGGAACTCGAGGAACTCCTGTTTGGCCCTGGCGTGGAGGTTCAGCCCTGGCTCGTCGAGCATCAACACGATCTCCTCATCGCGGTCGCGCAGCTCCGCGAGCTGGCAGAAGGTCGAGAAGAACCGCCGAAAGCCGTGCGATCGCTTCCCGAACTCGATCGTGATGTCGTGCTCGCGATCCTCGACGCGAAGGTCGAGCACGCGGCGGTCGTCGTCGCCGACGGTCGCCGGCTGGACGCGGATCCGCAGGTCGCCGCTCTGGGACCAGTACTGCATTGCCTCGTCGCTGACCGACGCGGACCCGGCCTCGAGTTCGGCCGTCTTCTCGCGCCAGTCCTCGACCTCGCGGAACTCACCGGGGTCGATACCGGCCACCGACAGCAGGGACAGGAATCCCCGGTCGCCGGGCGCGATGGCCCCACTCTCGTAGTCCGCGAGCAGCTGGTCGAGCTCGACGGTCCCGTCCATGACCGAGTACTCCCCGACGTAGCGGAACGCCGGCAGCCGGTCTGTGAGCAGATCGTCACCGACCTCGGCCGCGAGCGTCTCTTCTGTCGTGCCGCCGGTCTCGGCCTCGAGCTCGCTCGCCGCCTCCTGCCCCAGGGCCGAAAGCGAATGTGCCTCCCGCAGCTCCGCGCGGACGTCCGGGGAGAACTCGTGTTCGTCAAGGAGGTAGTCGATGGCCGACCGACCATCGATATCGATCTCCCAGGACAGCTCGTTTCGATAATCCTTGTGGACGGTGACAACGGGATCGGCGATCAGACCGGGGGCGTAAGCCTCGGCGACGGCGTCGCGGTCGGCCGCTTCGAGTCGGAGCCGAGCGCTTGCAACCACGTCGGGATCGTCGTCGTGGCGCTCGGTGTACTCGGGCCACTCACCGCGCGGGTAGTCCTCGTAGGGGGTGTACTCGTCGGTGCGGTAGGAGGGGTTGATCTTCTCGACGGCGCGCATAAAGGCCGTCTTGCCGGACTCGTTTTTGCCGACGAAGCAGGTCAGCTCGTCGACCGAGACCCAGCCGGAGTCGTCGATACAGCGGTAGTTCTGGACGCGTAGCGATTCAAGTTCCATCATACGGGCGTTATCCCAAAGCGAATAAAAAGCTGATCGTCCGCCGAAGGCGTGGTTCACAACGGTTAACCGGGCGGTGACCGTACGTGTCCGATTGTGGCAACGGAACGGACGCTGGTGGTCGACGGGTCGGCGACGACCGGGGAGACCATCACGACGCTCGAAGAGGAGGGGTGGGGACCGACGGCCGCGGAGTCGGTCTCGGACGCCGCGGCCCGGCTCCGGAGCCTGCGGTTCGACGCCGTCGTCACGGAACACCGGCTTCCGGACGGCGACGCCTTCGACGTGCTCGAGCGGATCCGAGCGGTCGACGAGACCGTGCCGGTCGTCGTGTACACCGCTCACGGCGACGAGCGCGTCGCCGGGCGGGCGGTAGCGACCGACATCGCGGCCTACGTCACCAAGTCCGAGGGACCCGACCGGCTGTGTGAACTCTTAGAGGAGGTGACGGTAACGGAACACGCCGCCGGGATCGCCGGCGTTCCAGAGCTACCGGCCGGGTCATTAGTCCGGGCGATAGAGCACGCGCCGGTTGGCGTGACCGTCGTCGATCCCACCCAACCGGACGCGCCGGTCGTGTACGCGAACCCTGCCTACCGGGAGCTGACCGGCTACGACGAGCGGTTCGTCCTCGGGCGGGGGCAGGACTACCTACACGGGCCCGACACCGCCGAGAGCGCCGTCGCGGAGCTCGAACGGGCCCGCGAGGGGCCGGTGGCGGTCGAGGTGCTGAACTACCGGGAGAACGGCGAGCCGTTCTGGAACCGCATCGAGGCGGGCCCGGTCCGAGAGGACGGCGAGGCCGGGTTCGTCGTCCAGACCCACGCAGACGTGACCGAGCGCCGCGAGCGAGAGTCGCGGGCCCAACAGCGGGTCGCCGCGCTGCGCGACGAGCGCGAGTCACTCGAGCGGGTGCTCGGACGGACCAGCGAACTCGTAAGTGACGTGGCGGAGATCCTCGCCGGGACGACCGACAGCGACGAGATCGAGCGGCGGGTCTGCGAGGCGATCGTCGACAGAGACGGGTTCACGCACGCCATCTTCGGGGAATTTCCCTCGATCGAGAACACCGTCACCGTTCAGGCCTCGGCCGGGACCGGCGGGACCGTCGAGACCCGGGAAACCGATCTATCTGGGACGCTATTCGCGCGGGCCCGCGAACAGGGGACGGTAGAGGTCTCCTCGGCGGCCGACCGGCTGCCCCCGCGGCTCGCCCCTGATCGGTTCGGGGCGGCCTCGGTTGCGGTGGTGCCGCTCGCTTACGGCAGAACCACCTACGGGCTGATCGCGATCTACACCGAGGGGCCGGAATCGCTCGACCGCCGGGAGACGCTCGTACTCCAGGCGGTCGGACGGCTGATCGCAAGCGGACTCAACGCCACGGAGGCAAAACAGGTGTTGCAGGCCGAGCGCGTCACCGAAGTGGGCGTCGACATCGCGGACGCGAAGTTCCCGACCGTCGAGCTGGCCGACCGAACTGAGGGACCGGTCGAGTACGAGGCCACGACCCGAAACGAGGACGGCTCGCTACGGTTGTTTCTGACGCTCGCGGTGCCGAGCGAGGCGGCACGGGTCGCCATCGACCGGGCCGACAGCGTCACCGACGGGGTCGTGCTCGCGAGCCAGAACGGCTCGACTGCCGTGTCGGTCGAGCCGGCGGCGGCGGGCGCGCTCAACGAGCTGGCCGAGTACGGCGCCACGATCCGGAGCCTCTCGACTGACGGCCCCGGCGAGCCAGCGCGGCTGGTCGTCGACGCGCCGCCGGAGGGTGACGTGCGGGCGCTGGTATCGGTCCTCGAGGAGCACTACGACGGAGTCGATCTCGTCCGCCAGCAGGACCGCGAGCGCAAGCCCCGTCCGCCCGCCGAGCTGACGAGCGCGATCGACGCCGCGCTGACCGAACGGCAGTACACCGCCCTCGAAACGGCCTACCGGAGCGATTACTTCGAGACGCCGCGCCCGGTCTCGGGGAAGGAACTCGCACAGACGATGGACATCGCCCGCCAGACCTACCACCAGCACCTCCGGACGGCCCAGCAGAAGGTCCTCGAGACGCTGTTCGAGCAATGAGCGCGTCGACGATCGCCGTCCCGGGCCCTCGGGCCCGCGAGACCGCCCGCTCGTGGGCGATCCGGTCGGGCTGGCTCGCCCTGGCGGTGACGGCGATTCTGGCGGCGCTCGCGGGGGCGCTCGGGGGGCTCCCGCGGGGGTATCAGTACGCGCCGCTTCTCGTGAGCGTCGGTCTGCTCGGGCTCCCACACGGCGCGGTCGATCATCTCGTCATCGCGCGCTGGCGGGACGAGCGACCGGACCGTCGGTGGTTCGGCGTCGTCGCCGGCATCTATCTCGTCGTCGGCGGGCTGTACGCGGTCGCGTGGTTCCTGGCGCCGGTCGTGGCCTTCGTGGCGTTCATCCTGATGACCTGGTATCACTGGGGCGAGGGCGAGCTGTACCCGCTGCGGGATTTCGTCGGGGTCGATTACCTCGGCCGACGAGACGCGCAGGCGCTGACGATCATGGTTCGGGGCGGCGCGCCGATGCTCGTTCCGCTGGTGGCCTTTCCCGAGGAGTACGCCTTCGTCGCGGAGACGCTGGTCGGACTGTTCGACGCGGGCGCGGCGGCGGCGCTCGAGCCGGCGTTCAGCCTCGAGGCCCGGCTCGCTGTCGGGGCCGTCTACGCCGCGAGCGCCCTCGGCGCGCTCGGGGTGGGCTACCGCCGGACCGACGCGACCGAGGCCTGGCGGATCGACGCCGCCGAGATCGCCGTCCTGACCGGCTTCTTCTTGATTGTGCCGCCGATCCTCGCGATCGGGATCTACTTCTGTTTCTGGCACTCGCTGCGCCACGTCGCACGGACGGTCCTGCTGCACGATCGCTCGGCGAGCGCGGTCGGGCGCGGAGAGATCCTCGGACCGGCCCGACGGTTCGCCCGCGACGCCGCGCCCCTGACCGTCGCCTCGGTCGCGCTGCTGGGCGGGCTGTACGCCGCGGTGCCGACCAGTCCGACCGGGGTGCCAGATATCGTCGGGCTGTACCTCGTGTTGATCGCGGTGTTGACCCTGCCACACGTCGTCGTCGTCACCTGGCTCGATCGCGAGCAGGGCGTGCTGTGACGGGTCGGGACGCGTACTATGGCTCTCAGGAACGGCGCGTTACGCTGTTGGCCGTCGGTATCGTCGAAGCCAGCGGGCGAAATCACCGGGAGTCGTGGGTCGTCCCCTCGGCCTCGACGGCCCGGAGCCGTCGGATCGCGGCGCGGGCGGTCGCGGCGTCGTAGCCGAAGTACACCTCGTCGGCGTAGGTCTCGGCGACCTCCGCGGCGTGCACCAGGTTCTCGAGGTCGACCTCGACGGCGTACAGCTCGACCGACACCGGCGTCGACAGCCGGTCGAGGAACCCGCGGGCCAGCGCCTCGAGCCAGTAGGTCGTCTCGTAGGCCGTATCGTAGAGGGGCACGACGAACCGATCGACGTGGGCTTCGAGCGCCGCGAGGTCGAGCCCGCTGCGCTCGTAGAGGTGTCCGGGCATCGGGTCTGGGTACAGCGTCAGCGACAGCTCTCCGGGGACCCGCTCGCGCGCCTCGGCGACGAAGGCGGTGATCACCGACGCGCGCCAGCGCGTGCGGTCGGCGAACTCGCTGTCCGCGAACCGGTCCTCGCAGCGCTCGCAGTGACAGTACTCCGGGCGCGGGAACCCGACATCGTCGAGCCGAACGTCGCCGTTGACCGCGGCCGCGTCCCCGAGCAGCTCGAGCAGCCCTTCCCGGTAACCGTCGTGGGTCGGACAGACGTACCCCCAGTCGAAATACTTGCGCTCGCGGGTAGCCGGGAGTCCCTCGTCGCTGACCGGGACGAGTGCCTCCTCCTGTGCGGCCGTCGAGTCGCCGTGACAGGAGATCATGTTCACCCCCTCCGGGACCGGGTCCTCCTGACGGCCCGTGACGTCTTTGACCTCGTAGAACCCGCGGTCGAACTCCGCCCACGAGAGTTCCTCGGCGTTCCTGGTGACGACCCCGTACATGTGCCGGCAACGGACCCCGCGGCAATACGGCTGACGGCTCCTCACTCCAGCCGGCGGTCCATCCACCGGCGGAGCTGGTTCCGATCCCGGGTGTCGGGCGGGAGCTCGGCGAACCACCGCGCGGCGGTGATCTCGCCGTCGGGGTCCTCCGCGGTCGGCTCGCCGTCGGTTTGGCCTTCGAAGATCGGGAGCACACCCCAAGTGGCGTGCTCGCCGGCCCGGAACTCCACCCGGCCGAGCAGTCCCAGCCCCTCGTAGGTTGCCTCGAGACCGGCCTCCTCGCGCAGCTCTCGTCGGGCGGCTGCCGGAAACGGTTCCCCCTCGCGGGCCTCGCCGCCGGGGAGCACCCACAGGCCGACCGCCTCGTGGCGCACCAACACCAGCTCGCCGGCGGGTCGGTAGGCAAGCGTGTGCGCGCCGTAGGGGGCGCCGTTCTCGCGGATCCGCTCGGCGACGGTCCGGAACCGGTCCCGAGAGACCCGCTTCGTCGTCTCGAACTCGAGGGGGTCGTACCGGTCGGCCAGCCGGTAGTAGGTCCGCTCGGCCCGGTCGCGGGCCTCGTCGGCGAGATACCAGAGCTCGTCGACGGTGGTCATGGCGGAGCCGGCCTGGGGCGGGGCAGAGCAGTCGCGTCGGCTGTCCTGTCCATACGCCGGTCTTGCTCGCGGGCGAGGTTAAGCCTTCGAGATCGCCCCGACGCCGGGAATCGCGCCCTTTTTGTCCGGACCGCGGCAAGTTCAGGTATGAGTTTCGAGGAAGACGACCGCGTGATTCTCCACGACAAGCACAGCGAGTTCGACGGCGAGGAAGGAACGATCACGCAGGTCGTCGAGACGATGTTCGGCGACCCCAACTACACCGTTTCCTTCGAGGACGGCCAGGAACAGGGCGTCCCCGAGGACTCTCTCGAGTCGGCGGAGTAGCCGCCCTCATGTCGTCGATCCCGCTGCACTATGTCGACCTTCGGGCGTTCGTCTACGCCACGGAGGCCGAGGCCCGCGTCGAAGCGGCCCTCCGGCAGCTGCTCCCGGAGGAGTTCGGGATCGACCGCGCGACCACCGAGGGCCACTACGGCGATCCGATCACCGTACTGTCGGCTCGGGTCGAGAACGCCGACGACCTGCGGGTCCTACTCGGCCGGTTGGGCGAGCTGTCCCCGCGAGACCGGCAGCGGCTCCGCGAGGAACTCGACGATCGGGTCAACGAGAACGTCAGCCTGTACGTCTCGCTCGACAAGCAGGCGGCCTACAACGGGACGATCAGACTCGGCGACGGGATCACGCTGCGGGGGAAGATCGAGGCCTACCCGGCGAAGCGACCGAAGGCCGTCGCGGCGGCCGACGAGTTGCTCGAGGGGCTGTAGATGGACGGCGCCTACGCTGCGGTCCGCACGCATCCGGAGGGCGAGAGCACGGCCGCGCGGCTGGCGCTGACCGCCGCCGAATACGGCTACGACGGGCTCGCGATCCGGAACCACGGCGACCACCCCGCCGAATACGACCGCGAGGAGATCGCCGACGCCTACGGGATCGACGTCGTGACCGGCGTCGAGGTCAGGGCCGAGGACCCGGGCCAGGCGACCGGATTCGTCGGCTCGCACCGCGACCGCGCGACGATCGTCGCGGTCCACGGCGGCGACCGGAGAATAAACGAGTGGGCGGTGACCCAGCCCGCGGTCGACGTGCTCGCCCATCCCACGGCCGGCGACGACGGCGGAGTCGACGACGTGCTCGCCCGGACTGCCGCCGACAACGGCGTCCGGCTCGAGCTCTCCCTGGCGCCGGTGCTCCGCGCGGAGGGTGGCACCCGGGTGCAGGCGATCCGCGAGCTCGGCCGGCTGTGGGCGCTCATCGAGACCTACGAGACCCCCTACGTCGTGAGCGCAGATCCCGCGAGTCACCTGGCGCTGCGGGCTCCCCGGGAGCTCGCGGCCGTCGGCGAGGTAATCGGCGTACCGGGCGCGCGAGTCGAGGCCGGACTGGCCGAGTGGGGGCAACTCGCCGAGCGCAACCGGCGCCGCCGCTCCGAGCGGTTCGTCGAGCCGGGCGTCTGGCGCCCCGAGGAGTCGTGAGCGCGACGCTCCCGGCAACACACGCCGACGCGGTCCGGACGCTCGCGAGACAGCTCGACGGGCTCGGGGAGCCGTGGGCCCTGACCGGCTCGACGAGCTTCGCCCTCCAAGGGGTCCTCATCAAGCCGGACGACGTCGACGTCCAGACGACCGCGGCCGGGGCCCGCGCGGCCGAGACACTGCTCGGCGGGGCGGTGACCGAGCCGGTCGAGCGCGTCGAGTCCGAGCGGATCCGGTCGTCTCTCGGGGCGGCCCGGATCGGCGGCGTCACCGTCGAGCTGATCGGCGGCGTCGAGAAGCGCCGCGCCGACGGGAGCTGGACCGAGCCGCCGCCGATCGGCGAGCTCCGACGAACGGTCGCGCTCGGGGACCACACCGTGCCGGTGCTTCCACTCGCCTACGAGGCCCGGGCATACGACCGACTCGGCCGGGAAGAGCGGGCAGCGCTGCTCCGCGAGCACGCCGAGTATCACGAGTGATATTCGGGGGCACAGCCTGAAGTGCGCAGGCTTTCAAACGTTGTGTATGAGCCGACGAACCGAGAGCGTGGTCTCTCCCGCGGTGGATTTCGCCCTGCTCGCGGGGCTGATCGCGCTCGCCGCGGCCGCCCTGGTCGTCGTGCTGTGAGCCGGTCGGGGCGTTTTTCACCCGATCGGGTGTAAGACGGGTATGGACGTGCTCACGCTGGGGCCGGCCGGAACCTACTCTCACAGGGCAGCCCAGACGATCGCGGCGGACGGCGAGATCGCGTTCGCCGAGTCGGTCACGGCGATCGTCGAGGCGGTCGCCGGGGGTGTCCACGACCGAGGGGTCGTGCCCGTCGAGAACAGCATCGAGGGGTCGGTGACCGAGGCGCTCGACGCGTTCGCCGAGTACGAGATCGCCGTCACCAGGGAGATCGTCACGCCGATCCGACACGCTCTGCTCGCCCAGCGCGAGCGCTTCGAGACCGTCGCGAGCCACACCCAGGCGCTCGCGCAGTGTCGCTCGTATCTCGACGCACATTACCCGGGGATCCAGCGACAGGCCGTCGCCAGTACGGCTCGGGGGATCGAGCAGGCCCGCGAGGATCCGTCGGTGGCCGCGGTCGGACACCCGGCCAACGCCGGCGACGGACTCGAGTTGCTGGCCGAGGACATCCAGGACCGATCCTCGAACGCCACCCGGTTCCTGGTCGTCGGGCCGGCGGCGGCCCGGACCGAGGCCGGAGGCAAGACCACGTTCATCGTCTACCCGGAGGTGGATTATCCGGGGCTGTTGCTCGAATTGCTGGAGCCGTTCGCCGACAACGACATCAACCTCACCCGCGTCGAGTCCCGTCCAAGCGGCGAGCGGCTCGGAGATTACGTCTTTCACTTCGACATCGCGGCCGGGCTCTACGAGGAACGCACCGAGGTCGCGCTCGGGGTCGTCGAGGAGATCGCCGCCGACGGCTGGGTCCGACGGCTCGGGTCCTACGACACCGAGACGGTACTGTAAACTCTCACCGGTCGGCCGGCAGCCCGACCGGAGCCGAGTGGGACTTGGACCGCTCGGACTCGGGCCTCTCGGCCGGCGGTAGGCGGACGGTGACGACCGTCCCGCGGGGCTCACGGTCCGCGAAGGCAAGGGTGCCGCCGGCGGCTTCGACCAGCCACCGGACGAGCCACAGGCCGAGGCCGCTGGCGTGCTCGAGTTGACTCTCTTCTCGCTGGGTCAGCGGCTCGCGCTCGGCCGGCGGGATCCCGGGACCGTCGTCGGCCACCCGGAGGACGACCGGATCGCCGGGGTCGACGGTCACCGCGACCGAGGGCTGTGCCCGATCGTGGTGCTCGATCGCGTTCTCGAGGAGGTTGTCGAGGATCGTCTCGACGGCCTCCCGGTCGGGCGCGGAGACAAACGCCGCCTCGGGGCTCTCGAAAGAGAGCCGCGCGGCAGGGGATCGCTCTCTGTGTTGGGCGAGCACCGACTCCGCGACGGCCGCCAGGTCCACCGCGACGGTCGGGGCGTCTGCGCCGACCCTGGACGATCGGATGTGTCTGGCCTTCTCGCTGAGCCGGGAGAGCCGGGTCGCGGCCGTTCCCAGGCGTTCGAGGGCCTCGTCGTTGTCCGGCTGGTCGGCGAGCCGATCGACCTCGCCGAGGATGACCGTGAGTTCGTTCCGGAGGTTGTGTCGGAGGATGCGGTTGACGACGCTCAGGCGCTGTTCGCTTGCCTTCAGCTCCGTGACGTCGCGCAACACGACCACGGTCCCGACTCGGGTGTCCCGCCAGTCGGTCACCGGCGACGACCGGAGCTCGTACTCTCCCTGCGCCGGCGAGACGACGGTGCCGTCGAGAGCGTCGGGCGCGTCACCCAGGAGATCGGCGGCAGTGACGCCGGCCTCGATCTCCTCGAAGAGGCTCTCTGCCCGGGTGTTGGCCTCGATCAGCCTGTCGGCCGGATCGAACACGAGTACGGCGTCGCCCAACAACGCCGGGACGTTCTGGTAGGCCACCGGCGGGAGGTTCCGCAGGTCGCCACGGTACAGCGCGACCCAGAAGATCAGTCCCGCGATGGCCGCCGTGGCGGGCGTGAAATCGACCGCAGACACCGGGGCGAGTCCGAGTCGGAAAGGGACGGTCAACTACCCCACTCTACTTCGCTCGCCCTGACGGGCTCGCTCGTTGAGGGTGGGGCTTGTCCGTGGACTCGGCCTCTGGCTCGTCTGAGTACGGGGTGTATCCCCGATTCGGCGTCACCGTCCCAGACTTCAGGGCGTATTGACTGACGCCCCTCCCACGCGAGGACTGTTGCTCGCGTCGGAGATACACGTCTGCCACGTTCTTGGCAGCATTGTAGTCGGCGTGATTCTGATTCCCACACTGCTGGCACTCGAACGTATCGCGTGACGGGCGATTATCGTCGTGGATACACCCACACTCAGCGCACCGCTTGCTGGTGTTCTCCGGGGTCGTCGTCTCCACGAACAATCCTTCGACTTCGGTCTTGTATTCGACGTACTCGAACAAGCGGTCGAACGCCCACTCTGAGTGCCACGCAGCTTCGGGGAGTCGCTCACGGATACCATCTAGCTCTTCGAACACGATACCGTCACAGTCGTAGCGGAGGGCTTCCTTGACAATGCCATTTGCCACGCTGTGGAGGACGTGTTTCACGTACTCGTCTTCCCGTCCACTCACGCTTTCGAGCGTGCGGTGTGCGTTCCGCGTGCCACACTCTTGGAGGTCGCCACGCACGCGCTCAAACTCCCGTCGCTTGTGGTTGAGTTCACCAGCCGAGAAAAAGCGGGCTGTGCTGGTGACAGCAATTTCGGTCACGCCGAGGTCAACGCCGAGAATCGTTCCGTTCTCGGTCTTCTCCTCTTCGGCGTCTTGCTTGGGTTTGCGGAATCCGAGATGTAAGTACCATTCTCCGTCTCGATAGTGGAGCGTGGATTCCGTCGGCTCCCATTTGTCACTGTCGAGATACTGGTGCTGGTAACCGTCCTCTTCGTCGGGAAGTATGAGGTCGGCACGAACGCGAGCGTGGTCGCCGTGCGTGGTGAGTGAAACCTGCTCTTTGTTGGGGAAGATGGTCATCGTCCGACTGTCGTATGTGACGGTCGGACTCGTGCACGTGGGCTTGCTGGCTTTCTTCCCGTCTTGACGGCGAGAGATGCAGGATTTGATGTTCTCGGGGGCTTGGTGGCACGCGAGAATGGCGTGCTGGCTGCCGAGACCCGTGTTCGCTCGCACGTCGTCGTAGGCGAGTTGTTGCACGTCGGACTTGGAGTGACACTGCATCCACGCTTTGTCCACAGCAATCTGGCATCCTTGTTTCCACTCCTCGATGGTATCTCCGAGGAGCGACTCGTCGGTGGGGGATACAGAGAGCCGTGTGATGGCGGTTCGACGGTGGTAGTCGTCGTCCGACACGATGTTCAATGTAGCCCCAAAGTTACTTATTAGTGCGGGTTGTCGTTTCCTCCCCGCCCTACTGCGCTACTCACTCGCTTTGCTCGTTGCGTTGCTCCTTGAGGACAGGGACTCCACTCGACAAAGTTGAACGCGAACGGCACGAGCCCGCCGAAAAGAAACAACAGACAGCGCCGTTTACGAACCCGACCAGCCTTGATCGCGGTTCGGAGCAGCAGAGCGAACGCAAACACGATTGTCGCATAGATCTATCCGAATGAATCGCGTACCAGGGGCCGAAGGTTGGCTTGACTGCGCTCGCGGTACCGACCGATTCGACGGTCGCACCCATCCAAAATAGGTCCGTAGTCCCGCCAGCCCAGGCGAGCACCACCGAAATGGCCGGGACGACAGCGAGCCCGACGGCCAGCCGCTTGGTGAGCCACTCTTCGTAGCCGGCGTAGGCGATGGCCACGATGAGATACGCCGGGGGGAGCGAGGCCGCTCCCGGGTACCGGAGACGGTACCACACCGTAGCCTGGGCGGGGTCGCCGACCTCGAGGCTGACGGCGTAGGGAATCGCCCACGCGAGGCTGGCGATCATCAGCGCCGCCAGCGGCATCGCCATCGGGTCCGGGCGCTTGCGCCACGCCGCGACGGCGACGGCCGCCGCAAGCGCCGCGCCGAGCAGTATCACCTAATTCGAGGCGGAGGCCCCACCCTCAAGAAGCGCCGGGCTTCTGGCCCCGGCGGAAGCACAAGCGAGTAGCGTGGGGAGGAAGCCGACCCAGAATCGGCCAGCAGCCAGACTGTTGCCTGCTAACTCCTAACATTAACCAACTACAAGGAGATATATGAATATATCGTGGAGTACCGTCGAACCGCCGTTATCAAGCTCGACACCCCCGAAGGCGCAAATAAACACCTGCGGGAAACTATCGAGCAATTCAAATACTGTTCCAACACCGCGAGCGAGTGGTGCTGGCACGGCGACGACGGCTACCAGGTTATATCGAAGGCGAAGGCCGAAGATGCACTGTACGACCAGCTACGCGAGGACACGGAGTTGACCGCGAATCTCGTCCAGAAAGGGATTCATCAGGCCGTCGAAGCCATCAA
>CAYRQD010000002.1:110007-126014 GCA_964426325.1 uncultured Halobacteriales archaeon | reverse complement strand
CCGAGCCGGACCCGGAACTCGACGAGCAGGGCCGGGGAATGGACGCCCACAACCGGGCGATGCGGGCGATCCGCGCCGAGAACGACCGGGAGTACGACCGACGGGAGCCGACCCGCGTCTGGCTCGAGGAGGACAACACCCCAGAGGGGGTCTACGACTCGTTGACAATCGCTCTCAACACCGGTGGCTGTCGGTTGGCTCGGGCCGGCAGCTGTACGATGTGTGGCTACGTCGCCGAGAGCGTCGACGGCGGGACCGTCGCCCACGAGGACCTGCTGAGCCAGATCGAGAGGAGCCTGGCCTACGAGCGCGAACACGCCGAGGAGCCCGCCGGCCAGGTCAAGATCTACACCTCCGGATCCTTCCTCGACGAGCGCGAGATCCCGGCCGAGACCCGGGCGGCGATCGCCGAGGAGTTCGCCGACCGCGACCGGATCGTCGTCGAATCCCTGCCGGATTTCGTCGACGCAGAGCGGCTCCGGACGTTCACCGACCGGGGCCTCGAGACCGACGTCGCCGTAGGGCTCGAGACCGCGACCGACCGGATTCGCCACGACTGTGTCAACAAGTACTTCCAGTTCGTGGACTACGAGCGCGCCACCGCCGAGGCGCGGGCGGCCGGCGCGGGGGTCAAAGCCTACCTACTGTTGAAGCCGCCCTTCCTCTCGGAGGGGGAGGCCATCGCGGACATGGAGCGATCGATCCGGCGGTGTGCCGGCGTCGAGGGCTGTCACACCGTCTCGATGAACCCCTGTAACGTCCAGCGCCACACCATGGTCGAGCGGCTGTACTTCGAAGACGGCTACCGGCCACCGTGGCTCTGGTCGGTGACCGCGGTCCTCGCGGCGACCGCAGACGCCGACGCCCTGGTCGTCTCCGACCCGGTTGGCCACGGAAGCGACCGCGGGCCGCACAACTGCGGGGAGTGTGACGACCGCGTCCAGCGGGCGATCGCGGACTTTGCTCTCCGGCAGGATCCGACGGTCTTCGAGCAGGTCTCCTGTTCTTGTCGGCGCACCTGGGCGGCCGTCCGCGGGCGCGAGCGGGGCTACTGTCTGCCCCTTACCGACTGAGCCGGCCAGTTTTACTTTCACTCCGGCAGGCGCGGCTATTAGTCGGTGGGTGCACAATGAACACGTAGGGGTCGGAGTCCTCGGAATCCGAAATCCGGCCGGGGATTGTCACACGCTCCAGACCCCGTTCCCCTTCTGGATTCAGTCGGCAAAGGCCCGGAGAACCCCGCGACCATCGGTACCGCCGGTGTTCGAGAGCGTCGCCCGCTCGGGGTGGGGCATCATCACGGCCGCGCCGGTCTCGCCGACGATCCCGGCGACGTTATCCGTCGAGCCGTTGGGGTTCGCCGCCGCGGTCGTCCGGCCATCGGCGTCACAGTACCGGAACAGAACGCGGTCGCCCCGCTTGAGAGTCTCGAGCCGGTTGGACTCGATCACGAACCGGCCCTCGGCGTGGGCGATCGGCAACTCGATGATCTCGCCGGCCTCGTAGGCCCGAGTCCAGGGGGTGTCGGTCGTCTCGACCCGGAGAAGGACACGCTCACAGCGGAACCGCGCCCGGTCGTTGGTGGTGAATGCCCCGGGCGCGAGCGAGGCTTCACAGCCGATCTGGGCGCCGTTGCAGACCCCGAGCACCGGGAGACCGTCGGCGGCCACCCGACGGACCTCGTCGAGGATCGGCGTCCGGGCCGCGATCGCGCCGGCCCGAAGGTAATCGCCGTAGGAGAACCCGCCCGGGAGCACGACGCCGGTAACGTCCGCGGGCAGCCCGTCGGCGTGCCAGACGAGCTCGGCGTCGATCCCGAGAGTCCGAAGCGCCCGGATCGCGTCACGGTCGCAGTTGCTCCCGCCGAACCGGATCACGGCGACGGTCATCGTCGGTCGACCGTCACCTCGTACTCGTGCAGCGTCGGGTTCGCGAGCAGTCGCTCGGTCATCTCGGTCGCCTGCTCCTCGGCGGTCGCCGGATCGGGGGCGGCAAGATCGAGCTCGAAGCGGTCGGCCGTCCGGAGCGCCTCGAGCTCGAATCCGAGCCGTTCGAGGGCCTGACGGGTCGTCTCGGCCTCGGGGTCGAGGACGTCCTGCTTGAGCCCGACGGTGACCGTCGCGGTGAACGCGGGCATGGAGACAGTCCCGCCTGGGGCGGCGAAAACGCTTGCGGTCGCGGGAACCGCGAGGCTTTTTTATTGCAATCCCTGATACAATATACGTTGAACAATCCATGAGCACGGAGCGAACGGTCGAACGACCGATCACGGTACTTCATGTCGACGACGACTCGTCGTTTCTCGAATTGGCCGAGGCCTACCTCGAACGCGAACTCGCGAGCGCGGAGGTACTCACCGCGAACGGGCCCGAGGAGGGACTCGACCGGCTCGACGGCTCGATCGATTGCGTGATCAGCGATTACGACATGCCCGGAATGGACGGTCTCGAGCTCTTCGAGGCGATCAGGGACCGCCGACCGCGGCTCCCGTTCGTGCTATACACCGGAAAGGGGAGCGAGGAGATCGCGAGCCGGGCGATAAACACCGGCGTCACGGGCTACTTCCAGAAGGGCGGCCCCGATCAGTACCAGCGGCTGGCGAACCGCGTCGAACACGCCGCCCACGAGTACCGCAGCGCCCGGGAGTCCGAGCGGTACTCGACGGTGTTGCGGGCGCTGGACTACCCGATCTACGTGGTCGGGACCGATGCCACCTTTGAGTACGTCAACGACGCCTTCCTCGAGCTGGTCGGCTACGACCGCGAGGAGGTGATCGGTGCGCCGACGAGCCTGATCAAATCGGACGAGGGCGTCGAACGGGCAAACGAGATGCTCGCACGGATCGTCTCGAGTCGCGGCCCGGACACCCAGCAGTTCGGGGTCGACATCTACCCTAGAGAGGGCGAGCCGATCCCCTGCCGGGACCACATGGCTGCGCTGCCCTTCGAGGGGGAGTTTCGGGGCTCGGTCGGGATCCTCAGGGACGTTTCCGAACAGGAGCGGCGCCGCCGCGAGCTGATCCGGCAGAACGAGCGCCTCGAGGAGTTCGTCTCGGTGATCTCACACGACCTGCGGTCGCCGCTCGATATGGCCGAAACCGCGACCGAGCTCGCCCGGGAGACCGGCGAGCCGGAGTACTTCGAGAAGGTCGCGACCGCACACGACCGCATGGAGCAGATGATCGACGAGCTGCTCACGCTCGCCCGGACCGGCGAGACGGTTAGCCAGACCGACTGTCTAAGTCTTCGCGGGCTGGCAGAGGAGGCACACAGCACCTGCGCGGCCGAGGCGGAGCTCGAGATCGCCTCGGCGGTGGCCGTCGAGGGCGAGACCGGCCGGATGCGACACCTCTTCGAGAACCTGGTCGGGAACGCGGTCAGACACGCCGGTCCGGACGTGACGATCACCGTCGGCGCGCTCGACGACAGGGAAGGATTCTACGTCGCCGACGACGGTCCCGGAATCCCCGAAGAGGACCGCGAGCAGGTGTTCGAGCCGGGCTTTACCACCGACGATGACGGCACCGGGTTCGGCCTCGCGATCGTCCGCCGGGTTGCCGACGCCCACGACTGGGAGGTGCGAGTCGAGGAGAGCGCCGAGGGCGGCGCCAGGTTCGTCTTCACCGGCTGTCGGACCGTGCCGGTCGAGGACGCGAGCGTCTGGGACGCCACGGCCTGATCTGTGATGTTCCTCCTGTCGGGGCCACTCCCCGACACCGCAGAACGGCCGACTGCTGGACGGCGCGTTCACAACGGTTGGGCGATGGGGTGTGCCGGAGGACAGAGAAGGCGTGTCGGCTCTACCGGTCGCGACCGGCGAGGGCGCCGCGTTTGAGTTCGGCGGCCTTGGTCGCGACGCGGTCGGCGACGGTCGCTTGCTCCTCGCCGCTCGCGGCGATCTCGACCAGCGCCGAGCCGACGATGATCCCGTCGGCGCCGGCCCGGATGATCCGTTCGGCGTGTGCACCGGTCTTGATGCCGAATCCGACGGCTTTCGGGACGGGCCAGTCCTCGATCCGGGCAAGCGACGCCGCCGTGCGATCGGAGACGTCCTCGCGAGCGCCGGTGGTCCCCATGCGGGCCTGGACGTAGACGTACCCCGAGACGAGCTCGCGGATCCGCGTCAGCCGGTCGCCCTCTGTGGTGGGGGCAACGATGAAGATCAGATCGAGGTCGAACTCGTCGCAGGCGGCCCGCAACGGGTCGGCCTCCTCGACGGGCAGATCCGGCACGACGAACCCCTCGATCCCGGCCCGGGCAGCCGCGCGGACGAACGGCCGCGGGCCCGGCTCGTCGCCGTACTGGTAGAGCAAGTTGTAGTAGGTCATACAGACGATCGGCGTCTCTACGGAAAGCTCCCGGACGAAGGCCAGGTACCGCTCGGGGGTCATCCCACCCTCGAGCGCGCGGACGATCGCCTCCTGGATCGTCGGCCCCTCGGCGATCGGCTCGGAGAAGGGCAGGCCCAACTCGATGACGTCGGCGGCGTCCGCGAGCGCCTCCACGTACGCGAGCGAGGCCTCGTACCCGGGGTCGCCCGCGACCAGGTACGGGACGAAGGCCGGCTGCTCGAAGGCTCCGGTGAGTCCCACGGTCACTCCCCCCGGTCGGCGACGTCGGCCTGACCGCCCCCGAGACCGCCGGCTCGCCGGAGGACGTCCATGTCGGGCGCGACCGACAGATCCCGATCCGCGGTCTCCTCGAGCACCGTCTCCAAGTCCTTGTCCCCTCGCCCGGAGACGTTCACGAGCACCACCTCGCCAAGGCCGTCTGCCCGTCCCTCGGCGACGGCTTCGAGATAACCGAAGGCGTGGGCGGTCTCGAGGGCGGGGATGATGCCCTCGGCCTGCGAGAGCCGGTGGAAGGCCTCGAGGGCGTCGTCGTCGTCGACGGCGACCGGCTCGACCCGGCCCTGGTCGACGAGGTGGGCCAGTTCGGGCCCGACGCCGGCGTAATCCAGCCCGGCCGAGACCGAGTGCGATTCGACGATCTGTCCGTCACCGTCTTGCAGCAGCTTCGTCCGGGCGCCGTGGAGGACGCCCTCGGTGCCGGTCGACAGCGAGGCCGAGTTGGGCGCGACGCCGCGGTCCTGGTCGACCCTCAGCGAGGAGCCGCCGGCCTCGACGGCGTACAGGGCGACGTCGTCGTCTCTGAACGCGTCGAACGCACCCATCGTGTTCGAGCCGCCGCCGGCACAGGCCACCACCGAGTCCGGCAGCCGGCCGATCCGGTCGCGGGCCTGCCGGCGGGCCTCCTCGGAGATGACCGACTGGAACGTGCGAACGAGCGCCGGGAACGGGTGGGGCCCGACGACCGAGCCGATCACGTAGTGTGTGTGCTCGACGGAGCCGGCCCAGTCCCGCATCGTCTCGCTGATGGCCTCCTTGAGCGTGCCCCGACCGGTCGTGACCGGCACCACCTCGGCGCCGTTCGTCCGGATCCGGAAGACGTTGGGCCGCTGGCGGGCGATGTCGGTCTCGCCCATGTAGATTTCGCAGGGCATATCGAGGTGCGCGGCGGCCATCGCGGTCGCGGTGCCGTGCTGGCCGGCGCCGGTCTCTGCGATGATCCGGTCTTTGCCCATGTACTGTGCGAGCAGCACCTGTCCCAGGGCGTTGTTGAGCTTGTGGGCCCCGCCGTGCAGCAGGTCCTCGCGTTTGAGATACACCTCGCGGTCGTACCGGGTCGAGAGCTGGTCGGCCCGCTGGAGCGGCGTGGGCCGGCCGCCAAAATCCGCCAGCCGGCGGCGGAACTCGTCGATGAACCCGTCCTCGTTGTCGAGCACGTACCGCTCGTAGGCGTCGGTCAGCTCCTCGATCGCGGGCATCAGCGCCTCGGGGACGTACTGTCCCCCGTAGGCGCCGTACTTGCCGTCTGACTCGGGCCGCCTGGACCCGCTCTCGGTCGGCGTGGTCATCGGTCCACCCCCGCGAGCCGGGCGGTCGTCTCCGCCACGGGCCCGTCCATGATCGCCGAGCCGACCAGAACGGCGTCGGCGCCGGCGGCCCGCATGCGCTCGACGTCGGCCCGGGTCCGGAGTCCGCTCTCGGCGACCAGGGTCGTCTCCGGGGGCGCGGCCGGCGCGACCGACTCGAAGGTCGACAGGTCGACCTCAAGACGAGCGAGATCGCGGTTGTTCACGCCGACGAGATCCGCCCCCGCCGCAACGGCTCGTTCGAGTTCCGCCCGCGTATGGGTCTCGACGAGTGTCTGAAAGCCACGCTCGCGGGCCGCCGCGACCAGTCCTGGGAGGTCCTCGACGAAGCGGGCGATCACCAACACGGCGTCGGCCGCGACCACGTCGAGGTGGGCCTCGCGCAGGAGGAAGTCTTTGCGCAACACCGGCACGTCGACCGCCGACCGGACCCGATTCAGCGTCTCGAGGTCGCCGCCGAAGTGTTCGGGTTCGGTGAGCACCGACAGCGCGGCCGCCCCGCCCGCGACCATTTGTTCGGCGAGCGCAACGGGGTCGGCGTCGCGCTCGCCCTCTGTCGTCGGCGAGGTGGGCTTGATCTCCGCGATCACCGGGACCCGGTCGTCGGCCTCGGCCCGTTCGAAGGCGGCCGCGAACGATCGGGCCTCGACGGTGGTGTAGGCCCCGCCCCCTCGCCGCTCGGCCGCCGTCAGTATCGAGTCGACCGCCGGCGCGACGGTTTCGGTCATATACATACAATGATGGGCAGAACTGTACATAAGGCTTGCGTGGCGGGCCGACGGAATTCTTTTCCGCCGGGATCCGGAACGTGTGGTATGGGAGACGAGACAGACGAGCCCGAGGAGGCCGACGCCGTGGAGTCCGAGAGCGAAGACGGCGAGAAGTCCTTCCGGGAGCGCGTCGAGGAGATCCGACAGCAGCGCGGCGAGGAGGGCGAGGACGGCGAGCGCGGGCCGCCCGAGGAGATGATGGGCGGCGGCCCCGGTGGCAATCCGTTCGCGCAGATGATGGGCGGCATGATGGGCGGTGGCCCCGGCGGGATGGGTGGTGGGGGTCCCGGCGCCGGCGGCCGCGGCAGTCCCGGGGCGCAGGGCGGCGAGACCGACGAGGAGCTGATCCGAGAGGTGCGAAAGCTCCGCGACGAGGTTCACGATGTCCGGCGGTCGCTCGACCGGATCGCCGACGCCCTCGAGGACTGACCCGACGGATCGGAGATGGCGACGTGTGCGCTCTGTCGGCGGCGGTTCCCCGACGAGGCCATCGCCGACCCGCAGGCGTTTCAGGACCATCACCTACGCCCGGAACGGCGACGGACCAGCGAGACGATCCGGCTCTGTCGGCCGTGTCACGACCAGATCCACGCGCTCTTTACCAACGAACAGCTCCGCGAGGAGTACGACACCGCGGCGGCGCTGCGCGGGGCCGACCGGCTCCAGGGGTATCTCGACTGGATCCGGACGACCGCGAAGCTCTCGATCGACGTCACGACCAGCAACCGGGTACGCGAGCGGCGCTGATCGCCGTGTCCCGAGACCGACGGGTCGACAACACAACCCACTAGTCCGGTCGCCCGGTACCACGATCGGGCGGCGATGACGAGAGGTTACCCCCACCGAGCCCCGTGTGACGAGGCCACTCGCCGAGCCGCCCCTCACCGAGATGCCAAGCCTTAATATCGAACTGGAAAATCGTTAATATATGGCAGTTGTCAGTGTCTCGATGCCGGAGACGTTGCTCGAGCGGTTGGACGCGTTCGCCGAGGAACACGGCTACACCGGGCGCAGCGAGGTCGTCCGGGAGGCCTCCCGGAACCTGCTGGGCGAGTTCGAGGACGAGCGGCTCGAGGATCGTCAGCTCATGGGTACGGTGACGGTGCTCTTTGACTTCGACGGGACGGACATCGAGAGTCGGATGATGGGGCTGCGCCACGAGTACGAGAGCCTGGTGACCTCACACGTCCACAACCACGTCGGGAACCACTACTGCATGGAGCTGTTCGTCCTCGAAGGGTCTCTGGAGGAGATCTCGACGTTCGTGGGCAAGATCCGGGCGGTCAAGGACACGCTCTCGGTCGATTACTCGGTGACGCCGGTCGACCGGATCGACACGGTCGCTTAGGACTCACCGAGCCGGGCGCCCTCGATCTCGAGGTGTCCGCGGGTTCCGTCGAAGGTCGGGGTCGCGTCGAGTTCGATCGGCCGGGCCATATGCGGGCCGTCGGTCACGACGGTCTCGAACTCGCCACCTTCGCCCAGCGGGTGGACTCCGTAGCGCGCTTGAAGATCGAGCAGCTCCGACAGTGCCGCCCCGTCGAGCCGGCGGCCGAGCCAGGACCGGTCGAGCCCGGCAGCGGCGACCGCGACGACGGTGATCTCGAAGCCAGCCGCGAGCATCGCCCGGAGGAGCCTCTCGGGGTCCTCCTGCCACAGCGGCGCAAACAGCTCCGCGTCGAGGCGGTCGCACATCCCCCGGATCCGCGAGGTCTGGTACTCGCTCTCGACCGCGCCGGCGGTCACGCCAGCGAGCCCGCCCAACTCGGGGGCCAGCTCCGCCAGGGCGGCCTCGAGGGGCTCGAGTTCCGCGTCGCCGCGGGCGCCGGCGTCGGTCGCCTTGGCGAACGCCGGCGGCCTGACCTCGTGGAGTTCGATCCCGATGCTCTCGGCCGCGAGCCGGGCCAGCTCGGTCGCCGGGACGTGATACATGTACGAGTCGCCGGTCGGGTGGACCGTCACCAGCCGCTCGACCGGGAGTCCTCGCTCGAGGGCGCGGTACAGCGCCCACGAGGAGTCCTTGCCACCGGAAAACAGGCTGACCCACGCGCTCATAGCTTCGGTTGGCCGCGGCCGGGCAAAGCGCTGACGGCTCGCGGGCGTGTGAAACTGCCCCACGGAGCCGCGGGACCGGAATATTTAACTCTCGACCATCGGTACATCAGTCTACCAGAACGCCACGGCGTTCCGGAAGCAGCGTGTCACAAGATGACAGGAGCGGCTTACTCTCGACGTCAGCCGACCGGGAGTGACGCGGCCGTCCGTCGCCGGGGTGGAGATGGCACCGAGACACAACCATGGCAGACTCGATAGACGAATTCAAGAACGTATCGATCACCGACGAGGACCTCGAGACGAAATCGAAAGGCGAGCTGATCAAGCTGGCTGGGCAGCTCAGGGATCGGCGCAACGATCTCAACCAGATGGCCTCGGAGCGGGCCTCGAAACGCGACGATCTCAACGCACAGACTCGCGAGAAGGTCGACGAAGCCCAGCACCACCGCGAGAAACGCGACGAGCTCAACGACGAGGTCCAAGAGCACAAGGAAAAGCGAAACGAGCTCAACGCGGAGGCAAACGAGCTGTTCGAGAAAGTCGAGCAGATGAAAGACGAGCTCAAGCTCGACCAGGGGAAGGACATCGAGCAGCTCGAGGAGGAAATCGAGGACCTCGAATTTAAACAGCAGACGGAGGTGCTCGATGCCGACGACGAGCGCGAGCTCATCGAGAAAATCGAGACCAAACGCGAGAAGCTCCAGGAAAAAAAGGACAAACTCGATCAAAACGACGAGCTCGAGCAGCTCGAGACCGAGGCCAAGGAGGTCCGCGCGAAGGCCTCGGAACACCACCAGCAGGTGACCGACCTGGCCGACGAGGCCCAGGAACACCACAACAGCATGATCGAGGCCTACCGCGAGGCCGACGACATCCGCGACGAGGCCGACGAGATGCACGAGAAGTTCGTCGAGGCCCAGGAGGCCGCGGACCAGCATCACGAGGATTTCGTCCGGGTTCAAAAACGGCTCCGCGAGCTCGACAAAGAGGAAGAGGAAGCCGAGCGCGAGGCCCGCGAGGAAGAGCAGGAGGCCGCCCGCGAGGAGGCAGAGGAGATCTATCAGAAGTTCAAGGAAGGCGAGACCCTCGACACCGAGGACCTGATGAAACTCCAGAAGACCGGCCTGCTCTGATCGGGCCGCGATCGAGTCTGTTCTCGCCGCCGCGCTCTCCCGACCGCCCGAGAAGAACTACCGTCTGTCGACGATCCGGCGACACGAGTTTAGCCGTGGGCCCCGAAACGTTCGTATGTCCTACACGGAAGTGAACTACCGGGACGTAGAGTCGGTCAGAGACGGCATGCACTTTCTTCGGGAGCCCCTCGAGACCGAGAAGCTCGGCGTCACCGTCGTCGAGTGCGAGCCCGGGTGGACCGGACCCGAACACGACCACGCCGATCAGGACCACGAGGAGGTCTACCTGCTGCTCGAGGGCGAGGCGACGGTGACAATCGACGGGGAGTCGGTCGCGCTCGAGTCCGGCGACGCGGTCAGAGTGCCGGCCGCGGCGACCCGCCAGATCGAGACCGGCGACGCCGAGAGCACGTTCGTTCTCGCCGGCGCGTCATAAGCCGGCCTCGCCCGTCTCCGGTACCGTTACAGCTCGAAGAGCATTCGCTCACCGGTCTCGACGAGAGTTCGCGAGGTCCAGAACCGCGGCACCTCGAGGACGTACTTTCCCGCGCCCGGGTACCGTTGTTGGTTGCCGTTCTCGTCGGGGCCGGGGGCGGGCGCGTGGTGAATCCGCGTGATCACCCCGTCGGCGTCGGCGTAGACGATGTCGATGCCAAAGTCCATCTCCCGCATGACGAAGGTCAGGTTCTCCCGCTCGCTGGCGAACACGAAGAGCATGCCCGCGCCGTCGGGTAAGGCGGTCGCGTCGCTGAGCCCCCGGTATCGGGTCTGAGAGGTATCGGCGATGGCGGCCAGCACCGTCGGCTCCGTCGGGGCGTCGCTGCGGATCGTCAGCTCGGTCGTCTCGTATTCGGCGTAGGGTTCTGAGGGCCAGTCGAGCTCCGTCCTGTCGTCCGTATCGCCCGTCTCCGCGTCGTCGGTGTCGTTCGACCGGTCGGTCTCGTCGGTCACGTCGGTCTCGCCGTCCCCAATCTCGTCGTTCGACCTGTCGGTCCGGTCGGTCTCGCCCTCTGTCCGGTCGTCCGCGTCATCATCGCTCGGAGTCCCGTCGGAACCGGATCGCGTCGGGGTCTCGTCGGATCCGAGAACGCAGCCGGCGAGGCCGGCAGTAACAGTCCCGAGGCCGGCGAGTAGCCGACGGCGGCGCATACCTGTCCTCACCGCGCCGCGGTAATATACCTGGTGGGCGGGGGTTCAAAAGGCGTATGCTGATCCGTCCACGCTCTCGACCATGGACAGAGACGACCGCGAAACTCGGAGGGATCTGGCCGCCGGCGGGCGCGGCGGAGCCGCGCGACCGGACGGCGGGACGGAAACAATCGCTGGCGACGAGGCCGAATCCGAGGTAACGCTGATCTCGGTCGCGGCGGTCGCTGAAAACGGCGTCATCGGCGACGACGGCGAGATTCCCTGGGAGAGTCTGCCAGAGGACCGCCGGCAGTACCGCGCACGCGTCGCGGACGACCCCGTCGCGCTGGGGCGGCGCACCTTCGAGGCGATGCGCGATGATCTCCCGGGACGGGCACAGATCGTGTTGAGCCGCTCGGACCCCTCCTACAACATCGAGACGGCCGCGGTCGTCGAGGGCGTCGAGGCGGCGATCGAGCAGGCCCGCCGGCTCGGGGCCGACCGGCTGTACGTGCTCGGCGGCGGGGCGATCTACGAGCTGTTCCAGCCTCACCTCGATGGGATGGTGTTGAGTCGGGTGCCCGGCGAGTACGAGGGCGACGCCGTCTATCCCGACTGGGATCGCACAGACTGGGACCTCGTCGGGGAGACCCCCTACGACGGGTTCACCGTCGAGGAGTACCGCAGGCGCTCGTAGCCCGCTACATGTACCCGTAGTCTTCCGGCGAGCGGCGCTCCTGTCGCTGGGCGGTCTCGAACTGCTCGGTGAATTGCTGGTAGTACTGGCTCGATTCGGCCGCGAACGCCTCGAGCTGGGCGGTGTCGACCTCAACCTCGTACAGCGCGTCGAGCCCTTCGACCAGCCGGAGGGCGGCCTTGCCGTCGACCGGGACCTGCGGGTTGCCCGCGGTCGCGAGCACGCCGACCCGGAGCGGACAGTCGATCGCGCGGGCGATGAGACTGGCGTTGACGCCGGTCAGGAATCCGCCCTGCAACGGCGTGGCGAGGTCGCCCTCGAAGTGCCGGTCGGCGTAATCCTCCGAGGCGACATAGAACAGCTCTTCGGCGTTCAAAAACGGGATCGAGGTGAGCACGGTGATCTCCTCGATGGGCTGATCGTCGAGCCACTGGACCAGGAGCCGTCCGAACGACTCCGAAAACTGGATCGGCACCGGAAGCTCGCTCGTGAGGACGGTCACGCCGACTTCGGGGGCGGAGAACAGTCGAGTGTGATGGTACGGCCGCCCCTCGGAGTAGGGCGTAATCGCGGGCAGCCCGTCGGCGGAGACGTGGCCCACCTCGTCGAGATCGAGCGTCGCGATGACGTGTTGGGTCGCCGACAGCGCCGCCATGCTCGCCTCGGGAAACGAGATCACGAGCGTCGACTCGGGCAGTAGGTCGGTTTTGACGGTGAGATCGATGTCGTCCACGACCGTACTACGACGTTGCCGGACGAAGTGGTTGTGTCGGACAGTTGCGAGACGCGACCGGTCGCTCGTGTCGATCGGTCGGTATATACTAATCGGTGGCAAATGGCCGTCAATGCCCGACCGGTCACTCTCGCGCCGACGCGCCCTAAAACTCGGCGTCGCGTCGGCCGTCCCGTCGCTTGCCGGCTGTCTCGGCGACGACCGCGGCCGACCGTGGTACGCCGCGTGGCTCCCGGCCGGGGACGGCCTGGCTATCGCCGCGGTGGATCTAGCGCGATCCGTCGACTCAGAAGATGGCCCGTCGCTGCTGCCGGCCGTGGTTCCAGGGGGTAGTGACCCACCGACCCCCGGGCGGGAGTTCGAGCTCGACATCTCCGGGTTCGAGGACGTCACAGACCCGCTGGTGGCGTTCCCGCTCGAGGTGGGCGCAAGGAGAGTCGGGTTCTCGACGCTCGGGCTGACCGTAGCGGGCCTGTTCCCCGTGATCGACCGCCCCGAAGAGTTCGCCTCGGAGCTACGGCGACTGCTCGTGCTCAACGCCACGATCGTCGCCGCCGGGACGGTCGATCGAGCGGAGATCGACCGGCGGCTGACGGGCGTGCCGGCACCGTTTGCCGCCGCGTACGAACGGACCGGCTCCGTCGCCGGGGGCTACGATCGCTACGAGCCGACCGAGGCGCCCGAAGAACTCGATCGGGTGCCAACAGTCGCGGTCGGCTCGGAAGCGGTCGTCGTCGGCTTCGACGGGGATCGGCTGGGACGGGTCCTCGGGACGAAAGCCGGCGACCGTCGGAGCGCGAACGACGACCGACTCGCGTGGCTCCTCGAGCGGGTCGGCGCCGGCGACGTCGTCGCCGGAACGATCGGCTCGCCGCCGGCCGAGCGACTCGGCGCCGAGACGATCGACTCGCCGTTTGTGCCTGCGGACGGAGAGGACGTGCTGGCCGCAGTCGACATCGACTCCGGGGAGGGGACCGTCCGGGCGCGGTTCGCACTCGCCGCCGACGAACTGGAAGAGGACAGACGCACGACCGTCGAGTCGAAACTCGGTGCCGCCGCGAGCGGGGCCTCGGTCGACACTCCCGAGGATCGGATCGCGGCGACCGGGACCTACGACGCGGCGACGATAGACGTGCGCATCTCCGAACGGACCGACGAGGAACGGCTCTCTCGGTCGCAGGCCCGAGAACTCGTCCCGGAGGGAACGCTCGAGGCGTGGTACGTGCCGCCAGTTGGGGACGGGTACGGCACGTTCTGGGTCGAGGTCGCCGCGGACACCGACGCGGCTGCGATCCGACTGGAGACCGACACCGGCGGAGGAAACGAGGTCGGCCCCCGCGAGGGGTCCGTCGAGGCCGGGCTCAGCGTCGCAGCGCAGGTCGATCCGACCGGCGACGAGGTGACGATCCTCGCGGTCAACGAGCAGGAGAGAGCCGGCGAACTCACGACGCTACGGGTGCCGACCGACGAGCTCTCGGAGGCGGCGGCCGAACGGGCGGTCCCGTCGGGGACGCTGTCGTTTGGCTACGAACCGGCGGCGGCGGGAAACCTCGGCGAGCTTGCGATCGCGGTGCGGGCAGACACCGGGGCGACGGTGCTCGTTCCCCGACCGCGCGAGGCGCCCACGGGACTAGCCGACCGCACCGGCTCGCTCGGGAACGAGACGCCGGTCTCGGCAGGGACGACGCTGCGTACGCCGGTAAACCCGGACGGCGACGAGGTGGTCGTATTCGCGACCGTCGAGGGCGCAACCGGCGCGGTCGCCCGCTGGGCGGGCCCCTGACTCGCGACGGTCGGGGAGGTCATGGACCGACGGCGGAGTGTCACGCCTCCGACTCGGAGTGGATATCGACGTGGTGGACGGCCTGGGGTGAGAGCAGGCGTCCGGTCGGAAGCTCGACCCATCCGTTTGCGAGAATCCGGACGGCACCCTCGTGCAACACGGTATCGTTCGTGCGGTCGGCGTAGACGACGGCAGTCTCGTATTCCGTCACCAAGACATCGGTAACGTCGACATCCGCGAGATCAAGCGGAGATTCTGTCGAGATCACCATACGTAATGAGACGACCACAGCATCATAAATCCGGGACCTCGGTGACCGAGCTCCGGTCCGATCGAGCGGGCCGGACGGGTAGCAGTCGGCCGAGACGACCGACGAAGGCGTGTCGGCCAACGGCGCGGTCGGACGAGGGGGACTCACCGACCCCGGATCGTCGCGTCGCCGTTGACGGTCTCGACCTCGAGACGGGTTGTACCCGCGCCGATCGTCGTCTCCACCGAGGCCCCAAGGACCGAGCCCGACTCGACCGAGCCGGCCTCAAGCCCGGTGACAGAAAGACCGCCGCTGACCGCGTCGAAGGCAAGCGCCGGCTCGGCCGCCGCCGGCAGCGTCACGTCGACATCGCCGTTGACCGTCTCGGCGGTCACGTCGGCCGGCGCCCCGAGCGAGAGGTCGATCCAGCCGTTCGTCGTCTCGGCGGTCACGTCCTCGGCCCCGTCGGCCGTACACTCGATAGCGCCGTTGGTCGTGGCGGCGGCGATGGTCCCCACGGACGAGAGATCGCAGGTGACCGCGCCGTTTGCCGTGTCCACCTCGAGAGCCGCGAGCTCCGGAACCGCCACCTCGAGGTCCATCCGCGGCGAGGTACCGAACGAAAAGAACCCCTCGTCGATCTCGACCGTGAGCCGTAGCCGCGTTCCGTCCCGGCTCTCGGTGAGCGCGACGTCCGCGAGATCGGCCGCGTCGGCGGCCCGCTTGGTTCCGGTGACCGATATCGGGCCGTCGGTCGTGTGGACGTCGATGTCGCCGTTCGGGGTCTCGACCGCGACCGTCTCGAACGCCTCCGAGTACTCTCGCGTGACCGTCTCCGTGTGCTTGGCTGTCATACGCGAACGACCGGGCGGACGGGCCTAAATCCACCACGCCGTTTCGCCCCGTGAGACGGCCGACGGGTCACAACTCGGGGTCGGTGGCGTGGCGTCGAACACCGCCCCCGTCTCGTCAGCGGCCACCCCGTACCGCGTCGTGTGTGGCGGCCAGGACTGTTCGCTGTTGCTGAAAGTATACCCCAGCGTGACGAGTGAGAGCGTCTCCGAAGACCCGCGAAGGTCACCACGGCCTGCGGGACGGTCCCGCTGGGTCGAAAGGAGGTCGTCGTGACCGCGATGCGGTAGTAAAACCGGTCAAGAGACATCAGCTACCCACGAGTAAACTCGTGGGCTTGTCAGTGGGACTCCCAAGTTTCGCGCTCCCACACGAACGTCCCACGTCCCTGACTTTCGAATCAGGAATGTTCTCAGGGACTTTGCGCATGGGAGTCGGATGGACTCGTTCGGTGTCCCCTGACTCCGGGGCTGGCTGACGGACAGCCCGTCCCACCGACCGCTTCTGGGCCTATGAAACGTATCTTTGGTTTTGAACCGGAGTCAAATCACGCGTATGCGTTCCTCCCACGGCTGACGCCGGTGGGCTTCCACGCTGTATTCGCTGTGATATCGGCGAACCCGTCGGTTCGTCTCGAACCCCACAGTTCCCGGCGGGTCTCGGGTGTGAGAT
>CAYRQD010000002.1:53062-109907 GCA_964426325.1 uncultured Halobacteriales archaeon | reverse complement strand
GGTCGGCTCCAGCTCCCGGCTGGCGAACACCCACCGGATCGCCGGCCTGACGACGTAATGTCCCGGAATGTAAATAACCGTGGCAACCAGAAGGAACTCGCCGATCTGTCCGATCAGAAGAACGTACTTCGAGAGCAGGTCGGAGACCGGTTGTGATATCATGTATCACATACCGAGGACGAGGGAAAGTGAACCTTGCCGTGAGCACGACTGGCGCCCGTCGACGGCGAGACGGCCGAGCCCGACCGAACACCACGTCGGAAACCGGCGGGAATCACTCCGCGTCGGCGTCGGCCGCGACGGACCGGCCCTCGTCGGTCTCCCGGCACCAGAGACCGACGCACAGGTCGAACGACAGTTCGAGTCGCGCGTCGTCCGGACGAGTCGGGCTCTCGAATCGGATCCTGAGGAGCCAACAGAATAAAAAACCAGAACGGGTTTCTCTTACCCGACGGTTACAACGCTATGGATATCTCCGGACGGCAGGTCTTGGTGACCGGAGGCGCGGGGTTCATCGGATCGCACCTCACGGAGGCGCTGCTCGATCGGGGTGCCCGGGCCCGCGTCGTGGACGATTTCTCGAACGGACGCCGGGCGTGGGTGCCCGAGGGGGCGACACTGATCGAGGGCGACCTGACGGCCCGGGGGACGGTCGAGCGGGCCGTGACCGCCGACGTAGACGCTGTCGTGCACCTCGCCGCCCGGAGGGAGGTACACGACGACGATCCCCGCGAGCAGTTCGCGGAGAACACGACGATGACCCACCTGCTGTTGGAGCGGTGTCGGGAGGTCGACGTGGGGACGGTCGCGTTCGCCTCGTCGTCTGCGGTCTACGGCGAAGCACCCCGGCCGACGCCCGAAGAGTACGGGCCCCTAGAGCCGATCAGCGTCTACGGCGCGGGCAAGCTCGGCGAAGAAGGGCTAGTCTCGACGTACGCCCACTCCCACGGGCTCACCGGCGTCGTGTTTCGGATCGCGAACCCGGTCGGACCGCGGCTCCGCGGGGCCGTGATCCCCGATTTCATCCAGAAGCTCCGCGATGATCCAACCACCCTGGAGATCCTCGGCGACGGCCGCCAACGGAAGTCCTACGTCCACGTCACCGACTGCGTCGACGCGATGTGTCACGTGCTGGCGCAGACGACCGAACAAAGCGGGCCGCTCCGGACGGTCAACCTGGGGACGAACACCACCACGTCCGTCGACGAGATCGCCGAGATCGTCGCTGAGACCCTCGGCGTGGACCCGACCTTCGAGTACACCGGCGGCGACCGCGGCTGGACCGGCGACGTCCCGAAGGTCCAGCTGTCGGTCGAGAAACTCACCGCACTCGGGTGGGAGCCGACCTACGAGAGCACGCCAGCGGTACGTCGGGCCGCCGAAGAGCTCGCCGAGAGGCGCTGACCGCCGGCGACGGGAGCCGGGAGCGATAGCAACTAATTTAGGCCGCCCTAATCTACGAGACGACGAGCGGTCGTGGAGCCGTCCAGAAAGATGTATCCGACGCAGAGGGCCGGGAGAGACCCACAGTGTGAGCGTGTCGCGGTCTCGGGACGAGTCGATCGAACCGTCGCACCGGCGGGACTCGACCGTAGGAGAAGATCCGAACGGGCGCCGGGGGGAACGGGGAGACGGCATGCGTAACCGCCCTCCAGGCGAGCGGGTCCGAGGGGTCCTCTCTCGGCGGTCGGTCTCGATCGCAGGGACGGTGCTGGTCGTGCTCGGCGCCGGAGCAATCGCGGCCCGGACGGTCGATCTCGGTCTGTTCGCGCGGACGCTAACCGAGGCCGACCCGGGACTTGTTATCGCGGCGACGCTCGCGTACGCCCTCTCCTGGCCGGTCCGGGGACTACGGTACGGCGCGGTACTCCGAGCGATGGGCCACCGGTGTGGGCACCCGTTTCTCACCGCCGCGGTGTTCGTGAGCCAGACCGTGAATCTCGTCGTGCCGGCGCGGGCCGGAGACGCGGGTCGGGCGTACCTGCTGAAGCGTCGGCGCGGGATCGAGTACGCCACGGGAGCCGCCTCGCTGCTCGTCGAGCGCGCGTTCGACTTGGCGGCACTCGCGACGATCGGCGGGCTCGCGGCCGCATTAGTGCAGTACTCCGGCCGACCGGTCGCCGCGATCGAGGGGGTCGGCCCCGAGGCGACCGGAGCGGCCGCAGTCGGCGTCGGGGCAATCGCGGTGGGTGCAACGGCACTCCTCCTCGCCGGGCGGGCATGGAGTCTCGCCGCCGTGCGCGCCCGGCTCGGGGGGTCGGTTCTCACACGTGGCGTCGACGCGATCGCCGGCGTGTGGGCCGACGTTCGCGTCGTCGTCGCCGACGGCTCCGCGCTCGGCAGGATCTACGCTACGAGCCTGGCTGTGTGGGGGCTGGACGTGCTGACGGCCGTCGTCGTTCTCGCGGCGGTGGTCGACCGGACCGGAAGCGGGCTCTCGATCGCCGGACTGCTCGCGGTCGGAGCCCTCGCGGTCAGCGTCGGCAACCTCGCGAAGGTAATCCCAGTCTCGCAAGGCGGGCTCGGGCTGTACGAAGCCGCGTTCGCGGGCGTAGTCGTCGGACTCAGCCCGATCGCGGCCGGCGCGGCCCTGGCGGCGGCGGTTCTCGATCACCTGCTGAAAAACGTCGTCACCCTCGCCGGCGGCGCGGTCGCCGGGCTCGCGCTCGGTCTGTCCCCGACGCTTCTCGAGAACTCCGGCGAGCGGCCGGAGCCGGGCGCGTCCGACGCCTGAGCAACCGGACCGACGCGGACCGCCGTCTCGTCGGGTCCGGCGCTTGCCGTGCGGATCTCGTCGAGAGGCGCGCTCTCGGTCGTAACACCGACGCGAAGTCGGCGGTCAGGGTCGACGGAGCCGTTCTTCGAGACAGACCGTCACGATCGATTTCGCGATCGCGGCGCCGCCTTCGATCGGATCCAGCGTCGTCTCGCCGAGTCGCTCGTCGTACTCGATCGGGCGTTCGCGCACGTCGTAGCCGCGCATCAGCGGCCGGAGCAGAAGTTCCGCCGAAAGGCCCGTGTTCTCGGTCCACTCGATCGCCTCGACGACCTCCCGACGGTAGGCGCGCATGCCGGTGGTAGTGTCGTGGACCCGCCTGCCCATCAGCGCGGTCGCGAGCGCGGCGAACGCGCGGTTGCCGAGCCGGTTGAGCGCCGGCATCGTCTCGGCGCCGCCCGAGAGCCGGTCGCCGCTGACCACGTCTGCACCGTCGTTGATGGCGGCGAGGAAAGCCGGCAGCTGCTCCATCGGGTAGGTGTCGTCGCAGTCGGTCGTGACGACGACGGGTCGATCGGGGGCGAGAATCGCCGCCCGGACCGCGACGCCGTACCCCTGGGGTTCCTGTTCGATGACCGTCGCACCGTGCTCGCGGGCGATCTCCGGCGTCCGGTCGGAGGACCCGTCGACACAGATCACCTCGGCGCGCCCGTCTGTCACCCGGTCGATGTCGTCCAAGACGGTCCCGATCGCCGCCGCCTCGTTGTACGTCCCCATGACGACACTCACGTCCTCGAAGGTGTACGGCCCGCCGATGTCTCGCCGGAGAGTCCTCCCCGCGTCGGGGCCCGCGACCGGGGCGTCTCGGTTCGTTCTGCTCGGTGGCAGTGAGTCACTCATCGTGGGTTACTCGCGCCGCCAGTACTTGGTCTTTAGGTTTACCTAAAACTACGGGGAGTTCGAGAGCCAGTCCGCGACGTCGTCGCCGACGCGGAGCGCGAGCGCAGCGATCGTGAGCGTCGGGTTCATCGCGCCGCCGGTCGGAAAGACCGAACTCGAGGCAATCCAGCAGTTGTCGAGGTCGTGGGTGCGACAGTGTAGATCGACGACGCCCGCCTCCGGATCGTCGCTCATCCGGGTCGTGCCCATGTGATGGTAGGCTGGCCCGGTCGCGTCGGGGCCGGCCACCCACTCGATGTCGGCCCCGAGCTCCTCGAGAATCTCTCGTTGGATCTCGTTTGCGCGCTCGATCGTCTCGAGCGCGCGGTCGCCGACGTTCCAGTGGATCTCCGGGACAGGATTGCCGTGGTCGTCCGTGCGGTCCGGATCGAGACCGACGTAGCTGTCGTCGTCGGGGAGTTGTTCGACGAGCCCGCCGACGGCCACGTGCGTGCCGTACTCCTCGCGCAGCTGTCCGAGCAGCTTGTCGCCCCACGCGTCGCTCGACAGCGCCAGCTCGGTCGGCGACGGGCCGGCGTAGTTCAGAAACTCGAGTTTGAACGGCGCGGTCGTCTCGTCTGCGTCGTCGTAGAACTGGTCGCAGCCGCTCGTGTAGAACCCAACGTGGTGCTGTCGAGTCCGCCGGTCGAGGGTGCCGCCGACGCCGGCAAACAGGTGATCGGTAAAGTGCTCTCCGACGTGTCCGCTCGTGTTCGCGAGCCCGTCGGGGTACAGATCCGAGGCCGAGAGCAACAGTAGCCGTGGCGTCTCGACTCCGCCACAGGCGAGAACGAAGGCGTCGGCCGGCTGTCTGTGCTCGGCCCCGTCGGGCGTCGCGTAGACGGCGGCAGTGACCGCGTTGGCGTCGTGTTCGAGGCGCTGAACGGGCGCGCGGTCGATGACAGTCGCACCCTTCGAGGCCGCCCGATCGGCGTGGACGGTCGCGTCGTATTTCGCGCCGCTCGGACAGACCGGCTGGCAGGTGCCGTACCCGACACAGGGCGAGCGCCCGTCGTAGGGTTCGGAGTTGCGAGCGTTCGGCACCGAGTGCATGTCGATCCCGAGCGACTCGCAGGCCTCGGCGAACAGCGAGTCGCTGTATGAGGGCTCGAAGGGCGGCATCGGATACGGCTCCTCACGGGGCGGCGCGTACGGGTTGTCCATCGCGCCGGCGACGCCGAGTTCGCGTTCCGCCGCCGCGTAGTACGGCCGCAGGTCCGCGTAGTCGATCGGCCAGTCGACCCCGACGCCGCGCTCGCTGGCCGAGTTGAAATCGTCCTCGTGGAGCCGCATCACCATCCCCTGCCAGAGGAGCGTCGAACCGCCGAGTCCCTTCGCCCGGGCCTGGTTCAACGGGTAGAACCACTCGCCGGCGTTCGTGTACGCGTCGCGGTCGCCGCCGACGTCCCAGACGTCGGGGCGGTCGTGAGCGGGTCGGAGCGCCCGTTCCTGCCGAGCCAACCGGTCGGCCGGATCGAACCGGGGTCCGGCCTCAAGAACGACCACCTCGCGGTCGGCCGCGAGTCGGTCGGCGACCAGGGCTCCTGCCGGTCCCGCCCCGACGACACAGACGTCGGCGTCCGCGACGGGCGTCCGGTCCGGCGAATCCGTGTCGTCTGCGGGTGCCGTGCTCATCGCGGGGCCCGCTGGTAGCTGCCGAGCCCGCCGGCGTGTCCCTGCGGGTTCTCGAGACCGATCAGTTCGCCACCCGTCGGGGAGGCGTACAACGCCAAGAGCAACTCGTTGATCACGTAGTACCGGACCCGTTCGACGTCCGAGCCGTCGGGGACCGGATCGGCGGCGTCGGCGCCCATCCGCTCTACTGCCTCCTCTCGCTCGGGGGGAGCAAGCGCCGCGAACGGCTCGTCGTACCACGCCCGGGTGTACGCATCAAGGTAGGCGACGGCGTCCCCGATCGCCCGTGCGTGCTCCGGGCGGTCTTCGGCCCGGCCGCGAGCGTACCGCCTGACGAACGGCTCGACGTTATCGACCGCAGAGGGATAGAGCACCTCGGCGCCGGCGACCAGCGTCGTCACCGCCTCCCCGCCGAGAGGCGTCTCGTCTCCGGAGTCTTCCCGGGACAAAGCGAACCCGACACCGCCGACGGCGGCGCCGGTGGCTGCCAACGCGGCGATCGCGTCCCGCCGTGACAGTTCCATCGCCGCGGGATTAGGTCAGCCTAAACTTATCGGTTTGGATCCACGGTCACGAGCTCGCTGCGGACGAACACGCCGTCGGGAGCAGCCGCGGGGATGTGCGCCGCCGCCCCGCCACAGAACTGGGGAGCGCGACAGCGTTCGGTGCGGGGCGAGAGCGCGCGGACCTGGCCCCCGGAGAGCGCGACCGGAAGATCGAGGCGGTAACTGAACCCACCGCGGGGGCCGTAGTCGACGAACGCGGCGAGCTCGACGGTCTCTCGGCCCTCCAGTGCGATCGTCGTCTCGTCTCCGGGGGTAACGGGGCGAACGTCGCCGGCGAGGCGGGCCCGGCCGTCCTCGATCGTGAGCGCGAGATCGAGGCTGTCGGCGTCGCTAGAGGCGGTGTAAAGCTCGCGGGTCTCCTCGCCCAGCCGAACCGTGACTCCGACTGCACCGTCGGGGATCCCGAGGGTTGTCTCGAGACGGACGCGGGAGCCGGAGACGTCACTGACCCGCTGGAGCCGGGCCTCCCGGGGTGACCCCGCGTACGGGGCCCACGCCCCGCGGTAGGCGTACCGGTAGAGATCCCGGTCGGGAAACGCGTCCGCGACGGCGAAGGGCCGGTCGTCGATCGCGTAGACGGCGGGGCCGTCGAACCCGGGCTCGTTTCTGAGCGGCTGGAACGGGTGGTTGAGCCAGTCGCCGTATGGATCCGGGAGCAGGACCACCGACCGCTCCGGGGGACCGCCGTCGAACGGCTCGTAGGCCTCCTCGTATGCGTCGGTCGCGGCGGCGTTTTTCTCGATCGGAGTCTCGAGGGCGGTCGCCGTCACCCCGCCGACGATGCCGACGCCCACGAGTGCGACGACGGCGAGTCCCGCCGCGGCCAGCCGGTGGTTCAGGCGCCGACCCAGGGCATCTGACAGGCGGCGCCCGCCCCAGACCGCCCCGGCGGCCGCGAAGGCCGCCGTCGGGAGCAGGAGATCGAAGTGGTAGTACGGCCCGAACGCCGAGACGAGTCCGTCACCGGGGCGGGCGAGATCGCCGAGGATGTTGAGGTTGCCCCAAAAGTAGAGGTTACCGAGCGAGACAGAGCCGAACAGCCCGGCGAGTACCGCCGCGCGCGGGAGACGGCCGACCCCGACGGCGCGGACGACGCCGACGGCAGCCAGCCCGGCTCCGACGAGTCCGCCTGCGATCCACCGGGTGAAAAACAGCTCGAGGGCGACGCGATTCGCCCGGACCGCAAGCGCTGGGGTGTACCGGATCTCGCGGGTGAGGATCCGGCGGCGTCCGAAGCCCGGACCGTCCAGGGGCGCGAACGCCTCGTAGGGGAAGCGAAGCGGCGATCCAGTCAGGATGGCGTTGTACGCCAGGGCGACGCCAACGCCGGTCAGCCCGAGCGCCGCGACGACCAACTGGTGGGGGACTCGCCCGGGCCACTCGCGGGGGAGCTGCCAGAGCGCGTGGACGACGAACGGCGCGGCAAACAGGACCGCGGTGTAGGGCCGCGCGAAGAAGGCCAGCCCGACGGCTACCCCGGCAAGCGCCGCCCACCGACGGTCGGCGGTCCGGTCCGCGCGGAAGTATCCGTAGGCAAACAGGAGGTTCAAAACTGTCGTCGGAGCGTAGGGCAGAAACACCGACGCATCGACGAGAAACAGCGGCGAGGCCAGGACGAACGCGCCGGCCAGCAGCCCCGTCGGGCGATCGAAGACCTCGCGGACAACGCCGACGACGAGCGCGGGGATGGCGGCGGCGATCCCGACGAGCGCGAGCCGGTATCCCCCGAGAAACTCTCCGAGGGCGAACATGGCCGCCGGAACGGGCGCGTACTTTGGGTACAGCCGGTCGCCGTCGGCAATAAAAAACCACGGGCGGAACGCGTCTTCGACCGGCGGTCGGAGCGTCAGCTGTCCCTCGAGCAGCATCGCGGCCTGCTGGAGGTAGACCCCCTCGTCGTGGTTGAGCGAGTGATACGGGAACAGCTCCGTCGCGAGCAGCCACGCGGCGAGTGCGCCCGCGAGGGCGATGCAGGCCGTCGCGAGGCGGTATCGGCGGCGGTCCATCCGATCAGTCGGCCGAGCCGGCCCGGAACCACGCGAGGGGGTGCCCGGCGGCGACATCCACCCGGACCGGATCACCGACCTCGAGCCGGTCGACGTGGTTGTGCTCGCAGTAGACCGCGTCACCGGACTCTAACTCGACCCGGTAGACGAACGACGAGCCGACGTACTGGCGGTGGGCGACGTGACCGTTCGCCTCGGGGCTCTCGGCGAGGGTCGCGCGCAGGTCGTCCGGTCGGACGAGAACGTCCACCGCCGCGCCGGTATCCGGACCGCCGTTCCGGAGCATCTCCGGCTCGAGGGGTCCGAGCGGCGTCTCGACGCGACCGCTCGCGGGTCGGCCCGAGACGAATCCGGTCTTGCCGAGAAACTCGGCGACGAACCGCGAGGCAGGATCCTGAAACACCGTCTCCGGTCGATCGACCTGTTCGAGGCGGCCCCCGTTGACGACCGCAACGCGGTCGCTGATCGAGAGCGCCTCCTCTTGATCGTGGGTGACCGAGACCGCGGTCACGCCGGCTTCTTTGAGGATCCGCCGGACCTCCGTGCGCATCTCCGTTCTGAGCCCGACGTCGAGATTCGAGAACGGCTCGTCGAGGAGCAACACGTCCGGCTCGGGGGCGAGCGACCGCGCCAGGGCGACCCGCTGGCGCTGTCCGCCCGACAGCGAGTCGGGGTCGTGCTCGCGGTACTCTGAGAGGTCCACGAGATCGAGCAGCCGCTCGACCCGGCGCTCGCGTTCATTCTTCGACCGGTCCCGGATCCCGTAGGCGACGTTTTCTTCGACCGAGAGGTGGGGAAACAGCGCGAAGTTCTGGAAGATGAGCCCGATGTCCCGGTTCTCGGGGCGGACGAACCGCCCCTCGCCGGCGACGGGCTCGCCACGCAGGCGGATCGTCCCGCCGTCGGGTCGCTCGAGTCCAGCGAGCAGCCTGAGCGTGGTGGTCTTGCCACAGCCCGACGGCCCCAACAGCGTGAGCAGCTCCCCCTCCCGAACCGACAGCGACAAGCCTTCGACGGCCACCTCGGCGTCGAAGGTCCGGGTGACGCCGTCGAGTTCGAGGACGGGCTCGGCAGCGTCTCCCCCGCGACGGGTGTCGTTGACCGCTGCCGTCGACTCCCGGACCGTCCGCGCTCGGGGATCACCGGCCGGCACCGTGCTCACCTCCGCGGAGGATAACGGCCATCGAGAGCCCGGAGACGACGACCAACACCAGCGCCGGCACGGCCGCCTGGCCGTACAGCCCCGCCTCCCGAACCTGCCAGATGTGGGTCACGAGCGTCTCGAATCCGAGCGGGCGGAGGATCAGCGTCGCCGGGAGCTCTTTCATCGTCGTGAGAAAGACAAGCGCCGCGCCGGCGGCGACTCCGGGCGCGATCAGCGGGAGCGTCACCGAGCGGAAGGCACCGGCGCGCGACCGACCGAGGGTGCGGGCCGCCTCGACGAACCGGCCGTCGACCTGCATGCGCGAGGCTTTGATCGAGCCGATCGCCTGGGGCATGAACCGGATGACGTAGGCGAACACGAGAATCGGGATTGTCTTGTGTAGCCCGGGAACGAAATCGAGGCCGAAGCCCACCAGCGCGATCCCGACGACGATACCGGGGGTAGCGTATCCGATGTAGGGAACCCGATCGGCGATCAGCGCGAGCCGGGAGTCCGAGGCGGCCGACCGCAGGGCGATCGGGAGCGCGATCGCCACCGCCGCGGCGGCCGCGAGCGCAGAGACGTACACCGACTGCCAGGCGTACGACCAGGCAAACGGCAGCGCACCCGTCGCGTACCCGGGGCCGGTGCGGACGAGCCACATCCCGAAGATCCCGATCGGAAGCGCGATCGCGACCAGTCCGATCGCCGCCGGTAAGAGCATCGCCGGGTACCGCCAGCGCCCCAGCGAGAGCACCGTCGCCCCCCGCCGGCCGCGGCTCGTGTAGGCGTCGGCGTCGTCGGTGCCGATCTTGGCTTCGAGCACGAGGATGACCGCCGCGACGGCGAACAGCTGAACCGAGAGCAACGCGACGTAATTGTTCAAGAACCCGTCGTACCGGGCGTAAATGAACTGCGTGAACACCTCGACGCGCATGAAATTCGGAGTCCCGAAATCCGAGAGCGTGTACAGCGCGACGAGCAACGCGCCGGCGGCGACGGCCGGCGCGATCTGCGGGAGCGTGACCCGGCGGAAAGCCTCGAGTCGGCCGGAGTTGAGCGTCCGGGCGGCCTCGACGAGCGAGGCGTCGAGCGACAGCAGCGCCGCCCGCGTCGTCAAAAACACGTACGGGTAGGTGTACAGCGTGAGGACGATCGCCGCGCCGAGAAAGCCATAGATCGTCGGCAGCCGATCGACGCCGACGACCGCGAGCGCGTCGGTGAGTGCCCCGCGGGGTCCGAACGCCGAGATCGCGGCGAAGGCCCCGAGGTAACTCGGAACGGCGAGGGGCAGGGCGACGACGACGGTCCAGAACCGCCGGAAGGGCAGGTCGGTCTGGACGGTGAGCACGGCCAGCGGAACGCCGAGGGCGACGCTCGCGCCGGTCACGACGCCGACGAGCGCGATCGTGCGGGCGAGCACCTCGAGTGTCGTCGGCGCGACGGTCAGGCCGATCGCCGCCGGGCCCAGCTCGAGAACGTTGACCGCGAGCCACCCGAGCGGCGCCACGAGAACGAGCGCGACGGCGACCGAGAGCGCGGTCAGTCCGGTCCGGAGCGTCACCGCTCGCGGTGCGAGCCGATCGCCCAGCCGCGTGACGCGCTCCCGGACGCTCATCTCAGGCCAACACGTCGGCCTCTCGCATGAGTTCGAGGGTCGGTTCGAGATCGGACAGGGCGGCGAGATCGATATCCGGCGGATTCAGCTCGTCGACCGTCGGGAGATCTCCGGGGGGCGCGATATCGGCGACCATCGGGTATGCAAAGCTGATCGTGGTAAAGAACTCTTGTGCTTCCGAGGAGAGGAGATGCCGGATGAAGTTGTTGACCAGCGTTCCCTTATTCGTGCCGCGGATGCGGAGCGCCCCGGCGACGTTGACGAGCGCTCCGGCGTCGTTTTCGGTGAAGGCCAACCCCAGGGGCGCGTCCGGTCGGCTGTTTCGAACCCGAAGGGCGTAGTAGTGGTTCGCGAACCCGGCACTCAGGGCGCCGTCTGCGACCTGGTTCGCGATGACGAACTCGTTCGGAAACCGGCCGGTGCCGGCCTCCCGGAGCGAGACGAGCCAGTCGAGGGTCGTCTCGCGGCCCTCGACCAGGCGCATCGCGGTGATGAACGACTTGAACGCGCCGTAGGTCGGCGCCCACCCCATCTGTCCGCGCAGGAGATCGGTCTCCGGGATCTCTTGGACCGTCGTCGGGATCGCATCGGCGTCGAGTTCGTTCGTGTTGTACGGAATCGACCGCGCTCGCCCCGCGACCCCGACCCAGGCGTTGTCCGCTCCGCGGAACTTCTCGGGCACGGGATCGACGACCGCCGCGGGCAGGGACTCGTAGGCGTCGTTGTCGGCGACGAAGCCGAGCGAACTCGCGTCGATCGACCAGAACACGTCGGCCTCGGGGGAGCCGGCCTCGACCTCCCTGACTGTCGTCTGTGCCAGCGACGAGGACGGCGCGGAGCTGCTGAACACCTGAAAGTCGGGGTAGATCTCCTGGAGTCGGTCGATGAACTGAGTGTAGATCCCCCCCTCGCCGCCGCCGATGTACAGGTTGAGCGACCCGGACAGGTCCGGAAGGTCTCTGATCGACGTCCCGCCAGGTGCCGGCCGCCCCTCGATCAGCGCGCCCGAGCCCCGGAAGGCACTCAACTCGGGGATCTGGACGTTCTGCGAGGAGCTGTCGTCGTCTCCGGAGAGGTCCGAACAGCCGGCGATCCCGGCGGTCGCGCCCGCTCCGAGCGCGCCGAGGAGCCGTCGTCGGGTCGCGGCGTCAGAGTGGTCCATAGATTTTAGGCCTACCTAAAGTGATTAAACCGTTTCGCTTCGCGGGTGATTCTCGGCGCCGACGGGGCGGTCGAGGCCGGCTCGCGGGTCGATCGGGTCGATCGCGTCGAGACAGTCGAGCCAGTCGTGGAAGTACTCCCCACAGCGGTTCAGGAAGGCGCCGTTGTGCCAGTCGCTCCAGTCGCCGGCCGCGAGGGCCTCGGCGATCGCCCGGGAGACCCCGGCATACGAGTCGGCGCCGTCGCCGGCGCCGTCGACGACCTCCCAGAAGTGCTCGTTGAGCTCCAGCCCGGCGACCTCGTTTTGGAGGTCGTCGAACGTCGACCGGGGCGCCTTGTTGTGTTCACAGAGCGGACCGCCGGTGTAGACCTGCGTTCCGAGCAGGTCACAGGCCCGCTTCAACACGACGCCCGACCAGATGTCGTCGAACCGGCCGACGTCCCACGGGTTATCGTCCATCGGGAACTGGTAGAAGGCCGGAACGATCTCCCGCTCGAAGGCGAGGTTCATCGAACAGACCGTGAGGTAGTTGCTTTCGCCGACGACGAACCCCTCGCCGAACTCGGCCGCCGTCGTTCGCGTCTGGGCCTGTCCGCGGAGGTCGCCGTCCATCAGGATCCGGACGGCGTCGAGGTCGGGAACGTTCGTCCACAGGCCCTGTGAGGCGACGACGTCGGTGACCCGTGTGGTGTCGGCCGCGATCTCCTCGTCCATCGCGGCGTAGGGATAGCCCCGCGGGTAAAGATCGGTATCGGTCTGGTAGAGGACGTTGACCCACTGAGAATCGGAGGTGACGGCCCGCTGGGTGCCCTCGCGCTCGAGGTTCGCGAGGTGGGTGCCAAAGTAGTCGTACTCGGGGAGAGGACGCGTGTCATCGTCGATGAACACCCCGTACTCGAACTGTTCGTGCGCCCAGAGGTACAACAGCCCGAACGACGTCTGTGCGTGGCTGGCCTCCGGAATCAGGTGTGCGTACTCGGTCAGTCCCCGGTCGTCGAGCCACGCCCGGCGCCCGGGCCCGTCGAAGACGGCGCCGGCGACGCCCTCCTCTGTCAGCATCGCTCGCATCCCGGCCAGGTCACAGAACTCCTCGGTAACCAGCACCACGAACAGCCGGTCCAGGTCGAACCCGTGCTCTCGAGCGTTCGCGAAGTACTCTCGGAGGCACTCGTGGTTCCGGATCGTCGGGACGATGAGGCAGGTGTCTGGCTCGTCCATTCGTACGCCAACTGTTTTTGGCTGACCTAAAAAATCTGCCGATGGGACCGGTATCGGCGGCGGCCGCGTTCGGGGGTCGCTCGGCCGGTCCGAACCGGACTCTCTGCGAGGGCATCGCGCAGGAGAACGTAGAGCCGGGGCGCAGGCACCGAACTGGACGGCGACTCACCCGTTCGGGAGCACGTCGATGGCTTGACCCACCGTCTCGAGGACGACCCAGAGGACAAACACGACGTAGGAGGCGACGAGCACGTACGACTCGGTCGTCGAGAGCGCCAGCCCGGTTCGGAGGGCGGTAAACAGGAGGATCGTCGCCAGGGTCAGCGCGGCGAACATCGGCACCGCCAGGGCGAAGTCGATCGCGGCCCCCTCGCGTCCGACGATGAGCACGCCGACCGGGATCGCGACGAGGAGATCGAACGTGTTCGAGCCCAGGACGTTCGCGACGGAGGCGACCCCGCGACCTTCGCGGGCGGCGCGGACGCTCACGAGCGCGTCGGGCAGGCTCGTCGCGCCGGCGGCGATCGTGGCGCCCATGATGAACTCGGGGACCCCGAAGGTGGCCCCGAGCGCGTCGACCGAGTCGACCAGCCGCTCGACGGCAATCAGGATGACGATCAGCCCCGCGAGTAAGAGCCCCCACTGCCGGGCCAGCTCGGTGTCAGCCGGCGGTCCGTCGTCGTCGTAGTCGTTCGTGTCCTGGTACTGGATGAAGAGGTACAGCACGTACAGCCCGATCGGGACCAGCGCGAGCGGTCGGGTGATCTCGCCCACGAGCGTCCCCTCGCCGGGATAGTAGATCACCGCCATCGCGAAGACGATCACGAGCACCGACACCGAGAGCATATAGAACTGCGCCTCCTTGTACACGAGCGCACGGTTGGCCTCGATGTCGTCGGGGGCCACGACGCCGGCCACGCCCGGCACGACGAGGATGTTGAAGATGGCCGAGCCGACGATCGTGCCCACGCCCAGTCCCAGCGAGTTCGCGAACAGCGCCGAGAACACGACCGTCGCGAGCTCGGGGAAGCTCGACCCGACGGCGGTGACGACAGATCCCTGGACGACCGGCGGGAGCCCGTAGTACTCCGAGAGATCCTCGGCGGAGCTCTCGAGCCAGCCGCTCCCGATCCAGATTGCGGCGGTGGTCACGAAGACAACGCCGACATCGACGGCGGGGACTGCCATTGTAAGACCGTCGCGCATCGGCGTCTAAAAGCCGTCGTAACGACCGCGTCCCGGAGCCGCCTCACAGCGTCCGGGCGAGCGTCGAGTGGCTCCACCCCGTCTCCGCGAGAAAGGACAGTTCTCGGCCGGGCTGAGCGGCGGTGACTCTCTGCGCGGTGCCCGCGTTTTCCCCGGGAACCGCGGGCCGAGGGGCCCGACCGTACGCGCCGGCGGCGGATCTACTCCTCGCGCTGGTGGGCGGGTGGGACGAAGATGTCCCGGTCGATCATGTCCTGGATCCGGGCCTCGGTGACCTCCTCCTCGTAGGTCGCGTGGTCGACGGGCTCGCGGTCGAGCCACAGGTTCTTTGGGTACAGCTCCCTGTCGTAGATGACCTGACAGTACTCGGTGCGGAGGTCTTTTAGCCAGTTCGTCAGGGGCGACTCTACCCGGTGCTCGCGGAGCCCCTCGATGTCGATCGCGCCCGCAGTGTAGGAACTGCCGGCGCCGTACTCGTGTTCGGCGACGATCTCGCCGGTGTAATCGACGACCATCGACCCGCCGCCGAACGTGTCGACGGGGGTTTCGGCGTCCGGCGTGACGTGGTAGGTTCCGAGATTCGGGGCGACGACGTACATCGTGTTATCGAGCGCCCGGGCGCGGTTCTGAATCTCCCAGCTGCCGTTCGCGACCAGCGGCTCGGGACAGGCGATCCGACACATCACCTCGGCTCCGTTCATCGCCAGCCCGCGGGCGTACTCGGGGTAGGCCCCCTCGATCGCCAGCGAGATCCCGATGCGGCCGATCTCGGTGTCGGCGACCGGAAACAGGTCCTCGAGCTCGGTCCCGTGGTGGTCTGTCCAGTCCTCCCAGACGTCGTGGGGTGTCACCGACCGCTCGACGGGGAGCAGCGGCGTCAACTTCCGGTGTTTGTGGATCAGCTCGCCGTCGGGGTCGATGATGAAGGCGGTGTTGTAGAACTTCTCCGGGTACTCCGGGGCGCGTTCCTTCGCCGAGGCGACCAGGTAGATGCCGAACTCCTTTGCGTACTCGCCGAGCTGGTCGGTCTCCCGGCCGGGGATGTCGATCGCGATCTCCTCGCGGAAGGTCGCGTGGTCCATGTCGGTGATCTCGTCGGTGAACCCCTGGAGCGCTCCCTCGGGGATGACCGCCAGCTTCACCGGCAGATCCATGCCGCTGAGCCACGTCGCGCCCGACAGCGCCTCGTGGATGTGCTCAAGATTGTGCTGGATGTCCTCGCGCGTCTCAGCGCCCCAGACGGTCGGGGACAGGCCGACCGCGGTGTACTGGTCGATGTGAACCATCGTGGCTGTGCTATCCGAGAGCAGCCTCATAGTCGTTGCCAACCGGGACGATCCCGTCCGATCGCTCCGAGAGTCGACCCTCCTCGGCGGCGGCGGTCGTCGAGCGAACCCAACCAGACGGGATCGTCCCGCACCCCAGTTATCAAGTACGATACTCGGGAAGAAACGGATTTTACTCGACGCACTCAGCTCGGAACCGTATGTTACGTGTCGATCGGCTCAAGGAGTTTGACGACGGTGCGGAGGCAAAGGGACAGACGATCATGTCGATCGTCGCCGGTGCCGGCGAGGTCTCGAGGGTGTTCGAACAGAAGGCCGAAGAGATCCTGGCCGACAACGGGATCGAACAGCTGTCCCCGGAAACGTGGTATCCGCTTGGGGATTATCTGAGCGCGCTCGATGACATCGACGAGGAGGTCGGGACGGGCACGATCACCGCTATCGGCGAACACATTCCTGAGGAAGCCGAGTGGCCACCCGGCGTCGATACCGTCGCCGGGGGACTCGAGTCGATCGCAGGGGCCTACGAGATGAACCACCGCGGCGAGGTGGGCTCCTACGAGGTCGAGACGATCGACGACTCGACTGCGCGCGTTACCTGTCACAACCCCTACTCGTGTGCACTCGATACCGGCATCGTTCGCGGGACCGCCGAGAAGTTCAGCTCACCCGTCGCGATCGTCGAAGTCGAGGAGATCGGTGCTCAGTGCCGCGAGGAGGGCGGCGACGCCTGCACCTACAGGGTGAGCTGGTGACCGTCTCCGGCACCGAGGGGAGCGATTCGCAATGAGCACCGAGACCACGCAGGCGGAGACGGTACGGCAGCTAATCGCCGCGGCCGACTTCGAGGCGGTCGCACGAGCACAGCTCGAACGGGAACGGACGGCGTTGCGTGAGGCCGATGTCGACGACGATGGCGTCGATTCGGGGATCAAACCGATCCGGGAGGTCCTCGCCCCGGCGGAGCTGCAGGGGGAGATCGCGGCGGCGGCCGTCGAGGAAGACGACGGACTCGCGGACCGGCTCGCGGCGTATCACAGAGAGTCGGCGCTCGATCCAAGCGACCAGTTCAGGCTCTATCAGGCCTGTCGCGGGGAACTCCTCGATATCGCGGTCAGTCTCGGCCCGTCAGAGCAGTCCGAAGGCGGGGAACGGCGCCGCGTGCTCCGGCGGGTTCGGCAGCTCGTCGACAAGCTCGAGCGGACGGCCGTCGAAACCGTCACCGGACGGGCGGGCGAACGCACAGACGACGCGGATCCGGACGGGCGGGGACGATCCTCCGGGGCGGGCGGGCAAACGGACGAGACGCCGGCCGGTGCCGAGCTGGCCGCGACGCTGTCCGAGGAGGTCGCGCCGGCCGTCGAGGATTTCCGGACCGCGACCGACGACATCTCCCGGAACGCCTCGAGCATCGCCGAGTCGGCCGACGACCAGTCCCGGACGGTCAAGGAGCTGTACGCGGAGGTAAACGAGCTTCGAGAGATGATCGAATCGATCTCCGACGGGACCGCCGAGGCCGACGCGCTCGGAGACGAGGCCGCCGGAATCGTCCAAGAGAGTAAGGCGACCTCCGAGGAGATCGTCGCGTCGGTCGATCGGATCGACGAGGCACACCAAGATCTTCAGGAGCGATACGAACTGCTGCAAGCGGAGATCGACGAGATCGTCGAGCTCACTGGGGCGGTCCGGGACATCGCCGACCAGACGAACATGCTCGCGCTGAACGCCTCGATCGAGGCCGCCCGGGTCAGCGAAGACGGCAGCGGATTCGCCGTCGTCGCCGACGAGGTAAAACAGCTCGCGGAGGAGGCACAGGAACGCGCCGACGATATCGAGGAGGCGATCACCGCGGCGCTCGAGGCCGCCGAGATGACCGAAACGGAGCTCCAGACGGTCGAAACGGAGGTGTCGACGACCCGAACCGCCGCCTCCGAGAACATCGACCGGATGTCGGGGGCGGTCGAGGCCCTCGACGACGTAACCCAGAAGATGAGTCGGATCGCCGACCGGGCCGACGCGCAGTCGACCAGCACCGGGGAGATGCAGGGCCTCATCGAGACGGCCGCCGAGCAGGCCAGTTCCGTCTCCTCGGACGTTCGGACCGTCTCCTCCTCGGCCGAGGAGTTGGCCGCCCTGGCGACCGAGGTCGGCGAGACGATCGAGCGAGCGCGGCGCGAGACCACCAACCGAACGGCATTTACAACAAGATCCCAAGCAAACACCGATGGCTGATCTGACAGTCACGCCGGAGTCGCCGGACACGACGGCAGACGAGCTCTCGATCGCGCCCGCGGACGGCTGGAACGCCCTGTACGTCGACGGGGAGTGGATTCCCGCCGGGTCCCGCGAGACGATCGCGGTCGAGGACCCGGCCGCGCGGACCGAGATCGGACGGATCCCGGTCGGGACCGCCGCCGACGTCGACGACGCCTACGCGGCCGCCGAGCGGGCACAGACCGAGTGGGCCAAGCGCACGCCGCACGACCGGGCCGCGCTGATCAACGACGCCCGCGAGATCCTGCTGTCCTGGGAGGAAGACCTGCTGTACCTGTTCGCCGCCGAGTGTGGCGGCACCCCCCTGAAGGGCGGCTTCGAGATGGAGCTGGTCGAGAAGATGATGCGGGTCAGCGAGGGGCTGGCCTTCGAGATGAACGGCGAGCACAAGTCCTCGCTCGTCGAAAATAAAGAAACCCAGGTCCGCCGGAACCCGGCGGGGGTCGTGGGCGCGATCACGCCGTGGAACTTCCCGCTTCACCTGTCGATGCGGGTCGTGGCGCCGGCGCTGGCGACGGGCAACGCAGTCGTGCTCAAGCCGGCCGAGCAGACCCCGTACCTCGGCGGGCTCGTCATCGCCCGGGCCTTTGAGGAGGCGGGGCTGCCCGCAGGCCTGCTCAACGTCGTCACCGGGGACGGCGAGCAGACCGGCGACGCGGTCGCGACCCACCCCACGCCGCGGGTCATGTCCTTCACCGGCTCCTCGGAGGTCGGCCGAACGGTCGGCGCCCGAGCCGTCGAGCAGTTCACGCAGCCAGACCTGGAGCTGGGCGGGAACAACGCTCACGTCGTGACCGCGAACGCCGACTTGGACTGGGCCGTCGACGCCGGGGTGTTCGGGTCGTTCACCCACCAGGGACAGGAGTGTATCAGTATCAACCGCCACATCGTCCACGAGTCACTCTACGACGAGTACGTTGACCAGCTGAGCTCGCGGGCCGAGCAGCTCCCGGTCGGTGACCCCCGGGATCCGGACACAGTTGTCGGTCCGGTCATCAACGAACAGCAGCGCGACCAGATCGTCTCGTACGTCGAGCAGTCGGTAGCAGACGGGGCAACCCTCGAGTGTGGCGGGGGCCACGACGGGCTGTTCGTCGAGCCGACGGTGCTGTCGAGGGTCGGCAACGACATGCCAACCGCCTGCAACGAGCACTTCGGTCCGATCGCGCCCGTGATCGCCTACGAGGACGAGTCAGAGGCCGTCGCCATCGCGAACGACACCGAGTACGGACTCTCGGGGTCGGTCCACTCGACGGATCTGAGCCAGGCAAAGCGGATCGCCGAGGCGCTGGAGACGGGGATGGTGCACATCAACGACCAGCCGCTCAACGACCACGCCCACACCGCCTTCGGCGGGGTCGGCGCGTCCGGCATGGGGCGGTACAACGGCGAGGCGGTGCTCCGGCAGTTCACCGAGACGAAGTGGATCTCGATCCAGCGAGAGCCCAGAGAGTACCCGTACTGAACCGTTCGGACCCGCCATCGCGAGCGCGGCGCGGGAGCGTTCGCTCACCCGGCCGCAGACCCGCGGTCCGTCTCGAGCGACGCTCCGGTCACTCGTGACACTCTCCGGTCGAGCTACCACGGACGGGAGCCGGGCGGGCACGGGTCGGTTACGGACTCTCACAGGGAGCCTATGATCGGTGAGACCGCCCCCGTGAACGCCACACCGGTATCCGTAGAGACAGGGCGAGCCCGCGACAGCGATTTATTCCCGTCGCCACGAGATACGAGCGATATGCTCGAGGAGACTGACGCCGCGCTCCGTGCCATTCTCGAGAGATCCTCGACTATCGCCGTCGTCGGGTGTTCCTCCACCCCGGGGAAGGCGGCCCACGAGATTCCCCGATTTCTCCGCGAGCACGGCTACGAGATCGTGCCGATCAACCCTTACGCGGAGACGATCTTCGGGCTCGAGGCGTTCGACTCCCTGGCTGCGGCACCCGACAGGATCGACCTCGTGGACGTGTTCCGTCCCGCCGAGGAGGTTCCCGGTATCGTCGAGGAGACCATCGAACGCGAGGATGTCGAGACTGTCTGGCTGCAGCTCGGGATCGTCCACGACGAGGCCGCTCGACGGGCCGAGGCCGCCGGTATGGAGGTTGTGCAGGATCGGTGCATGAAAGTCGAACACGAGCGGCTGCTCGGGTAGGCCGAACGGGTTGTTCACGAGCGAGACTATAGGGCAGCGGACACAACGTACGTTCGTGAGAACGCTCAGAATCAAGCTCGTCGTTCCCGAGAGCAGCTCACACCGCGAGGCCCGGGCCGTCTTCGAGGAACTCTCAGAGATCCACGAGGACCAAGCGATCTTTCAGATCAACCGGACGGAATATCTCGATGACGACGACTGGGGGTTCCGGATCCAGTACGACACGAAGCTGTACGTCAAAAAGGAGTTCATCCAGAGTAGATCGTTGGCGGCGATCGAGCGGGTGATGGCGCGGGTCGCCCTCGAGTCGTTCGAACGGCGGATCGATCAACCCGAAAGCGAGTAGCGCGATACCGCGACGAGCCGTTGTTGAACTGTGCCCCTCGGAGACGATCGCGGCAGATTCAGCCTGGCGAGGTGACCGCCGCCGCGATCTTCAGGGGGAGCTACGACACCGACGTCTCGCTGGGGCTGACCGAACTCGACGAGCCGTGTTTTGCGGCCGGCTGTTCTCTTCGGACCACCGTCGTCTACGACGATGGGATCCGCACAGTCAGTTGTGATGACGATCATTCCGTCCGGACGAGCATCTCGCAGGCGACCGTGGCTGACCGCCCGCTGAGCCGAGTGCTCGATCTCGCAGATCAACAACTCCGAACGCACACCCGGAACATTCGACAGCAGACGTGTTTCAACTGCAGCGGCTCGCTGGAGACCGACGCGCCATCGTCTCGCCTGCTGCAAGTTCGTGTCCTCTGCTCGGTAGCGTACTCCCGATGACGACAGAACCGAGAGTGTTGCTGTGTCACGTTGGGGCGTTGACGTAGAACACGGTAGGAGCCAGGGGTGGGATTTGAACCCACGAACTCCCGATTACAAGTCGGGTGCTTGTACCACCCAAGCTCCCCTGGCCCGAGTCGTTATTCTCCTGCCTCCCTTGTGTGCGTATCGCTTTCCGTTAGGACTCTTCGAGCGGCTTCTCGAACTCGACGCGGTGGGGTTCGTAATCGTGTGCGCGGTAAAACGAGCGCGCCCGGTCGTTCGCCGCGAGGGCCTCGAGTGTCACCACCGTCGCGCCCCGCTCTGCCAGCCGGCGCTCGGTCGCCGAGAGCAGCGCCGAGCCGATCCCTTCGCCGCGGCGCTCGGGAACCACGTAGATGTTCTCGACGAGCCCGCGGGTCACGTCTTGCTCGTAGGGGCCGGTCTCGAGCCGGAAACTCGCAAATCCCGCGATTGTCGTGCCTGACTCGGCGCCGTCCTCCAGATCGACCTCGCGGGCGACGAGCAGCCGGTCCTCGACGGCTGCCCGGCCGAGCGACTCAGCGACCACGCCGCGGTTGGCGTCGGCGCGGATGTGAGCGCCGTACCGTTGCTGGTCGGCGGCGAGCGCGAGCCACAGCTCGACGATCCGGCCCGTCTCCGCTGGCGTCGGGGACTCGATCTCCACGGGAGCACCCAACGAGTGGTGAGGCCGAGACCGACAAAAGTCCGGTGTGCCGGGGTCGAAGGGTTTTAATACGCCCGCCGAACAGTTCAGGTCAGAGGACGGTTCTCCGGGCCGATCGCTCGGATACAGCTACGCGCGAGGAGAGACGACATGACAGGACTTCCTGTTGTGACGCCGAAGAGCGCGGAATAAGAGCCGCCTACCACTGCAGTCATGAGCACAGTAGAGCGTAAACTCGAAGAGATACAGTCGACGATCGAACAGGAGATCCCGAACGATATCACGATCACCGAGGTCCGCTACGAGGGCCCGGAACTCGTCGTGTACACCCGCGACCCAAAGCGGTTCGCGAGCGACGGGAACTTGGTCAGACAGCTCGCCTCGACGCTTCGCAAGCGGATCACGGTTCGGCCCGACCCCGGTGTGTTGCCCCCGGCCGGGCAGGCCCGCGAGCAGGTGCTCGCGGTGATCCCGGAGGAGGCCGGCGTGACCGACCTCGACTTTCATCCCGATACCGGGGAGGTCGTGATTGAGGCCCAGAAGCCGGGGATGGTGATCGGCAGACACGGCTCGACGCTACGAGAGATCACCCAAGAGGTGGGCTGGACGCCCGAGGTCGTCCGGACGCCACCCATCGAATCTTCGACCGTCGAGAACGTCCGGGACTTCCTGAAACAGGAACGCGACGAGCGCCGGGACATCTTAGAGCGGATCGGCCGGCAGATCCACCGTGAGGAGATGTCAGACGACCAGTGGGTCCGGATTACCACCCTCGGGTGTTCGCGGGAGGTCGGGCGGGCAGCGTTTATGCTCTCGACGCCGGAGACACGAGTGTTGATCGACGCCGGGGACAAGCCCGGCGCCCCCGGCGAGGTACCCTACCTCCAGGTGCCCGAGGCGCTCGGTGCGGGACCGAGCTCGATCGACGCCGTCGTCATGACCCACGCCCATCTTGATCACTCGGCGTTCATTCCGCTGTTGTTCAAGTACGGCTACGACGGGCCGATCTACACCACCGAGCCGACCCGAGATATGATGGGGCTGCTCACGCTCGATTACTTGGACGTGGCCGCAAAGGAGGGCCGCACGCCTCCCTACGAGTCGCGGATGGTCAGGGAGGCGATCAAACACACCGTCCCCTTGGAGTACGGAGACGTGACCGATATCGCCCCCGACATCAAGCTCACGCTGCACAACGCCGGGCACATCCTCGGCTCCGCGATCGCGCACTTTCACGTCGGCGACGGGCTGTACAACGTCGCCTTCTCCGGGGACATCCACTACACCGACACGCGGCTGTTCAACGGCGCGGTCAACGACTTCCCGCGGGTCGAGACTCTCGTCCTCGAGTCGACCTACGGCGGGCGCAACGACTACCAGACCGACCAGGAGGACTCCGAACGGAAGCTCATCGAGACGCTCAACGAGACCCTTGACCGGGGCGGCACGGCGCTGATCCCGGCGTTTGCCGTCGGCCGATCCCAGGAGATCATGCTCGTCTTGGAAGAGGCGATGCGGGAGGGGAAGCTCCCGGAGGTGCCGGTCCACTTGGACGGGATGATCTGGGAGGCCACCGCCATCCACACCACCTACCCCGAGTATCTTCGTGATGACCTGCGCGATCGGATCTTCCACGATGACGCGAACCCCTTCCTCGCCGAGCAGTTCAACCACATCGACGGCGGCGAGGAGGAACGCCAGGAGGTCGCCGACGCCGGGTCGAGCATCGTCCTCTCGACCTCGGGGATGATGGAGGGCGGTCCGATTCTCTCTTGGCTCGAACACGTCGGCGACGACCCGGACTCGACGCTCGTGTTCGTCGGCTACCAGGCCCAGGGCACGCTCGGGCGCCGGATCCAGAACGGTCGCCGGGAGGTGCCGATCGGAAACATGCGCGGCCGGGCGGACACGCTCACGCTGGAAACCGAGATCGAGCGGGTCGACGGCTTCTCGGGCCACGCCGACCGGCAGGGACTCGAGAACTTCGTTCGGACGATGAACCCCCGCCCGGAAAAGGTCCTCTGCGTGCACGGCGACGAGTCCTCCGTGCAGGATCTGTCCTCGTCGCTGTACCGGGAGTTCAACATGCGTACTTTCGCCCCCCGGAATCTCGAAACCTTCCGGTTCGTCTGATCGGGCCCCGTTCGGAGCTCGGGAGCGATCGGTTCTGCCGACTCGGCAGCGATTGGGAACACAACGCAGTTTGACCGCGGACGCATAAGACGGCCGTGAACGCAGACACCGAACCCGGCGAGGAGACCCCAGAGATCCTCGTCAATGCCGCGATCAGCGTCGACGGAAAGCTCTCGACCCGAGAACGGCGTCAGGTCGCGATCAGCGGCACCGCCGATTTCGACCGCGTTGACCGGATCCGGGCCGAGCGGGACGGGGTGATGGTCGGCGTCGGAACGGTTCTCGCCGACGATCCGCGCCTGGCGGTCAAATCGGATCGGCGTCGGGCGGACAGACGAGAGTCGGGTCAGGCCCCGAACCCAGCCCGCGTGGTCGCGGACTCTCGGGGGCGCATCCCGACCGACGCCGCGGTCCTGAACGACGCGGCCGAGACCTACCTGCTCGTCAGCGAGGCCGCGCCCGACGATCGCCGCGAGCGACTCCGGGAGGCCGGGGCGACGGTACTCGTCGCCGGAGAGAAGCGGGTAGATCTCGCCGACGGGCTCGCGAAGCTCCGCGGCGAGGGGCTCGACCAGCTGTTAGTCGAGGGCGGCGGCGAGATCATCTTCTCGCTGTTCGAGGCCGGGCTGGTCGACGAGCTGTCCGTGTTCGTCGGCTCGGTGCTGATCGGCGGCCGCGAGGCGCCGACGCTCGCTGACGGCGAGGGGTTTCTCGAGGGCGAAGCGTTTCCGGAACTCACCCTGACCGACGTCGAGCGTCTCGACGAGGGCGTGGTACTCGGCTACGATGTCGAACGCTAACTAGTGGTCGTGGCCGGCCATCTCGGCGTAGCTCTGTCCGAACCGCTCCTCGAACAGCGCCATCGTGTGCTGCTCGGCGGCGGCGACACCGTCGGGCACGTCGCCGTGGGAGTGATGGACCGCGCCGTGGGCCTGCTGGGCCAGGCTGAGCACCGTCATGTCGCCGACGACCTCGGCGAGTGGCTCGTCGTTCTCTCGGAGCAGATCGAGCAGATCCCGCGAGAGGATCAGCTCGTCGGTCGTCTCGTCGGCGGTCAGGGACACGGTTACCGTCTCGGGGTCGTCGGACTGTGAACTCACACTTGTTTTTCGGGCCCGAGGGATTTACGGCTTTGGCAGTCGCGGGCGATCGGCGTCAGACCGTCCTCAGTCGTCGCTCTCGGCGCGTGCGGGGTTGGCCTCGGCGGCCGTCTCGCGCTCGGGGACATCCTCGAGGTAGTCGTTTGCGTCCATGGCGGCTTTCGTGCCGTCGCCGCCGGCGGTGGCGGCCTGCTGGTAGTGGTGATCGACGACATCGCCGGCCGCGAAGATCCCCTCGACGCCGGTCCGGGTCTGGCCGCCCCCGTCGCCACCCTCGGTGATCACGTAGCCGGCCTCGTCGGTCTCGACGTCGGTACCCTCGAAGTACCCGGTGTTTGGCGTGTGCCCGATCGCCAGGAACACCGCCTCGACGTCCATCTCGAAGCGCTCGGTCTCTGCGTCCTCGAGGGCCTCCTTCGGGTAACCCGACTCGTTTCGCGCGAGGGTGACGTGATCGACGCCGTCCTCCGGCGAGCCGTGGACCTCGAGCAGCTCGGTGTTGCGCATGATCTCGATCTCGCCGTCGGCCTGCTTTTCGAGCACGCGGTCGACCCAGTACTGCTCGGCGCGGAACTCCTCCCGACGGTGGGCGATGTAGACGGTGTCGGCGAACTTCGTCAGGAAGGTCGCCTCCTCCATGGCGGCGTCGCCGCCGCCGACGACCAGCATGTCCTCGCCGCGAAAGAAGGCCCCGTCGCAGGTCGCACACGTCGAGACGCCGTAGCCGAGCAGCTCGTCTTCCCCGGGAACCCCGAGCGTCCGAGCGCTCGCGCCGGAGGCGGCGACGAACGCGTCGGTACTGTAGGCGTCCCCGGCCTCGGTCTCGACGCGGATCTCCTCCTCGCGGCGCTCGACGTCGGCGGCGATATCGTTGACGAACTCGGCGCCGAACGTCGCGGCCTGGTCTTTCATCCGCTGGATCAACTCCGGGCCGCCGATCCCCTCGGGAAAGCCCGGGTAGTTTGCGACGTCGGTCGTCAGGGTGAGCTGGCCGCCGGGCTCGTCGCCCTCGAACACGAGCGGGTCGTTGTTCGCCCGGCCGGCGTAGATGGCCGCCGACAGTCCGGCGATCCCCGACCCCGCGATGATCATCCGGTGGTGTTCGGCAGTATTGCTTGTCATGATAAATACTACGGACGCGAGCCGCTTGTAGGTTGTGGGACGTGTCGGGGCGGGTGCGAAACCGACCGGGGGGCTCATGTCTGTCGGGCAACGAGTACGGGTATGGGAGAGCTCGCGGCGAAGGTCGAGCAGTACGAGCGGCTCCTCGCCGAGGCGATCGCGGCGGCGTCGGTCGCCGACGAGCCCGCGGGCGGCGAGGCGTGCATGGAGATGGGTCGTGCCTACCTCGAGGACGGCCGGCACTTCCGGAGCGAGGGCGAGCCCGTCGAGGCGCTCGCGGCCTTCTCGTACGGGCACGGCTGGCTCGACGCCGGCGCCCGGCTCGGCGTCCTTGAGGTGCCCACCGAGGGCCACCTCTTTACCGTCTGATCGGCGGCGAACTCGAAATTAAGACGCCACGAGATCGACGGGCCCGACTCGGGTCACGTCGGCGAGCGGGCACCGCAGGCCGCACAGACGAGAATCTCGGCGCCCTGTTCGCGTTCGATGCTCGTGTCCGGGAGCCCGCACTCCCCACAGAGCACGTACTGCTCGGTGTAGGCGTCGATCGCCTCGCCGATCCGGCGGGTGCTGAAATCGCCGGTCAGCCGGGCCCGGCCGCTCTCGTCGATGTGGCCGCTGGTGCCGAGCTCGTCCTGGAGGAACTTCATCAGGTGGGCCTCGTCGCGGTCGAGTTCGTCGCGGACCCCCTGGAAGTTCTCGAAGACGGTGACGTTTCCTTCTTGGCGGACCTCCGGGTCCGAGACGTCGAACCGGTCTGACTCTCCCTCGATGTCCGGCGCCTCCGCCATCCCGCGTTCGAGCATCTCGTCGTAGTCCATACACGGTACTGACCGTTGACGAACTAAAGCGTATCGAGATCGACACACCGCGGAGCTACGGCGATCGCGGGCCGGTCTCGCGGGGGTCGGGCCCCGACCGGTCGGAGTCGGGCCTCGCGCCGGGCGTGGCGGGAACCCCGGCGACGGTCTCGCCGGGAGCGACGTCGGCCGCGACGAGCGAGTTCGCGGCGACCTGTGCGTTCCGGCCGATCTCCACTCCCGGAAGCACGACGGCCTTGGCGCCGATCATCGCTCCCTCGCGGACGACGACCGGGCCGGTCCGGTACTCGTCTGTGAGAAACTCGTGACAGAGGATCGTCGCGTCGTAGCCGATCACGGCCTCGTCCTCGACGGTGATTAGCTCCGGCCAGAACACGTCCGGCGTCGACTCGAGCCCCCAGGCGACGTTCTCGCCGACGGTCACGCCCAGCCGGCGCAACAGCCACCGCTTGAGCCGCAGGCTCGGCGAGATCCGCGCGATCAGGACCACCAGGTAGTTGATCGCCACCCGAACGGGGTTGCGGATCGCGTACCACCGGTGCAGGGAGTTGTGCGGGCCGGGCGTGGCGTGACGCGTCGTGCGGTCCCTGCGGTCGGTCACGCCCGTCGTTACGGGGCGGGCGTCTTGAACGTCTCGGCCCCGGTCGCCGCCACCCGAGCCGACCGCGAGAGACCCGCGGCGCAGTCGGCGGAGTCGGGGACCGAACAGTTTTGGAGTGCCGAGCGACAACCGACAGTCGATGGATCTGCTCGTCGTCGGCGGGGGAACGATGGGGCGGTGGATCGGCCGCGCGCTCGGAGAGACCGACCGGGTCTCGACGGTCGCCGTGACGGACACGGACGACCGAGCCGCGAGCGAGGCCGCGGCTGCGGTCGGGGGGCGGGTCGCCGAGCCGGACGGGCAGTTCGACGCCGCCTGTATCGCCGTGCCGATTCCCGCGGCCGAGGCGGCGATCGCGACACACGCCCCGCGGGCCCGGGAGGCGGTGTTCGACCTGACGGGCACGATGGGGCGACCGATCGCGGCGATGCGGGAACACGCCCCCGACCGCGAGCGGCTGAGCCTCCACCCGCTGTTCTCGCCGGACAACGAGCCGGGAAACGTCCCGGTCGTGATCGGCGTGGACGGGCCGGTCGGTCGGACGGTCACGGAGACTCTCACCGAGCGGGGCAACGATGTCTTCGAGACGACCGTCGAGACGCACGACCGGGCGATGGAGACCGTCCAGGCCCGGACCCACGCGGCGGTGCTCGCCTACGCCCTGGCCGCCGAGCCGGTCGCCGAGCGGTTTCACACCCCCGTCTCCGAGCGGCTGGCGGCGATCGCCGACGGGCTGCTCGACGGGACGCCCCGGGTGTACGCGGACATCCAGGCGGCCTTCGACGGCGCCGAGGACGTCGCCGACGCCGCCGCGGAGATCGCTGCCGCCGACGGCGAGCGCTTCGAGGGACTCTACGAACGCGCCGGCCGAGACCGCCAGCGAGAGGAATGAACGAGACACAACGAGAGCAGATCAGAAACAACGCTCGATACCTGCGACAGGTACGGCCGATCGACCCCGAGGAGATCGCGACCTACGTCGAGGGGCACCCGCATCCGGCGGCCGTCCGCCGGGCGCTCAGGGAGTCCGCGACCGAACTGGGGCTGAGCGAGCGCCCCGACGGCCGGTTCGAGCCCGCACCGACCGGCGCCGTGGCCCTCGAGCCGACGGTCGAGCGACTTCCCGAGCGGCACGCCCGGCGGCTCGAGGAGCTGCTGGTCGATCGGCTCGGCCCGGGCTGGCCCGACGGCGCGTCCGGCGACCGGCTGCGCGAGCGGATCCGGGCGTTCAAGCGAGCCTACCTCCGCGGCGAGGCGGTGACCTACGACGAGCTGACCGCGCTCGGGTACGCCGTCTATCACCTGCCGGCGTACTTCGCCGCGGCACAGCACGCCCTCGCGGAGCTGGCCGCGGCGGATCTGCTCGGCGGCCGGCTGCGCGTGCTCGACGTCGGGGCGGGGGTCGGCGGTCCGGCGCTGGGACTCGCCGCCGCCCTCCCCGAGGACGCGCTGGTCGAGTACCACGCCGTCGAGCCCAGCCCCGCAGCCGACGTGCTCGCCGCGCTGCTCGAGGAGACCGGCCGGAACGTTCACCCGACGATCCACCGCGAGCGGATCCAGGCCCACGAGCCGGCCGGACCGTTCGATCTCGTCCTGTGTGCGAACGTCCTCGGCGAACTCTCAGAGCCCGTCGCGGTGGTCTGCGAGCTGCTCGGGGCGCTCGCGGCCGACGGAACGCTCCTCGCCCTGTCGCCGGCGGACCGACGGACGGCCGTCGAGCTCAGGGAGACCGAGCGGGCGGTCCTCGAACAGACCGACGCCGGGGTGTACGCGCCGACGGTCAGGCTCTGGCCGGACGCGGAGCCGGCCGGCGAGTGCTGGTCGTTCACCCGCCGGGAGCCGATCGAGACGCCGGGGTTCCAGCGGCGGTTGGACCGGGGTCGACGGGGTGACTCGGAGGGCGAGCCCGACGATAGCGAGCCCGGCGACGGCGAGTTCGTCAACGCCGACGTTCAGTACGCCTACTCGGCGCTCCGGACCGACGGGCGGACTGCGATTTCGGGTACCCCCAGCGAGGGGACCGCCCGGATGGCCGAGACCGACGAACACGTCACCGACCGAGTCGACTACCTCGCCGTCAAGCTGAGCCACGACCTCGCAGAGGCGGGGAACCCGCTGTACCTGATCGGGGACGGGAGTGAACGGATCGATCACTTCGCCGTCCTCGTCGAGCGGACCAGGCTCAACCGGGCGCTCGCGACCGCGGAGTACGGCGACGCGCTCGCGATCGAGAACGCCCTGGTGCTCTGGAACGACGACGAGGGGGCGTACAACCTCGTCGTCGACGGGGAGACGATCGTCGACCGCGTGCCGGACTAGAGGTGGTTCGCGATCTGGCTGGCGGTCCGCTCGCCGACGCCGTCGATGGCCCGAAGCTCGTCCGGCGAGGCCGTCCGCACGGCGTCGACGCTCCCGAACCGCCCGAGCAAACGCTGACGCAGCTCTGGACCGACCCCCGGGACCGAATCCAGCGGCGTCGAGACCTCGTCGCGCAGCGTGGCGTGGTACTGGCGGGCAAACCGGTGAGCCTCGTCCCGGACCCGCTGGAGGAGTCGCAACTTGGGGGCATCGTCGGACCACTCGTAGGTCCGATCGGGGGTGACGACTCGCTCGTCTGCCTTCGCGAGCGCGACGACCGGCACCGACCAGCCGGCCGCAGACAGCGCCTCCCGGGCCGCCTCGAGCTGCCCCGCGCCGCCGTCGATCAGCAGGAGATCCGGGTCCGGGCGGTCGTCCCGCCCTTCGACGGCCCTGTCGGCGCGCCACCGGAGCAGCGCCCGCATGTTCGCGTAGTCATCGTTCTCGTCGGTGAGTTTCCGGCGCCGGTACCCCGCCTTCTCCGGACTCCCGTCGAGGAAGGCGACGTCGCTGCCGACCGCCGACTTGCCCTGTGCGTGACTCACGTCGAAGCCCTCGATCCGGGCCGCCGAGTCGATTCCGAGGGCGTCCGCGAGCGCGCGACACCCCGAGTCGGCCTCGCGGGGGCGCCCGCGGCGGGCGTTCTTGCCGGCGAGCTCGACTAGGGTGGCCTCCCGACCGGCCGCAGGCACCCGCAGCTCGACGCCGGCGCCCGCAAGCCAGGCGTCGAGTCCCTCGCCGGCCGGGCGCTCGGGACACAGCACCGCGTCGGGCAGCTCGCGGTCGGCGTAGTACTGCGGGACGAAAGCGCCGAGCACCGCGGCCGGATCGGTCCCCTCGGGCGCGGCAAGCTCGTGGCGCTCGCGGTCGACGAGCTGGCCGTTCTCGGCCCGCAGGACCGCGACCGTCGGAACCGCGCCGGTCAGCGAGACGCCCAGGGCGTCGAGCCGGCGGCCGTCGGCCGAGGAGTGAACGGCGGCGTCCCGGGTCTGCTCGAACCGCTCGACGGCCGCGAGCGCGTCCCGCAGATTCGCCGCCCGCTCGAACTCGCGGTCGCCCGCGGCCGCCTCCATGGCCGCGCGCAGCGGCTCGGCGAGCATCCCCGTCTCACCCTCGAAGAACCGCTCGACTGCGGCGACCTCCTCGCGGTAGGCCGCCTCGCTTATCTCGCCGGTACACGGGGCCGAACACAGCCCCATCTCGTGGTCGAGACACGGACGATCCCGGCCGCTGTACTTGTGATCGGAACAGCCCCGCAGGCCGTAGACCCGCCGCAGCGCCTTCACGACCGTCTCCAGGGCGGTCATGTCGGTGAAGGGCCCGTAGACGGTCGCGCCGGCGCCCGGATCCCGGGTGACCTCGATGCGCGGGACCGGGTGATCGGTCAGCGCTACCACCGGGTAGGACTTGTCGTCCGTGAGCCGGACGTTGTACCGCGGGCGGTGGCGCTTTATCAGGTTAGCTTCGAGCAACAGCGCCTGGGACTCGGTATCTGTGACCGCGACATCGAGCGCGTCGGCGCGGGCGACCATCTGTCGGATCCGCTCGCTGCGCGGGTCGGCGTACGAGCGGACCCGGTCGGGCAGCTCGACGGCCTTGCCGACGTACAACACCTGCTCGCCATCGAGAAACTGATACACGCCGGGCTCGCGGGGCAGGTCGGCGGCACGATCTCGGACCGCGGCCGCGTCCATTAGCCGTCTGTAGGGGCGTCGGGCGCTTGAGTCTCACGACCGCCGGCGGCGAGCGCGTCCTCGAGTGCCTCTCGGTCGCCGGCACTCGGGCGGGGCACGTGGACGTCCTCACCGCCGGCGACGGTGATCGCGAGCGTCGGCGTCCGGCGGTGCCAGAACAGCCCGAGGGCGGCGACGGCCGCGAGCGCGGCGATCGCGCCGGCGACGAGCAGCAGCTCGTCGAGCAGGGCGAGCACGTCGAGCATGCCCTGGACGCCCTCAAGCGTGCCGCCGAGCCCGAGTTCGTCGGTTCCCTGGCCGGTCAGGTCGACGCCGCCGATCAGACTCCCGAAATCGAACAGCGCCCCTGCGCCGAGCAACAGGACCGCCCAGACGCCGATCCGCAGGCCGCGGGCCAACAGCGCGTCCTCGGTCAGCGACGAGCGTTCGAGGCCGATCACGTTCGGCCGGTCGACCTGCCGGAGGTTCTCGCCGGCCATCTCCGGCGTAAACGCGAGCACCCGGTGGCTGGTGACGACCACGCGGGCGGTGCCGAAATTAACCTGGCGCTCGATCGTCTCCCCGTCGTACAGCAGCTCTTCGACGCGGTCCTGCCACCGCGGCATGCACAGGGGTAGAACGGCCCGACTAATAGTGCTCGGGGTCGACGGCGGCTACTGCTCGTCGGTCCCGTCGAGCCGGCGCTTGATCGCGTAGCCGAGCCCGCTCAGCGCCGCGACCGCGCCGCCGACGCCGAATCCCGCCCCCGATCCGTCGTCGTCCGCGGCGTCGTCGCCGTCGCCGCCGTCGTCGCCGGTATCGGTTCCGCCGTCACCCGTCCCGGCGTCGGCGTCGCCGGCGGTCACGGTGGCCTGGTCCGTGACGCCGCCGGGCACGAACCCGTCTCCGTCGGCGTTCGGCAGGACGGGGTAGTTCCCGGGCGAGGCCGCGTCGCCGGGTTCGGCGCCGTCGTTGACGACGTGAATCATCGCGACGAACGCGTCGGACCCTTCGAAGGGAAGTTCGTTGAACTCCCCGTCGCCGGGAACGCGCTCTGCGGTGATTTCAGCACCCTCGTTCTCGCCGGCCAGTACGTCAGTTGAGCCGATCCACTCAGCGCCGACGAGTCCGCCGTCGCCGTCTGTCGGGTGGACCTCGACGTCGAAGGCGGTGTCGTCGTCGCCGGCGAGCGTCGCGTCGACCGTCGCCATCACGTCGCCCGCCTCGACGGGCTCGTCTGCGGTCTGATCCTCGAAGCCGAGCGTCCCCTGGAAGACGGTCGCGGCCTCGTTCGCGAGGACTGCCTCGGCCGTCTCGGAGGAGACGGTCTGTCCGGGCGCGTACTCGCCGCTGAGGTCGGCGATCGGGATGACGTGGGCGACGTGCTCGCCGGGGAAGCCGTCGGTATTTGCGACCGGCACATTCACGTCCGCGCCGTCGAGGTCGGCAGCAGCGAAGGTATTCAGGCCGGCGATCACGAGCGATCCGTCGCCGTATGCCCCCTCCTCTTCGTAGGTCACCACGACCGCGCTGTCCACGTTCGCCGAGACTCCCGAGACAACCACCGACGGGCCCGTCGGCTCGCCGCTCGTGAACGTGCTCGAGGCCGTCGCCTGGTTCGGGAACGTAAGCGCTCCCTCGGCGGCCTCCACTTGGACATCGGCGTCGTCGGTCACCGCCCCGCCGTCTTCGGTGTAGGGGCCGTCGGCGTCGGGGAACTCGTAGGTCTGGTTACCGTTCGTGTCCTGGTGGGCCATCGCGATCAGCGTATCACCCTCCTCAAGCGGGTCGTCGAGTTGGACGGTAACGTTCTCGTAGCTGCCCGGCTCGAGGTACTCCGAGTTGCCGATCACGCTCGCGGCCACCTCGCCCTCGAGCAGGCTGCTGTCGTGGATCACCACGAACCCGCCGTCGCCGAGTTCGACGGAGTCGACGACCACCGACCGGCCGGTCGTCGACTGGTCGCTGAACGAGACCGTCGCCGCGTCAGGGTCGAGCTGCTGGGTCGTCTCGACGGATCCGACCATCGAGGAGTGAACCGTACAGATATACGAGTCCAGCTCGTCGGCAAGCTCGCTTGTGACGGTAAAGGCGAGCTCGGTGCCGTCGTCGACCCAGTCTGTCTCCGAGTCGCCCTCGAATGAGCCGTCCGCGCTCTGGCTCAGGAGTGGATCGGTGTCGGCGTCGCGGAGCTCGAAGGGGTGGGCGCTCCAGCCGTTGTTCACGAACCGGTACCGAACGCCCTCCGTGAGCGTGAGCGTCGGGTTGTCGACGCCGGTCGGAGCGACGTCGCCGCCCTGAACGTCTGTAACCTCCCAGGCGCTCGCGCCGACGTTGTTCAGCGTGACCGTGACGTCGTGGCCGTCGGCGGCCGCCGTGCCGACGCCGAGCGCCGCCGCACCCGCGCCGGCACCGATGCCGGCGAGGACGCGACGCCGGCGGGGACTCTGGACGGGCGTCGTATCATCGCAGTTATCATCTGGCTGCATACGCCCTATTGGCTCGTAGCCTTTTGACCGTTGTGAAACGTTCGTCCGAACGTTCCGGCAGGTGCGACGAGACTCCAGACGACGGCTCCGATCGGCGGGCAACTCTGCCGACACCCAGCCGGGCGGGGAGGGGAACAGTAGTGTTCGTGAGCCACAAGAGTAATCCGGTGCCCCCGCGTAGTAACTGGTGATGAAATCCGGAATGAAACAGACGCTCGGATCGACAATGGCAATCGGACAAGGGCTTCTCACCGCGGCCGCGCCACAGCTCAGCACGAAACTGATCAAGCGGATGATACGGAAGAACTTCGAGAACGCCGAAGATCTCGAGGCGAAGCCAGCGTACCTCCGGCAGCTGCGGGCGTTCGGTATCGGACTGGCGGCCGCCGGCATCGCCGGCTTCGCGATGGAGTTCGTCAGCGACGACGGTGACGGCGACGAGCCCGACCAGTAACTCGACGGGTACAACACCCACCGCTCGTGGATCGACACCGCCCACGCGACCGCCCGGTTGAGACCCGGCCGTGACGGACGCGATCGTTGCCCGCCGTCGCAGCGAGGAGACGGGCCCGACGCCGGGGTTCGCTCGGATCGCCGCGGCGTTGGGGTACGAGGTTGTCGACACGGTCGAACAGCGCCGCGAGCAGCACAACGAGTACGGCCTTGGTCCCGGCGCGGTCGATCGGCTCGGGGAGCGACTCGACGGGCTCGGCGACCCCGACGGTGCGTGCGTGCTCGTCGACAACCGGCTCCACGAGGGGCAGCTCGCGGATCTCGCGGCGGCGCTGTCGGGTCCGGTCAGAGATCGTCGGAGCGTCGTCTGGGACTGGCTCGCCGAGGGGGGCAACCGGGTCGCCGAGAACAGACACACCGCTCTGAAGCTGCGGCTCCGCCGTCGACGGCTGCTGGCCGGCGGCACGTCGGCTGACCGTGGCGTGGCCGATCTTGAGGATCGACTCGACCGGCTCGACGCGGAGGTCGATCGACTGCGCGCTCGGGCGCGTGATCGGGTCCTCGACCGCCGGTCGACGGGGGAGTACCGCGTCGTGATCGCGGACACCACCGGGGAGAGCCGGGCCTGGGCCGGGCTCACCGGCGCCGACGCGGACCGCGGCGAGTCCGCGATACTGCGACCGGCCCGGCCGCGAACCGAGACAACGACCGTCGAGGGATACGGCGTCGCCGCGACCGACGCGCCCGGGACGCTCGGAGGACTGCCGGGGTACTACCGGCGGGCGGTTCCGGGGACCGTCGCCGCCGTCAAGACGGCCGACGTGGTCGTGACCGACGATCCGGCTCTCGAAACCGGGACGGCCGCGCGGGTGACGCTCGGATCGGACTCGGAGACGGTCCGGTCGCGGGTCGCGGCCGCGCTCGAGACGCTGTCGGTCGACGTGGACGTCGAGTTACCCTACACCGACGACGGCCGGGCGACGAGTTCGTGGCTCCACGACGTCGGGACCGTCCGCGAGCGGGCGTACGGGGCGACGATCGAGCTGCGCGTCGCGCTGTCGGCGGCGGCGCTCGAACGGTTGCGAACCCGGCTCGCGGAGGCCGACGGGACCGTGCGACGACGAGAGGAGTAGTCCGCTCGGACGCGGAGACCGAGCGGCCCACCGACCCGCTGTGGGAGAGCTACAGCACCGCGTCGAGGATCTCGGCCGCGTCGTACCGGACCGGATCGGTCGCCGGGGCGTCGATCTCCCCGGCGTAATTCTCGATCGCCACTCTTGCCGCCTCGGGACCGAGGTCGCTCGTGTTCATCGCGCCGGCGACCACGGGCGCGGGCGAGACCGGCGCGGCCAGCCGCTCGTACAGCCGGGCGTACTCGCCGGGATCGGGAATCCCGAACGACTCGTAGTGCCGGACGGCGTCGTGATCGGGCAGGTGACACAGCACCAACGCGTCGGGCTGTGCGCCGTGGAGGATCGCCGTCGTGACCCCGGAGTAGGCGGGGTGACCGAGCGCGCCCTGCCCCTCGACGATCAGCAGCTCGCGGTCGCCGGCCGCCTCGACGAGTCCCTCGACCGCACCCGCGGCGAAGTCCCCGATCACCCGGTCGATCGCGATGCCCCTGTCGGCGATCATGATCCCCGTCTGGCCGGTCGGGACGACCGCGGCGTCGATCCCGCGCTCGCGGGCCGCGTCGCGCAGCTCGAAGGAGGTGGTCATCTTCCCGACCGAACAGTCGGTCCCGACGGTGAGCACGACCCGGGCCTCGACTCCGCCGGCAGTCCCGTCCGCGACGGTCAGGTCGGCCGGCGGCCGCCGGAGGTCCCTGAGCTCGACGCCGTGCTCGGAAGCGAGTGCCGCGAACTCCTCGTCGTCACGGAGAAAGTAGTGCAGCCCGGCGATCACGTCACAGCCCCGCTCGATGGCCGTTCGGATGTCGGGGCGCCAGTCGGACTCGAGTCCGCCGCCGATGGGCGCGATCCCGATGATGAGCGCGTCACAGGCCGGGACCGCGTCCATCGACGCGACGATCGGGGCGTCCTGGACGCCCGAGACGTGTTCCGCGACCCGCTCGCCGGCCCGGGCGCGGTCGAGCACGGCGACTACCTCGTGATCGGCGTACCGGAGCACGCCGAGCGCCGTTTTCGCGCGGCCGGGAAACTGCTCGTGGGCCAGTAACGCGACGCGCATGTGCGGTTCTGCGGGCCGGCGGTCTTTAACTGTTGGCTGTCAGGGATCTTCGAGATGCTCCGGACGTTCCGGAAAGTCCGCCGACGCGACCCCGGGGTTACCGCTCGCGCTCGGCGACGAAGGTCGCCAGCTGCTTGAGATACTCGGCGGTTTCGGGGTCGAGATCGACGGCCGCGAGCGCGTCGACGGCGGCGGCGGCCTCATCCCGGGCCATGTCGGTGACGGCCGCCGGCGACCGGTCGGTCACGTCGAGAATCGAGGGCCGGTCGAGCGCGGCGTCCCGGCCGGTGGGTTTTCCGAGCCGGTCGGCGTCGGCGGTCGCGTCGAGGATGTCATCGCGCATCTGGAAGGCGATCCCGACCCGCCCGGCGTACTGGCCGAGGGCCTCGGTCGCGAAGGGGTCGGCGTCGGCGGCGATCGCGCCGAGCTCGGCCGCCGCGCGAAACAGGGCGCCGGTTTTCTGCCGGGCGAGGGTCCGGTACTCCGCCTGCGAGGCGGGGGCGTCGACGAGTTCGGTCGCCTCGCCCTCGCCGAGTTCGACCAGCGCCTCTGCGACGGCCTGCATCGCCCGGTCGTCGTCGGCAAACAGCGCGAAGGCCTCGCCGATCAGGCCGTCCGAGGCGACGATCGCCGGGCCGTGGCCGAACGCGACCCACGCCGCGGGCGCACCACGCCGGGTGTCTGCCTCGTCGACGATGTCGTCGACGACCAGCGACGCGGTGTGGACGAGCTCGACCCCCGCGGCGTACCCGAGCGCGCGGTCGGTATCGCCCTCGAGGGCCTCGCAGACGAGCACGGTTAACAGCGGCCGAACCCGCTTGCCCCCGGAGACGAGTCCATCCAAGCGCTCGCGCAGGGCCGACGTCTCGGCGTCCTCGATGACGGTCTCGAGGCGCTCGTCGATCCGGTCCCGGCGACGCTCGAGCTCCTCGAGGTACTCCATCGCGTGTCGGTTATGCGCGGGGCCCGCAAGTACGTGGCGGTCGAGCCTGGGAGTCGGCGGACTTATACTCCCAGCTCTTCTACTGAAGGGACATGTACGGAAACACGTCGTTCGGAGCCGAGGGCGGCACCGAGGAGTTCACGCCCGAAGAGCGCGCACAACTACAGGAAGAGCTGTCGGCCGTCGTCGCCCGGACCCGCCGACTGCTGCCCGGGGAGTTCGCCGTCGGATCAGAACTCTCCGAGGGGATGGACGGACTCACCGCGACGGTGGCGGTCAAGCCGCCGGTCGGCCGCGCGGTCCGGGCAAACTACACGCCCAGCGGGGCCGGCTTCGACGAGGGCTCCCGCGAGGAGCTCGCTGCCGGGCTCGCGGCGAGTGCCGCGGTCCAGGTTCGCGAGGCGATCAGAAACGAGGCCGCGCCGGCCGCACGGTAGGCGGGCGCTCGGGCGGAAAGCTTCTCCCGGTAACGTTCGGCATTCGATCGGGTTGATCGGGGATCGAAATTCTACAACAGACGGAGCAGAGCGAGTGCCGCGGGGTCGTACGGAAATCTCTGATTTCCGTGATGACGAGAATCAAAGATTCTCGAACCACTTGCCCCCGAGTGGTTCAGGATACAGCTACCCCCGCGGCGGTGTCGCCGGACGGAGCCTCGAAACGGTCGGCGGTTACTTCCCCCAGAACGGATCCCGATTGCGGTGTTTTTCCAGGTACATCGAGAGCACCTCGCGCTCGTCGACGGAGATGTCCTCGGTGAGCTCCTGTTCGAGGATCTTGGCGTGTTTCTCGGGCAGCTCGACCCAGAGCTCGTCGCCCTCCCGGATCTGGCGGCCGACGGTCGGTCCGTCGATCGCGACCGCGACGCGCTCGCCGGTCCGGGCTTCCTCGACGTCGTCGCCGCCGTCTTGGATCGACTTGAGCGTCCCGACCCGCTCGGGCTCGGTGCCCTCGAACCGGACCACGCGGCTGTTACGCCGGAGCAGGCCGCCCCGGATTTCGACGCCGACGACGGCCGGGTCGGACTGGCGGAAGACGTGATCTGGCAGCAGTTCGAACCGGGCCGGGCGGGCGATGTTCTCGAGGACCTGCGCCTGTTGGGCCTGCTCGAGTGCGGTGACGTGCTCGTCGTAGTCCTCGATCAGCCGGTAGATCACGTCGTGTTCGAACAGCTCGACGTCCTCCTGTTCTGCGAGCTCGCGGGCGTCCTCGAGGATCTCGACGTTGAACGCGAGAACCGCCCGGTGGCGCGGCTCGGTGGCGGCCTGGGCCATCCGCACGTCCCGGGGCGCAACGTCGCCGACCTCGGCGCGGGTGATCTTGATCTCGTCGTCTCTGAGCGTGCTCGCGAGCGCCTCTAAGCTGCCCAGAGTGTCCGCCTTGATCGTCACCCCCTCCTCCTCGGTCGTGACCTCGACGGCGGCGAGTTCGGCCTCGACGGCCTCGATGACCTCCGCGACGGGCCGGTCCCGGACCGCCCGGATCGGCGCGCCGGCCATCGCGTCGTCAAGATCGGGCGCGGCGATCTTGACCCCGCGGGCAGCGACGACCGAGTTGACCCGCTCGAAGCCCTCGCCGGCCCGGATCTCCGCGAGGGGTTTCGGCTGGAGCAGGGCCCGCACGTCGGTGACGATCTGGTCCGGGCGGCCGCCGACGACGATCCGGTCGTCCTCGGAGAGGGTGCCGTCGTAGATCACGGCGTCGACGGTCGTGCCGAATCCCTGGGTGTCGGTGACCTCAAGGACGGTTCCGGCCGCGGGGCCGGAGGCGTCGATCTGCATCTCGGCGCGCATGTACCGCTGTGAGAGCCCCATCAACACCGTCAGCAGGTCCGGCACGCCCTCGGCGGTTTCCGCCGAGACCGGAACGACGCCGATGTTCTCCCGGAAGTTCTGGACCCGCCAGTACATGTCGGCGGTGAACCCCTCGTCGGAGAGCTGGCCGATGATCTCGTAGAGCTTCTCGGTGAGGTCCGACTCGACGCGGTCGCTCTGTGCGTCCATCGCGACCTTCGAGGGGCGGCCGAACTCGGCCGACCAGCCGGGAACGGTGTCGATCTTGTTGGCCGCGACGACGAAGGGCGTCGCGGTCCGTCTGAGGATGTCGATTGCCTCGTGGGTCTGTGGCTGGAACCCGTCGTTGACGTCCACGACGAGCACCGCAATGTCCGCGAGTGCCCCGCCGCGGGACCGCAGCGTGGAAAACGAGTGGTGTCCCGGCGTGTCGATAAACAGCAGCCCCGGCAGGTCGAAATCGGCCGGGTCGACCAGGTCGCCGGCGATCTCGGAGACGACATCCAGCGGCACCGCGGTCGAGCCGATGTGCTGGGTGATCGCGCCGGCCTCGCCCTCGCTGACCGCCGAGCCGCGGATCTGATCGAGGAGGCTCGTCTTGCCGTGGTCGACGTGTCCCAACACCGCGACGATCGGGGTGCGAAGGGCCGTCGACGCGCTCGCGGCCGCGCTGTCGTTGTCGGACATCGTCCCAGAACTGGTTGTTACTGACCTGGCGGCGCATATAACGACATCGGTCGCGTCGGCACTCAGACCGGCTCGCCGGCGCCGGCCGCGAGCTCGGAGACACGGAGCTCGACGGTCGCCTCGTCGGCCCCGTACGAGATCGTCCCGCCGAGGTACTCGACGGTCCAGGCCGCGAGCCAGTGGTCGATGCCGGTCGCGTGCTCGAGTTTGGTCTCGCGGCCGCGCTCGATCGGCTGGCGTTCCTGTACCGGGGGGCCTTCGCCGTCGTCGTCGACGCGAATCGCGGCCGCGGCGGAGTTTCCGTCCTCGGCGTCCCGGGCGGTCGCAGACAGGCAAAGCGCCGGCTCGGGGCGGTCGTTGTACTTGAGCGCGTGCTCGGCCGCGGCCTCGACGGCGACGCCGAGCAGGGCCGGGTCGGTCCGGAGCCGAAGGGTCTCGCCCGCGTCGACGGCGACCCGGGCGTCGGGATGCTCGGCCCGGAGGCGGGTCGCAGTCTCCTCGAGCAGCTCCGCGAGGGCGACCGCCTCGGGCTGGAGCCGGCGATCGAGCAGCTCGTCGATCGTCCGGGCCCGGTCGGCCAGCGCGATCAGGTCGCCACTAGCCTCGTGAATGCGGTCGGCCAGGTCCAACAGCTGCTCGTCGTCGGTCTCGATCTGGATCGACTCGGCGTACCCCGTGACGACGTGCAGGTCGTTGCGGAGGTTGTGTCGCAACACCCGGTTCAGCACCTCGAGTCGTTGCTCGCGGCGGCGCTCGGCGGTGATGTCGGTGAGCGTGACCGCGTACCCGATCAGCCGCCCGGAGACGTCCTCGGAGAGGGGCGCGGCGTCGACCTCGAAGGTCCGCCAGCCGGCGGTCGTCTCGAGGGTGACCGACGCGGGATCCTCGCGGGCGGGGTCGATCCGGTCGCCGGTGAGCAGGTCGTTCAGCGCCGCCCCGACGGGATCCGCGAGCCCGAGAAGCTCCTCGGCGGCGCCGTTGAGCGCGATGAGCCGATACGTCTCGTTGACGACGATCACCGGCGTGGCGAGCTCGTCGAGGGCGGTCCGCTCGCCGATGTGGCGGGTCGACGGGGAGAGGACGAACAGTCGGCCGGCCGACAGCGCGTACACGTCGAGCAGCATGTGCGCCAGCAGAGAGAGCCCGACCAGGTTGAGCGCCGGAACCGGCCCGAGGCCGAAGACCCACGCCGTCAGGGCCGTCCCCGGGAACAGCGGCGTCAGCGACAGCGCGATCGTCTGCCTTCGGTACGGCGACCCGAACCTGAGAAACGACTCGAGCAGCACCGCGGTCGGCGCGACGAGCAACACCGCGAGCACGAGATAGGCCGCGAACAGACCCGCGCGCGGCTCGACGGTCGCGCCGAGCGCGCCGGCGGTCTCGACGACGCGAAACTCCCGCCAGACCACCTCATGGACCGGGTTTGTCACCACGACAGCCGCTAGCACTGCGAGCAGGGCGCCGACGACGCCAAAGAGCGGGGTCGAGAGAACGGCGCTCCGACCGGTGTAGGCGAGGCCGAACGCGAACCAGGACAGGGCGGTCCCGAGCCCGACGATCAGGGCAGCCAGGACGACCGCCTCGCGGATCGCCGGGTCGGCGAGCAGGAGAGCCGTGCCGTTGAGCACGGCGACGCCGGTCATCCCGGCAGCGGTCCCGAGAAACAGCTCCCCGCCGGGGCGGTCGGTGTAGCGCCAGGCAACCCGCGTCAGGTACGCACAGCCGGCGGCGGCCCCCAGGGTCGCGACCGCCGGCCACGAGAGCGCGCCGGTTGGCAGCATCCGGGCGAGCGTTCAGCCTCGGGGCACTTACCTGTTTGTCAGACATCAGTATCGAGACCGACTCAGCCGTCGGAGTGATACCGTCGGCGGCCGTACCGGCACGCATGGAGATCGCGATCGTCAGCGACACCCACATACCCTCCCGGAAGAAACGGATCCCCGAGCCGTTCAAGAATCGCATCGAGCGCGCCGAGCACGTGCTCCACGCCGGGGACTTCGACTCGACGGAGGCGTTCGCCGACCAGCGGGCCCTTGCAGGGACGCTCTCGGCGGTCCGGGGCAACACCGATCCGGGCCTGGGGCTCCCGAAGGTTCAGACGGTCACGGTCGGCGACGTCGAGTTCGTGCTCACCCACGGCACCGGCCCGGTCTCGGGCTACGAGCGCCGGATCGCACGGACCGTCAGGGAGTACGCGGACGACCCCGAGCGCGCGGTGGGGGTCGGCGGGCACACCCACGAACCGATGGATACGACCCGCGACGGTATCAGGCTGCTCAACCCCGGAACCGCGACCGGCGCCGCGCCGGGCGAGGCTGCGACGATGCTGACCGGAACCGTCGCCGACGGCGAGCTCGATCTCCGGCTCCACGAGCGCTGATCGCGTCTCAGGTCGCGTCGTCGGTCACCTGCCGACACCGATCAACCCACAGCCGCTCGTACGCCTCGGGACCGACCAGGCGCCCGTGAACATCCGCGATCGTCTCGAGTCCCGCCTCGCGGCACCACTCGATTGCCGCCCGGTAGACCGCAAAGTCATGATCTTCTCGGACCGGCGCGCGCTCGATCCGGAGCCGGTCAGTGCCGGCGAGTCCGGCCACGAACGCCCGCGTGTGGCCGTCGGCGAGGCACCACTCGCCCTCGTGGCGAAAGGCCGGGAGCGGGTCGTAGTTCGGGTCCTCGGGGTCGAACCACTCGAGCACGCCCGCCAGCTTCGCCGTCGAGAGGTACAGCTGGGTCGGACGGACCGTCTCGATCGGAACCGCGGGAGACATGCTCGGCCGTGGTGCGGGGAAACTGAAAACCGTCCCGGTCGACCGGTCCGGTCGGCTTTTCACCGCCGCCACCAACCCCTGGTATGGAGCTGTTCGCGGTCGAGGGGCTGCCCGAGATCCGTCCGGGCGACGACCTCGGGGAGCTGATCGCGGATCGGGTCGAGCTCCGGCCCGACGACGTGGTCTGTGTCGCGAGCACCGTCGTCTCGAAGGCGGAGGGCCGGGGAGCCGATCTCTGCGAGTTCCCTGCGAGCGACCGGGCCCGGGCGATTGCCGAGCACCTCGACGCGGTTGCCGGCGGAGAAGACCCCCGAGATCCCCGGTTCGCGCAGGCGGTGCTCGAGGAAAGCGAGGAGCTGCTGCTCGAGGCGCCGATCTTGCTCGCGGTAACTCGCTTCGGACACATCACCGTCAACGCCGGCATCGACCGGTCGAACGTGCCCGAGCACGATCTGCTCTTGCTGCCGAGAGCACCCGGCGAGAGCGCCCGGGCGCTGCACGAGCGGTTGGGCGCGCGGGTGATCGTCACGGACACGTCCGGGCGGCCGTTCCGGTACGGCCAGCGGGGAGTCGCGCTCGGCTGGGCGGGCCTGCCGGCCGCCCGGGACTGGCGGGGCGAACCCGACCGCGACGGCCGGGAGATGGGGGTGACCGTCCAGGCGGTCGTCGACGAGCTCGCCGCCGCGGCCAACCTCGTGACCGGCGAGGGCGCCGGCGGTCTGCCCGTCGCCGTCGTTCGGGACTGGGAGTTCGGCGATCACGCCGGCAGCGACCGGCTGTTCCGGGACGCGTCGGACGACCTTATCAGGGCGGCGCTCCGAGCGTGGTCGTATGAGTGACCGCGACGGCGTCGAACTCACCCCCGAGCACCCGGTCGAGCGGCTAACGGAACTTGCAGTCGCCGCCGAGCGGGCCGACTACGGGAGCGCGTTCGTCAGCCACCACTACAACAACCGCGACGAGTTCGTCGCGCTCGCCGCGATCGCCCAGGCGACCGACAGCCTCCGGATCGGTCCGGGCATCACCAACCCCTACGAAACACACCCGGTGACACTTGCCTCCCGGATGGCCACCCTCGACGAGTTCGCCGACGGCCGTGGCGTGTACGGGATCGGGGCGGGCGACCCCTCGACGCTGACGAACCTGGGGGTTGAACGGAACCGACCGCTCCGGCGGGTGCTCGAGACGATGCGGGTCGCCCGGCGGCTGTGGGCCGGCGAGCGCGTCGATCACGACGGCACCTTCCGCGCCGAGGACGCCGGGCTCAACTTCGAGGCCCGGCAGATTCCGACCTACGTCGGCGCGCAGGGGCCACACATGACCCGCATGGCCGCGAAACACGCCGACGGGGTCCTGTACAACGGCTCGCACCCCCGGGATCTCGCCTGGGCCGCCGACCGCGTCGAGGAGGGCCTGGCCGACCGGCCGGCCGAACAAGACGAGTTCGACTTCTTGGCCTACGCCAGCGTGAGCGTCGCCGAGGCGGCTGACGCCGCCCGCGAGGCGGCCCGGCCGCCGGTCGCCTTTATCGCCGCCGGGGCGCCGCCGCCGGTGCTCGACCGGCACGGTCTCGACGCCGATCGAGCCGAGCGCGTCGGCGAGGCGATCGCGGCCGGCGAGTTCACCGACGCGTTCGGGCTAGTCACCGACCCGATGATCGATGCCTTCTGTGTCGCCGGCACGCCTGAGACGGTCACGGACCGGTTCGCGGCGCTGCTCGAGCACGCGGACGGGATCGTCGTCGGATCGCCGCTGGGCCCTGACCCCGAGGCGGCGATCAGTCTCGCGGGTGCGTCTCTTCGGGCTGCGCGGGCCTGACGAGCTCGAACGCCGCGCCGGCGAGGTACGTTCCGCCGACCAGCAGCGGCGCGCCGACCAACACCGACCCGATCGCGACCAGCGCGGCAGAGAGCGGATCGTGAGCGGCGACCTCGATAAACTCGCCGGGTAACTCGAGTGCGCTTTGGATCAACCGCACGACGACCATGTCCAGCGTTGTGCCGGGAGGCAGTTGAGCCCGCCGGCGACGGGCTTTTGCTCCAGCGGGCGAAGGTCAGGTGTGAGTCTCGAGACGGAGCTGGACCGCGCCCGCGAGCTTGAGGTCGACGAGCTGGCCGGCGCGATCGAGGAGATCGGCTTCGAGTGTACCCACTGCGGAGCCTGCTGTACCGGCGGGGACGACGAACACACGGCGACGATCTTTCCCGGCGAGGTGCGTCGGATCGGCGGCGAGTGGGCCGAGATCGCCCGCCCGATGCCGTACGGACTCGAGACGGGGACCGGCGAGACCTTCGAGTGGGCGCTCCAGACAGACGCCTGCGGCGACTGTACGTTTCACGAGTCCGGTGACGGCGACGACGGCGGTCGGTGCGGAATCTACGGAGACCGGCCGCTGGTCTGTCAGACATACCCGTTTTCAGTCGCGCTGGACGAAACCGGCGCGAACGGCGGTGACGCGACGGCCGGCGGCGTCGTCGAGACCGTCGGCCCGGTCGAGGCCCACGAGTGTGAGGGGCTGGGCAGAGAGATCGACCGGGAGGACGCCCGCGAGCTCGCCGAGACGCTCAAAGAGCGCACGATCAGAGAACTCGAAGAGGCAATCGCCCTCCGGGACGGCTACGAGCCGACGGAGGCAGACGAGGTCGTCGTCCACGACTCCGAGGGACAAAAGCGTCCGGACGGGACGCGGCTGTAGCGGACGTCCGTCGATACCTACTTGTGAGCCCGGTACGCAGGGCAGCTAGGAGGTCATCTGTCCGTGGACACTTCGTCGGAGCTGTCGTCGTTGTTCAGCGCGCGGGCGACCGAGACCGACGGTGGCAGTTACGTCATCGAGGTGCCCCGCCGCGAAGTCGAGGCGGGTGCGGTCGAGCCGGGCGGAACGTATCGGGTGGCGCTGCTCGAGGGTGACAGCGAGAGCGAAACGGCCCCCGACCGTCCACAGCCGCCGGTCGAGCCCGGCGAGATCCGGTACGTCGAGATCGAGGATCTCGGACAGCAGGGCGACGGCATCGGCCGCGTCGAGCGGGGGTACGTGATAATCGTTCCCGGAACGGCTGTCGGCGACCGGGTCAAAATCGAGATCGCGGACGTGGAGCCGAACTTCGCCGTCGGCGAGCTCGTCGATCCCGACCCGTAATTCGAGTTTCGTCGCCGTACCACAGACCGGCCCCGAGCGGGTCGATTCCCGCGGAAACGAGGAGAAAACCCGCAGACGGAACGGGTGTAACCGTTCGTACCAAACTGGATATACGGGCCGGATACCAACGAACGGGTATGAGCACGACCGCCCCACGGTCAGACCCGACGCTCTCGGAGAAACAGCACCGCATCCTCGAGTACCTCCGCGAGAACCGCGGGGAGACGACCTACTTCAAGTCGCGGCTCATCGCCGAGGAGCTCGGGCTCTCGCCGAAGGAGGTCGGGGCCAACATGACCGCCGTCGCCGACGCCGCGGAGTTTTCCGTCGAGAAGTGGGGCTACTCCTCGAGCACGACCTGGATGGTCGCGAACTAACCGCCGCGCGTCGAGAGTCGCCACCCGTGATCCGCGACGACCCGAGTCAGGCGTCGTAGGCGAAAAGACTCGGCGCCCGGTCGGCCAGACGAGCCGCGTCCTCGCCGAAGGAGCCTGCGTACCGGACAAGCAACACTAGTACCGTCTCTGGTTCGACGACGGAGTACTCCGGCTGCCGTGTCAACAACCCGGCCTGCTCGAGAGTCGTTGCGTGTTTGCTCACCGTCGGCCGCGAGACGCCGACCCTGTCGGCGATCTCGGTCGGGGACCGGTCACCCTCGAGTAGGGCGATCAGCATCTTTCGGGGCGTCTCCCGGCGGAGCGTCCCCAGCGCGACCTGTTGGAACTCGTCGAACCGGCCGGCCGGGAAAAACCGGCGGTAGTCGCCGTCCCGCCGGCTTTCGATGACACCCTCGTCTCGGAGCGTGCGGAGGTGATACTGCGTCTCGCCGGTGCCGAGCCTGAGATCGTCCCGTACCTTCGAGAAGTGTGCGCCGGGGGTCGCAGAGAGGTAGCCGGTGATCGCGTCTGGCGCGTCGCTGTCGCGCTCTCCGTCGCTCGCGGAGGCCACCCCAGCGAGCGGGCTCGCCGCACCCAACGCCGCGAACCGACGCAGGGTCGCCCGCTTTGACTGATCGACATCCCCCTCACGTCCCATTACCTACTATCGGACGCGTCAGACGTAAAATGGCTTCGGCAGCGTACGTCAAAACGGGAATCCCGGGCGATCCGGAACTGATCAGTTCGAGTTCTCGCCGTCGACGTTGAACTCAGCGCCGGTCTCCTCGATGACCTCGTCGGGGTCTTTGATATCCGCGGTCGTCTCGCCTTCCTTGACCGCCTGGGCCTCCTCTTCCATCTGTTCGAGGTCGATGACCTCGTCTTCGTCCTCGAGTTCGCCGAGGATCTCCTCGATATCGTCGAGCCCGAGCATCTCCCGGGTCTCCTGGTCGAACTCCAGCCCTTCGAGGACGTGGCCGTTTGCCTTCGAGTCACTGCCCTGGAGGTGTTTGCCGTACCGACTCACGAGTGAGGTCAGCTCCTGGGGCATCACGAACGTGTTCGACTCGCCCTGGCCGATCTCTTCGAGCGTCTCCATGCCCCGTTCGATCACGGCACGCTCGCCCATCGACTCGGCGGATTTCGCCCGCAACACCGTCGAGATCGCGTCACCCTGAGCCTCGAGAATCTGGCTCTGTTTCTCTCCCTGCGCGCGGATGACGTTCGACTGCTTGTCTCCCTGAGCCGCCTCGATCGAACTGCGCCGCTCACCCTGGGCCTCCAAGATCATCGCCCGCCGCCGCCGCTCGGCGCCGGTCTGTTGCTCCATGGCCTGCTTGACCTCGCGGCTCGGGGTTACTTCCCGGACCTCGACGGACTCGACGCGGATTCCCCACTCGTCAGTCGGCTCGTCGAGCTCCCTGCGGATTCGAGAGTTAATTTCGGCGCGCTTCGAGAGCGTGTCGTCGAGTTCCAGATCGCCCAGCACCGCCCGCAGGGTCGTCTGGGCCAGGTTCGAGACCGCCTTCTTGTAGTTGTCGACCTCGAGGAAGGCTTTCTCGGCGTCCATGACCTTGATGTAGACGACGGCGTCGGCGGTCACCGGCGAGTTGTCCCGCGTGATCGCCTCCTGCTGGGGCACGTCCAGCGTCTGGGTCCGCATGTCGAACCGGTAGACCTTGGTCACGAACGGCAACACGACGTTCGGGCCCTGTTCGAGGATACCCTGGAACTTGCCAAAGCGTGTGTAGGCGGCCTTCTCGTAGGCCCGCACGATGACGATACTCTGGTAGGCGGTCACTACCGCGAGCAACAGGACGACCACCGCGACGAGCGTCCCTGCCGACTCCGTCTGGAGCAGTAGATCGGGGAGCATTACAAACTAGTAGAGTCCGTCGGATAAAAAGTGTTCGTAACGGTATACGAGCGAGAGACCGCGGGACGAGTCCGACCCGCCGCGCCCGAGATTAGGAGTCGGTGCTCGCCTCTCGCTCGGCCTCGGCGGTCTGTTGGCGGTCGGCCTCAAGCTCGCGGTCGATCTCGTCGGTCACGTCCGCGAACGACTCGACGGTGAGGACGTTCCCGCCCCCGGGATCGACGACCAGCACCTCCTTGCCTTCAGCGATCTCGCCGTCGACGCTCCGGGCCTTGAAGTACGGATTGAACCCGCCGTCTGCGAGTTTCACCTCGCCCTCGGTCGGGGTGACTCGCTCTGTGACGCGGCCGGTCTTGCCCCGCAGCGAGGAGGAGTCGCTCGTCTGGCCCTTGCCCTCTCCGCCCATGATGTCGGCCTCGCGGTAGACGTACAGCGTGGCGGCCGACGAGACCAACACGACGACCGAGAGGGCAGCGTACAGGACCGCGCCGGAAACGACGGCGGCGAGCGGGATCCCGACCAGGCCGGCCGCGAACAGCGCCACCCCGACGACGAAAAAGTGCGCGCCGGGCGCGAACGCCTCGGCGACGATGAGCGCGGTCCCGGCGAGCAACAGGACCAACGGGAGGTTCCCCAGGATCGCCCCAAGTGTCATGATTATAGGTACGATCAGCGGGCGGTTAACAGTTCCGGGGCGGTTCTGACAGCGCCTCCTGGCCGGTCACGACGGGCCGGTCGGTCACCAGTACCGCGTCGAGAACGCCTGCTTCCAAGATCGCCCGAGCGCGAAAAAGACACTGAAGAGCCCGAGCCCGAGCGAGGCGGCGGCCGCCACGCGCCAGGGCGCCCCGAGGAGAGGGTCCTCAAGCACGACGAGCGAGACCGACGCTCCGACCGCGAGGACGATGGCCACCGCCACTGCGCCCGCGCCCAAGAGTTGCGTCGCGTGCACACCAGCGTCACGGCACCGGCCGGTAAAAAGCGGTCGGACCGGCTAGAGCAGGTCACTCGCGTCGGTCGGGACCGAACTCGGGTCGGTCGACGATCGCCCGCGCGACGGCGACGGCGTTTGCGATTCCGGCGGCGAATCCATCCTCGAAGGTCTCGTCGAAGAAACTTTCGCGGGCGGATCGGCCGTCGGTCGGGCGGTCGTGGTTCGAGACGCCCCGCACGCTCAGATACTGATCCAGGCTGTCGAACCGCGAGAGCGCCTGGGCGGTGCCGGCGTCTTCCATCTCGGTGACCCGATAGGGGTCGCGGTTTCGTCGCTCGGCCAGCCACGCGGCCTGCGCGGCGAGCTCGCGACCGTGCCAGAGCTCGTCGCCACAGAGGTTCGTCCCGGTCGTCACCGTCGGGCGGGCGGAGTCGGCGGCCGCGTCGGGTCGCCGCAACGAGACGTTCTCCGTCCGGCGTCGGGCGCGGCCGACGAGTCCCGGATCGAGGTCGTAGACGCCGGCCTCACCGGTGTAGGGATTTCTCGCGAGCGGACCGCCCTCCGGATCCTCGGGATCGAACCGGCACTTGTCGTCCCAGTCGACGATCGTCTCTGCCAGCACCACCGATCCGACCGGAAGCTTCGGCGGGGCGCCGGCGACCCCGACCGTACAGAAGAGCGTCTCCGCGAGCTCGAGGCGGTCGCTCCCCAACAGGGCCGTCACCGTCGTCGCGGCGGCGGTCTTCCCGATCCCGGTGGGCACGACGCCCAGCCTGGAGTCCGCGTACCGAACCGGCGCGGGGACACCGTCGATCTCGACGGTGCGAGAGAGGTCGTACTCGTGAGTCCAGGGGGCCAACTCCCCCGGCAGACCGGGTAGGTCATCGAAGGCCGGTAACACGAGCGCGTCGAGGGTGACGGACACACTCGTGTCTACAACCGGAGCGAAAAGAGCGGTTCGCCGAGCGGGCGACGCCGGGCGCAGAGCGATAGCTTCTACTGTTCGGGCTGGTTTCGGACGCGTGGGGTCAGGTGCCGTGCCCGATCGCTGAGCGGAGCCGGCAGGCGAACTCGGACGCGGAGGCGAGCCCGGCGGTCAAGCGTCGCGGTGGGGTGGCAGAGCGGCCTATTGCGCCTGCCTTGAGAGCAGGTGTCCGAGAGGACTCCTGGGTTCAAATCCCAGCCCCACCGTGCCAGCCCTTCGATCACGACGCAAGGGACCCTCTACCGCCGGAGTTGGCTGCGGGAGTCGGCCGGCCGGTCGCGGCCCCGACCGGGAACTGTGCGTCTCTCCGGTAGTATGGTCAGCCTGCACAGGCAGGCTGGACCGCTCCGGAGACTCTCACCGGTCGGCACAGTTATTTTCGACTAGAACGTATCGATGCAGCACGGACGCTACGACCGCCCGACAGGAACGGACACGCGACGGCGCTCTCAGCCGGGTCATTGACCCGTCGGGGAGACACCGCAGCCCCGGACCGATCGTCATCGAGACAACGAGACGCCCGGGCGGCAGCCAGGAAAAGATGAGTGTGTACGCGATCTCCGGACTCTCCGGTGCTGGCAAGACGACCGCCAGGGAACACGCCGATCGGATCGGCTACGAGACCGTGTCAGTCGGCGCGACCGTCAGGCGGGCCTACGAAGACCGCGGTCGCGCCGAATCGATCGGTGAGTTCGTGCTTCGCGTTCACGAGGCCGACGGACGAGCCCAGTTCACCCGAGAAGCCGTCGCAACGCTCGCCGAGCGTCGTTCCAGTCGGTCCGAGCCCTCCGAGGGGATCGTCGTCGAGGGCGTGCACTCGCCGGCGTCGGTGCGGACGGTCCGGGAGGCATTCGGGACGGTACGTGTGGTGTGGATTCACGCCCCCCTCGCCGCCCGCCTTGGGCGACTCGAACAACGCGAGCCCGAATGCAGGCCGTCGGACGTGCTGACGCGGGACCTCAGAGAGCTAAACAGCGGGCTGGCGGAGCTCGCGGCACCGTTCGGACACGATTACTGTCTGTCAAACGGGGGAACGCGAGACGAGTTCGAACGGCGGCTTGCGGCTCTCTTCGGGACGAGAGCATAATCGATCGGGGAAACAAAGCTACGCATACCCTCTCGGCAGACGGTAGGGTCTAAGCGGGCAGACACAACGACAGCTACGAGGCGCTTACGGAATATTCAATTCGAAAGCCTGCCCTTCAGCTCGGGGAGGAGGTCAAAGCAGGAACCGGTCGGTGTCGGCACTCATATCGGTGAACCCGTCGGCGGCCTCGATCAGGCTCTCTGCGGTCGACTCCCGGAAGCAGGCAACCTCGACGCGGACGCCCTCGTGTTGGAGGTGTCTGGTCAGCCGGACGAAATCGCCGTCGCCGGTACAGAGAACGATCGTGTCGACGTGGTCCGCGAGGGTCACGGCGTCGAGGCTCATCCCGACGTCCCAGTTTGCCTTCTTCGAGCCGTCGGCGAAGGTGCGGATCGGCTTGATCCGGGTCTCGAAGCCAATGTCGACCAGCGCCTCGAAGAAGCTCTCCTCGTCGTCGGAGTTGGCGCGGATCACGTACGCGATCGCCCGGGTGAGCTCGCGGCCGGCGACGGCCTCCTCAAGCATCGCGGTGTAATCGATGTTGCGGGTGTACATCGTTTGGGCCGCGTGATACAGGTTCTGCGAGTCGACGAGCACCGCCACCCGCTGGGTGGCGTGAATCTCGGTCATACGGTGACTTTGGAGACCGGGAAAATAGTCCTTGCCCGGGTCAGGCCCCGCGATCGTCCAGGAGCGCGGCCGCGACGGCCTGCCAGCCCGCCCGGACCGCCGAACTCTCGAACGGCGCCGCGGCGGTCGGCACCCGGGCGAGCACGCGCCCCGGAATCCGATCGGACCCCGAGTCCGACCGCGAGGGTCGTCCCGGAACGCCGGACCGTCGGGTCGAGTCCCGAGGGCCCTCGCGGACCAGCGTCCCAGCCAGGGGGGTGTCGAGTCGGCGGGCGAGCGTGCGCGTCGAGCGGGCGTCCTCGAGACAGGCGGGCGTAGTCGTGGTCACGAGCAGCGCCCGGTCTGCCCGGCCGAGCGGACGGGCTACCCCGGGAGAGGCGCCGGCGGGCGTGTCGATCAGGGTCGGCCCGCGGTAGGTGGCGGCCGCGGCAAGTGCCTCGGGGAGTCGACGCCGACCGCCGGCGGTCACCAGCCTGACCCCGGGAAACGCAGACGGCCGGACGGCCGCCTCTTCGGCCGACCCGCCGGCCGCGAGCCTGTCGGTGCCGCCCCGGTCCTCGACGCCGGCCAGCCGGCCCAGGTCCGGCATGTCGGGATCGGCGTCGATCACGAGCGGCGTCTGCCCCCGATCCACGAGCGCCCGGGCGACCCCGAGAGTCGTTGTGGTCTTGCCACAGCCGCCCTTTCCGCCGGCGACGGCGATCACGGCGGGCCTGGCTCGCCCCAGAACAAGAACCTCCGGGCCGACCGACGAGACGCGAGTCGAGCGTCGCGGCCGGCCGCGCGGTCGCCGGCGCGGATCCGAGACCGTCGACGGGAGTTTCAAGAGGGACCCGAACGGCCGTCGATGCGAATGCGCCAGGACCACATCACGAGCGCGAAGGCGCTCTCGCGGGGCGACATCGAGGCGGTGCTCGACCGCGCGGCCGAGTTCGCCGGCGATCCGACGGCACACGCCGACCGCCGGCCGGGCGCGCTGCTCGGGCTGGCCTTTTTCGAGCCGAGCACGCGGACCCGGATGAGCTTCGCCGCGGCGATCAAGCGCCTGGGCGGGGACATCGTCGACATGGGACCGGTCGAGGCCTCGAGCGTCTCGAAAGGCGAGAGCTTAGCCGATACCGTCCGGGTGATCGAAGGCTACGCCGACGCCGTCGTCCTGCGCCACCCCAGCGAGGGGGCGGCGACGATGGCAAGCGAGTTCGTCGACGTACCCCTGATCAACGCCGGCGACGGCGCCGGGCAACACCCCACGCAGACGCTGCTCGACCTGTACACGATCCGAGAGGCCGCGGGACTGGACGGACTGACAATCGGGATCGTCGGCGATCTCAAGTACGGTCGGACGGTCCACTCGCTCGCACACGCGCTGACGAACTTCGAGGTCGAGCAACACTTCATCAGCCCCGAGACGCTCGCGCTGCCCGAGAGCGTGCGCTACGACCTCGACGCGGCCGGCGCCGCGGTCGCGGAACACACGTCTCTCGAGCCGGTCCTCGGGGAGCTCGACGCACTCTATGTCACTCGGATCCAGCAGGAACGGTTCCCCGACGAGAGCGAGTACCGGGCGGTCGCCGGCGAGTACCGGATCGACGCCGAGACTCTTGCGGGAATCGACGAGCTTCCCGTGTTGCACCCGCTGCCCCGGATAGACGAGATTGCCACCGAGATCGACGACACCGACCACGCCCGGTATTTCGAGCAGGCCCACAACGGCGTGCCGGTTCGGATGGCGCTTCTGGATCTCCTCCTGGAGGGCGGCCGATGACGGCAGACGATCCCGAGCTGCGCGTGAGCAAAATCGAGAGCGGCACCGTGATCGATCACATTCCAGGCGGGCTGGCGCTGACCGTACTCGGAGTGCTCGGCATCGACGGCGAGGACGGCGCGACCGTCAGCGTCGGGGTGAACGTCCCCTCCGATCGGCTCGGTCGGAAAGACATCGTCAAAGTCGAGGGCCACGAGCTGAGCCAGTCCGAGCTCGACGTGCTCTCGCTGATCGCCCCCGAGGCGACGGTCAACATCATCCGCGGCTACGAGGTCGCGGAGAAGTTCCAGGTCGAGCGGCCGACCGAGGTCGTCGGCGTGCTCGCCTGTCCGAATCCCAACTGCATCGCCAACGCCGGCGAACCGGTCGATGCGCGGTTTGCCGTCATCGAGGACGGGGTCCGGTGTACCTACTGCGAGACGATCGTCCGGGAAGACCTGACCGACCACGTCCGGGTATAACGGCCGCCGTCGGGCTCTGGAGGCCGGGACAGGCGGGAAATTCGTCGGTCCACGGGCGTGAGCCATCCGTGAACCTCGTCGACGTTCACGACCGAGCACCAACATAGTTGATTCCACAACGACAAGCTCGGGTATCGCCGGAGACACCGACTCCGAGAAGACGTTTCGCGTTCTTCCAGCTGTCGCTGTGGTCGTTGGGGCGGTGCTGGTCGTCTTCGGGGCGCTGGTGGTTCCGGCGTCGCTCCTCGGTGGATTCCACATCGCTGTCATCGGCGTGTCGGTGTTTCTCGCTGGCTTGGTGTCGACCCAATGGGCGGCCACACGGTGGCGGATGTCGCCGGCCGACCAGCGTCGCTGGTCGCTTGTCTTCACCGTTCTCGCTGGGGTGCTCGTCGTCTTGTTCGTCCTCATCAACTACGCGAGCTTCGAGGGGCCAGTCACCGCCGAGGAAGGGTAACCCGCGCCGTCGCCGCTCGGGGCGAGGATCCGACAGACGCTGCGTCAGTCGTACTCGTAGAACCCGCGGCCGGTTTTCTTTCCGAGGTCGCCGGCCTCGACTTTCCGCTTGAGGAGATACGCCGGGCGATACCGGTCGCCCAGCTCCGCCTCGAGGGTCTCGCTGGCGTCGAGGACGACGTCCAGCCCGATGTGATCGGCCAGCTCGAGCGGCCCCATCGGGACGTTCGTGCCGAGACGGAGTCCGCGGTCGATGTCCGCCTTGGTCGCCAGTCCCTCGTCGAGGGCCCGGATTCCCTCGTTGATCCAGGGCATGAGCACGCGGTTGACGACGAAGCCGGGCTTGTCGTCTGACTCCCAGGTGGTCTTACCGAGCGACTCGGCGAACGCGTGGGCGATCGCAAGCGTCTCCCCTCCCGTGTGCTCGCCGTCGACGACCTCGACGCCCTCCATGCGGGGCACCGGGTTCATGAAGTGGATCCCGACGACTCGCTCGGGGCTGTCGGTCGCGCTCGCGATGCTCGTGATCGGGAGCGTGCTCGTATTCGTCGCGAGGACGACCTCCCCGTCGGTGATCGCCGCGAGGTCCGCGAACACGTCCTGTTTGATATCGAGATCTTCGATCACGGCCTCGACGACGATGTCCGCGGCCGCCAGCTCCTCGAGGTCGGTCGTACCGGTGATCCGCTCGCGGGCCGCCGTCCGCTCGTCCTCGGAGAGAAGATCGTTCTCGACCATGGCGGCGAGCCCGCTCGCGATCCGGTCGAGTCCGTCCTCGACGTAGGCCTGCTCGACGTCGCGCAGCACCACCTCGTAGCCGTTCGTGGCCGCGACCTGTGCGATGCCGCTGCCCATGGTGCCGGCGCCGACGACGCCGACGACCTCGATGTCGGATACCGAGCGCATGGGCCCGAATTGGCCAGCCCGGGCCTAAGTCTGCCGGTCCCGCCGCCGGTCGGCCTCGTCGACGCGCTCAGAGGTGTTTCTCTTCGAGGACCCACCCGAGCGCCCGCTCGTAGTGGGTGAACAGCTCCTCGACGCCGTCGTGGCGCAGCTCCTCGGCGTCGAGTTGCTCGCGCAGGAGCTCGTACTGCTCGCGGATCTCCTCCTCGGATCGCATACCCGTCCGTACGGCCAAAAAAGGCCCACCGGCGGACCGACTCGCGAGCCGGGCGTCGAGGCGACTCGAGACGGCCCGCCCGTCGGCTCGCACGGGTCACTCCCAGAACGATCGGGTGCGGGCGTACTCCCGCTCGCGGGTCAGGATGTCCCGGTAGAACTCGTCTTCGTCCTCCCGGAGCTTGTTGATGATCCGGGCGGCGTTGTGCGGACCGACCCCGCGGGCCGCGAGCGCGATCACGGCCTGCTTCCCGTGGCTCTGGACGAGACTCGCCGCCCGGTAGGCCCGCTCGGTGCGGCGTTGTTGTTCGTCGTCTTTTTCGGTGGCCCGCACGGCCGCGACGGTCTCCTCGTCCCAGGGGTTCAGCGCGGCGATGCGCGTCGACCCACACGCCGGGCACTCGGGCTGATCGCGGACGCTTCCGACCGTTCGGGTGCGCTCGTAGTCCTGACAGTGCAGACAGAACAGCCGGATCTCGTCGCCCTGGAGCCGCTCTTTGACCGTCCGGACGACGCTCGCGTCGGCGTTTTCCGGTGTCAACAGCTCCCGGCCGCTGGTTCGGCCACCCGTGCCGATCGGGGTGTGCTCGCCGACCGTGACGACCGCCAGCGCCCCTGCCTGGATCGTTCCCAGCAGCTCGGCCGTCCGCTCGACGGCAAGCTCCTCGTGGAGCAGTTCCCGGAGCGCCTCGTCGTAGATCGGCGTGTCCTCGAGCGCGTCGAGCAGCCGGTCGCGGCCGAACCGCCCGGGCGAGCCCCGCCAGCGCTTGAGCGCGCCGAAGGTGGCCGCGACCTGCGCGAGCCGGAACTTCAGGGCGTCGGCCCGCTTGAGGCTCAGCTCGATCAGCCCGCGAACGTGGTCGGGGTCGGTCTCCTCGAGTATCTCGAGGATGTCCGTCGCCGCGACCCCGCGTGGCACGTCGAGCTCGATCCGGTAGGGGTCGATCTCCATGCCGACCGACGAGCCCGTCCGCTGGCCCAACAGCGCCGACAGCAGCCGGCCGAGGGTCTCGTTGACCGCGTGGCCGAGACAGGCGTTGACCACGATCGAGCCCCCGCCGGACTCGACGACCAGCTGGTCGTCGGTCGGAACCGGGCGCGGGACGTGCTCGGCCAACGGCTCGAGCCCCGCGGTCAGCGTCTCGACAGGGACGTCGTAGCGCCGGCTGAGATCCCGCGCCGCGGCCGCGACCGAGGCGCCGGCCGCGAGCTGCTCGGCGGCGACCCGACGGAGCTCGCCGACCTCGCGGGCGACCGGCTCGGGGACGGGTATTTCCTGGCCGGTCCAGGAGGGCACCTCGCCGGCTGGGTCCTCGATGGGCGAGACCGTGACCCGTTCGTCCTCCTCGTCGACCTCGCTGATCCGCCACATCTCACCGCGCTGGATGAATACCTCTCCGGGGGTGGCGAAGTTGACCACAAAGCGCTCGTCGAGGGTGCCGATCTGGCTGCCGCTCGCGACGTCCTCGACGTCGTAGGTGGTCTCGTCGGGGATCATCGAGAGGTTCCG
>CAYRQD010000002.1:0-52962 GCA_964426325.1 uncultured Halobacteriales archaeon | reverse complement strand
ACCGCCGCGGGTTCGACCTCGCCGGCGCGGGCCCGGCGCGCGATCACCGCCGACTCGAGCACGTCGTCGGGGTGGCCCGCGACGATCGTGCCCCGAGACGGTTCGCCCTCGCGGTGGCCGGCCCGGCCGACCCGCTGGAGCAGCCGGGTCACCTGTCGGGGACTGTTGTACTGGATCACGTGATCGACGTGACCCACGTCGATGCCCAGCTCCATCGAGGAGGTACAGACAAGCGCCGCGAGCTCGCCGGCCTTGAACTGCGACTCGACCGCGACGCGGGTCTCGCGGGCCAGCGATCCGTGGTGGATGCCGACGTCGGTGCCGTACTCTTTCAGCCGCGAGCCCAGTGCCTCGGCGGTCTGGCGGGTGTTGACGAACACGAGCGTCGCTTCGTGGGCGGCGACGAGCTCGTCGACCGCGCGGACGTGACTCGCGATCTCGGGGTCGGTCACCAGCTCCCGGGCCAGCCGCTCGTCGTCCTCTGTCACCGTCGGCCGGCGCACGTCGATCTCGAGCCGTCCCCCGACGTCGACCTCGATTATCTCGCAGGGACGGTCGCCGGTGAGCAACCCCGCGACCTCCTCGGGATCGCCGACCGTCGCGGAGAGGCCGATCCGCTGGACCGGTCCGGCCAGCTCTCGCAGCCGCTCGAGCGCGACCGCCAGTTGGGCCCCCCGCTTCGAGACCGCGAGCTCGTGGACCTCGTCGACGACGACGTGCTCGACGTCTTCGAGTGCGCGCCGGAGCTTCTTCCCGGTAAACAGCGCCTGCAGCGTCTCGGGGGTGGTGACGAGCACGTCCGGGGGGTCCTCGGCCTGCGTGCGCCGCTCGTACTCGGCAGTGTCGCCGTGCCGGATCGCGATCTCTACCCCGAGGGTCTCGCCCCACCACTCCAGCCGGTCGCGCATGTCGCGGTTGAGCGCCCGCAGCGGCGTCACGTACAGCGCCCGGATCCCGAAGGCCTCGTCGCCGGCGAGCGCGTCGAAGACCGGCAACATCGCCGTCTCGGTCTTGCCGCTGCCGGTGGGCGCGACCACGAGTCCGTCGTGCCCGGCCGCGAGCGGCCCGATCGCGCGTCGCTGTGGCTCGGTCGGCGCGTCGAACCCCCGCTCGGAGAGAGCCGCACGGACCGCCGGGCCGAGGGTGGTAAACGCATTCAGGCCCTGGGCCTCCGTCATCGCACACTCGTAGTGGTTTCACCCGATTAAGACCGTCGGAGCGCGGTGGCTACGAACAGGACACCGACACCGCGATCGAGACCAGCTGCTCGCGGTCGAGCTCGCCGACGACCCTGTAGCGGTCGCCGTCGCAGGTCCAGGCAACCGTCGGAACCGGCTCCTCGCTGTAGTAGCCGGACCGGCCGTCGAACTCGGTGGGATCGCCGTCGGGGGGCGGCGCCTCGTCTGCCGGGGCTCGGGAGACGGCCAGCCGGGTCTCGCCGTCCGTGTACTCGAGGACGACGCCTCCGGTTTCCCCGTCGACGGTCGCCCGGTCGAAGGCGAATCCGTCTGGCACCGCGGGATCGGGCGGGTCGGAGACGAACTCCGACAGCGCCGCGCGTCGGTCGACCGTCTCGACCCGGTCCGCGGCGTCGACGACGGTCGCGTTCTCCGGGGGCTCGAACTCGAATCGCTCCGCGTCGACGTCGGGATCGAAGCTGACCCGCTCAGCGACGAACTCGGAGTGGTAGGTCCGGTCTCCGATCTGCGTCTCCGTCTCGACTTTCAGCGGCACGTACCACTCCGTGTCGAGATAGATCCGCTGGTCGACTCGGCGCTGGCCGGCGCCCGCTAGAGCGTCGGGCGAGCCGGATCGCTCGGCCGCGATCATGTGGGTCTGCCGGCCGGCGACGGCCTCGGTTCCCTCGTAGGAGACCGCGACCGCCTCGAAGGTGCCGACGGGCGCGACGGCCGTCGCGTCCGCGTCGCCGGCAGCGCCGACCCCCGGAAAGGCCGGGAACAGCTTCGAGTTCCCGTTGTCGGTCGCGTCGTTCGCCGCGGCGACCAGGTCCACGACGAACGCGGTCGTTCGCTCCGACCGCTCGGGGGCGGCGGCCCGCGTGACCGTCTGCCGTTCTGGCAGGTAGATCCACTGGACGGTGCCGTTCGAGACCCGCAGCGTCTGCGTGCCGCTCTCGTTGGCGAGTTTCTCGTACTCCTGTCCGGTTCCGGGCCGGACGATCCGCTTCGTGTCCATCGTGATCGGGCCCGTGTCGTCGGTTCCGGAGGCGGTGTAGCTCTCCTCGATGCGGTAGGCGTCGAGCGAGTCGTACGTCTGAACTGCCGTCTCTGCCTCGGGGAGTTCCGGCTCCGAGTCGGGGAGCAGCCTCGTACACCCGGCGAGGGCGACGAGTCCGAGGACCGCGAGGACGCGAGCGACCCGGCCGGCGAGCGTGCTCACGGGGATCACCCGCTGAAACGTTCGCCGCGGATGACAAGACCGTTTCGGCCGCGGATCGGCGCGATCGTCTCTAGCTCCGCGCTTTGATGTTCGCCCACACCTCGTCCATCAGCTCGCCGGTCAGCGCGACCAACCCCTCGACATCGTCCCCGGCCCCGCCGGGGGCACAGCCGAGATCGCGGATCGCCTTCGTCACCGAGAAGTGATGGACGTGCACCCGGTCGTCGTCCGGGCGCTCGTAGACGGCAGTCGTACATGGCAGCATGCCCCCGAGTGCGTGATCGATCGCGAGCGCGTCGCGGGCAATCTCGGGGTGACAGACGACGATGAGCGCGGTCCGATCGACGGTCTCGCCGAGCATCCCCTCGATCATCTGGTCGAGTCGCGTCACCGTGACCGTCTCGAAGTCCGCCAGCTCGTGTTCGAGCTGGACGAACGGCACCGCGTCGTCGAAGGACATCTCGAGGGTGGTGTGCATCGCCTCCTCGGCAGTCGGTGTCGCCTGGCTCATGTCCCGACATACGGCCCCGAACGTAAAATACGGTCCGTCGGCGGTCGAACACCCAGAGTCGCGGGACGGACCGTCGCCCCGTGCAGACCGGAGCTGTCGCGGTCGGGACCGAAAGACGACCACGTGGGCGGTTAGGAGGCGTCGAGCGGGGTCGCGTCGACCCACTGGTCGTCGAACTGGCGTTCGAGATTGGTTGCGACCCGCTCGTCACGCACCACAAAACCCCTAGCCGGCCGCCGTCGTCGAACGGCCGCGGGAGCTCTACGTACGCCGTCGCGCCGTCGATGACGGTAAAGCTCACTCCGACCTGCTCGACCCGTCGAAGCCGCGTCTCGGCGTCGCTGGCAGCAAGAGACGCCACGTACTCGGCGAGTGCGTCCGTGACCCGCGGCTCAAGCAGGAGATCGACCGTCGTCCCCGGAGAGAGCGCCTCGACGAACGCCTCGACCTCCGGGCGGTAGGTGGCGAGCGGGGCGGTGCTGTAGGGCGGGCCGACGGCCATCACGAACCGGTCGTCGGCGAGCGACGTGGGCTCCGCGGCAAGCAGTGTCGCGTCGTCGCCGAAAGCAGCGAGCCAGACGCCGGCGTCGGCCGGCGGGGTCGGAGCGAGCGCCGATCGGGCCTGTGTGGCGAGTCGGCGGTACTCGCGTTCGGTGGCCTCGAGCTCCGCGAGCCTGGTCTCGAGCAACGCATCGACCGCAGCCTCGGGATCGACCGGGGCGTACCGTCGCGGGTCGCCGGGGCGAGTGGTAGCCAGTCCCGCCGTCACGAGACCGTTGAGCGCATCGTAGATCCGCCCCTCGGGAACGTCGCTGTGCTCGGCGACCGTCGCGGCGGATGCAGTGCCGGTCCGCAACAGCGTGCGGTAGGCCTGCTGTTCGTATCCCGAGAGGACGAGTTCGTCGAGCGGATTCACCGTATCGACTCGTCTCGCGAAGGTGTCTCAACTGCTCGTCGCGTCTCTCGCCGAGAAACACAGAGCAACGGAACGCCGGTTTGAGAACGGTTAACCCGCCCCTCGAGCACTCCCGGATATGTACAACGCGTACCTGTGTCTCGCCGGGGCGATCCTGGCGGAGGTGACCGGAACGACGCTGTTGAAACTCGCCGATGGGTTCGAACAGCCCCTGTTCGGCGTCGGCGCGGTGGGACTGTATCTGGTCTCGTTTTACTTCGTGGGTATGTCCCTCGTCGAACTGCCGGTCGGGGTAGTCTACGCGACGTGGTCGGCGGTCGGGATTGTCGGGCTCGCCGCGATCGGGATCGTCGTTTTTAACGAGCCGGTGGATATCCCCGGCATCGTCGGATTCGGGCTTGTGATCGCCGGTGTCGTCGTGCTCAACGTTACGTCGGGGTCGTACGCTCCGGCCTGACCGGCCGAGCGGTCAGGCCGCCCGCTCGGCGGCCGCGATCGCCGCGTCGATATCGTCGTCGTCGACGTCCCAGTGGGTACAGAACCGTGCGGTGTGTGCGCCGAACTGCACGCCCTGGAGCCCCTCGCGCTCGCAGTCGTCGAGGACGGTCTCGGCCGGGCGCTCGGTCTCGGCAAGGACGATGTTCGTCTCCGGCGGCTCAACCGAGAGTCCGTCGATCCGGTCGAGACCGGCTGCGAGCCGGTCGGCCCGGCGGTGATCCTCTTCGAGGCGGTCGCGGTTCTCGAGCGCGCGCAGCCCCGGCGCGGCGATCATCCCGGCCTGGCGCATCCCGCCGCCGAACAGCTTCCGGTGGCGCCGGGCGGCCTCGATCGTCTCCTCGGGCCCGGCGAGGATCGACCCCACAGGCGCGCCCAGCCCCTTCGAGAGGCAGGTCAACACCGTATCGACCGGGTCGACGATCTCGCTGGCCGGGACGTCGTGGGCGACCGCGGCGTTGAACAGCCGCGCGCCGTCCAAGTGGACCGGGAGTCCGAGCTCGTGGGCCGCCTCGGCGGCGGCGGCGATCCGCTCGGGTGCGATCGCTCGGCCGCCGCGGCTGTTGTGGGTGTTCTCCAGGGTCAACAGGCCCGTTCCCGGGCGGTGCAGGTCCTCCTCAACGTACCCCTCGCGGACCTGTTCGGGGGCGATCACGCCGCGCTCGCCGCCGTCGATCGTCCGGGGTTGAACGCCGGAGTGCTGGACGATCCCGCCCAGCTCCCACTTGTAGACGTGACTCTCGCGTTCACAGAGCAGCTCCTGGCCGCGCTCGGTGTGGGTCCGGATCGCGACCTGGTTGCCCATCGTCCCCGAGGGAACGAACAGCGCCGCCTCCGTGCCGAGTACCGCCGCGGCCCGGCGCTGGAGCTCGTTGACCGTCGGATCCTCGTGGTAGACGTCGTCGCCGACGGGCGCGTCGCGGGCGGCCGTCCGCATCTCGTCGCTCGGCAGCGTCACGGTGTCGCTGCGCAAGTCGATCATACCGCTCGTAGCGAACGAGGGGTAAAAACACCGGCGGCTGCGGTAGGTCTCGCGTCACAGGGCGTTGGCCACGGCCGCGGCGACGCTTCGGGCCTTTTCGGCGAGCTCGGGGCTGACCTCGCCGGCCTCGACGGCCGCATCGAGTTCCTCGTCGTCGACCCGCTCGACCGCGCCATCGGCGCCTTTGATCACGTCGACGTGCAGATCGACGTACCGGGCCTCCCGGGGAAACAGCTCGACGGGCGTACAGACGTTGACGTACGTCCCCCGGCGCGTGCCGTCGGCGCCGCGGTAGACGGTGGGGTACCACCACCGACCCTCGGTGAGTTTCGTGACCGCGGTGTCGCCGGCGCGGATCTCGGTGCCCAGCGCGTCGTAGGTCCCGCCGGCCGCGAGCTCGCGCTCGACGGTCACGGTGCCGTCCGCGGCCCGGTCGGTCACGGTTGCCGGGCCCAAGTCGTACCGTCGGCCGTCGGGCTTGCCGTGCCCGATCGCGATCTCGTCGCCCTCGCGGGGGCCGAACTGCCGGGTCACCGCCGCGAACGGAAACTCTCCGTCGGGGTCACAGACCGCCTCGACGAGATCGACCGCCGTACTGGCCGCCTCGGCGCCGGCCTTGATCCGGTGGTGGCCGGGCATCGTCGTCGTCACCGATCGACGGCGCTCGTCGAGGGCACCCCGGGACTCCCGCCCGAACCAGATCCACCGGGTCGCGGCGTCGGCCCAGTACCGTCTGGGTGCGGCCTCCTCGGGCGGCTCGGTCAGCGCGTCGTCGATCGCGCGGGCCCGCTCGGCGCCGGCCTCGACGGCCGCAGCGAGCGCGTCGAACCCGGCTGCCTCGGCGGCCCCGCCCCACTCGATTCCCCAGCCGGCTGGGGCCTCTGCGGGGACGACGTCGGTCAGGGACGGCCCCCCGCTCGTGGTCGCGCCGCCGCGAACAAGCGTCGCGAGCGCGCCCGGAACACGGACGGCGGTGCCCAGCTCGGGGCGGCGATCGCTCCAGGGCGGGGCCGGCTCGCGGACCTGCACGCGCAGCCGGTCGCCGGTCTCGATCCGCCGGCCCGTCGCCGAGTACGGCAGGAATCCCTCGCCGTCGGCGCAGGCGAGGACCGCGCCGCTACCCAGGGTGTCGGTCACCTCGCCGGCGTAGATTCCACCCCGCGGCAGATCGGCCGTCCACGCGAACGTGTCCCGTGCCACCGCGAGCTGGTCCGAGACCGCCGCGACCGCCGACGGGGCGCCGTGGATGCCCACGCCCTGGCGATCGCGGGTCGTCTCGACGGTCGCCTCGGCCGGCTCGACGGGAAACTCCCGGTCGAACCGGCGCTCGATCGGCTCCGAGGCCTGAACAATCTCCTCAAGGAGCTCGGTCAGGGCGGTCGCGTATATTCCTCTGACTCTGGTCCGGGAGGCCATCGATTCGTCGCGTGTTCCGGAGGCGACGGGCAACTACCTTTCGAGACTCGCCGGTCGGCGGCGGGTGACTCGGTCCGAGCGTCGCTCGACCGATTACCGAGAACTGCGGGGAGAGCCTTGCTTCAGCGCGGGGGTGTCAAGCGAAGGCGTTGAGAAAGATGACGAGGATCCCGATCAGCGTGCTGAGCGTGACCACGGTCTTGGGGTCGAGGCGCAGGCCGTTGCTGTCCTCGGCGTCGAAGTACCGGACCAGTCCGGCACTCGACATCAACCCCGATCCGCCGTCCTGGGAACTCATACCCGAACGTTTCCGGGGGTCGATACTAAGCGTTTCGCACCGGCCCTGTGCCTCTCGGGACCGCGATCCACTCGGGGGAGGGACCGAGAGACCGGAATTCTGAAACCGGCGGCTGTCTCGGTACGGGTATGGAGCTGCGAGAACGATACGGCGTGGGTCCCGAGCTGGCGTGGGTCGTGACCTTCGTCGTCGGGGTCGCCGCGATCGTCGTCGGAGCCCTCGTTTTCACCCAGCGGGTGTTTTGGGGGTTCATCTGGCAGTACTTCTGGGGCCCGGTCCGGGCCGACGCGAACGGCGAGGCGTGTGTCGGCTACGCCGTCGAGGAGGGAACGATCCTCTCCCGGAGCGGCGAACTCCCGGCCTGCAGCGAGGCGGCGCTCGAACCGCAGTTCGGCACGGTCTATCTCGCCGAGCCCGGCTACACGCTCGTCTCGACGGCCGGGTACATCGCCGTCCTCGTGTTCATGCTGGCTGGGGTCTATCTCCTGATCGACCGGTTCGACCTGCGGCCGTACCCGCAGTTTTTTTTCGCGCTGGTGCCGTTCATGCTGTTCGGCGGCGTGCTCCGGACCGTCGAGGACGCGTTCGTCGCGGCCCTCGAGGACGGCCTGACTCCGGCGCTCGAGTTTCCGGTCAGCGCGCTGCTCATCAGTCCGCTGATCTACTTCGTGGTGTTCGCGATCGCGCTGGGCGCGCTAGTCGGGAGCGCCTGGCTCGCCCGCCGCGGGCTGGCGAGGAGCTACCACTACCCGCTCGGGATCACCGGGGGAGTCGTCCTCGTCGGCGCCTTCGGCTACCTGGTGTATCTCGGGGCCACGACCGAGTACGTCACGCCGCGATACGAGATCCTCGCGCTCGTGCTCGGGGTCGCGACCGCGGCCGCGGTCGGGACCTACCTAGCCGTCGACCGGCTCCGACCGGCGCTTCACGCCGGGACGGCGCTGATGGGCCTGGTCGTGATCTGGGGCCACGCGATCGACGGGGCCGCGAACGTGGTGGCAAACGACTGGGTGAACCGGGTCTGGGGTTTCGGCGAGTACGGCCCTAAGCACCCGCTCAACCGGTTCATCATGGACACTACCAACACGCTCCAGGGCGGCACCGAGATCGCCGGCACTTACGTCGGCGAGGCCTGGCCCTTCTTTTTGCTCAAACTCGCCGTCCCGGTTGCCTTCCTCGCGGTGTTCGACGAGCGGTTCATGCAGGAGAGCCCCCGCTATGCCGTCATGTTGCTGATAGCGATCCTCGCAGTCGGGCTCGGGCCCGGGACCCGCGACATGGTCCGGATCACGTTCGGCATCTGAGACAGAGTGACGGGGGCACGGGCCCAGTCTCAGGGAAACGGATGGTGCGGGCGGTCGAATCGGGGGGCAAATCCCATCGCCGCTGGAACCTCCCGGGCCCGCCGGCCGAAGTACGGATCGCCGAAAAACAGCGGCTGTGCGGCCGGGATCAGCACCCGAACCGCCTCGAAGCCGATCGTTTCGAGATCCCGGGTGGTGAGCCGGGCGGCGTACGTGCTCATGTCGGCCCCGGCCGCCGAGACCAGCTCGAGGATCCGCTCGAGTTCGTCTCGTCCCTCAGGCGGGTCGTCCGGGCCGACGGAGGCCGCCGGGACCGTCGAGTCGGGCTCGACGAAGGCGGCGGCCTCGCCCGGATCGCTGGCGTACCGGCCGATCGCTCCCGAGGCGCCTCCGGCTTCGTCCGGGCCCATGCCCCGCAGCTCCAGCCAGTTTTGTAGCGCCTCGGCGAGCGCACCACTGGCCGCGCTTGCGCCGTCCAGGTCGGCGTCGGTGCCGAGCGCGAACCGGGGCCAGGAGTCGGCCTCGAGCGCGACCGCCACGACCGGCACGTCGATATCCTGTGTCAGCAACACCGGCCGCACCGACAGCCCCACCGACCGGGCCCGGGCCGCGAGCTGCTCGAAACCCTCGTCCTCGACGGCGAGCCCCAGCGGGTCAAACGTCGAGTACCACGACAGCATCGCCGCGTCGCGCTCGATGACCTCGTACAGCCCCGAGCGGATCGCCCCGACGGTGCCGTTGCCGAGGCCGAGCCCCGTCGTGATCGGCGGGCGCAGCCCGGTCGTCGGCGGGGGATACTGAACGAGCTCGGCAGGCAGCCAGACCTCGCCGGTGGTGTGAAGGTTCTGACCCCGGACCCAGGGGCGGGGCTCGTCGTCGGGCTCGCCGGGCACGACGAACGCGCTCGGCCCGACGGTCGGTGCCAGCTCGGCGGTCGACCCCGTTTCGAACTCGTCGGCGCGGTAGACGCCGGCGGCGTACCGCTCGAGGGCCTCCCCGAGGGCTTTCATGAACGCGGCGTCCCAGCCGGCCGCGACTCCGGCGGCCTGGCGAGCCGCGGCCGCGTCGCTGAATCCGTCGGTGACACAGCTCTCGGCGAGGTAGTACGGCGCCGGGAACGACTCGGCCTCGCCGACCTCGGTAACGATCCCGAGTTGCTCGTCAAGCGCCCGCTCGGCCCGGCTCAGCGACGCCTCGAGCGACCGGTCAACGGTCTCGATCGACATCGACCGCCGGTCGCGGCCGTCGGCACACGAGCAGCCGGGCAGCCCGAGCAGCTCGCGCTCGGCGTAGGGCAACGTCAGGGCGCGACCGACCACCGAGCTCGACTCCGCGACGGCCGTCGCCGCGGTTCGGCCGGCGATCGCGCCGGCAAAGCGGACAGTCCGGGCCGAGGGCGCGGCCGCGGGGTCGGTCTCGGGCGCCGTCGCCGCCTCGACGCGGCCGCGCAGGCAGTCGTAACACCGACCCGGCCCGAGTCCGACGACCGCGGCGTCGACGACCGGAACGCCCCCGATCCCGCCCAACTCGACCGCGATCCACTCGGCGCCGGCGGCCAGGGCCGCCCGGTTCGCGCGCTCGAAGGCGGCGTCGCCGACCCGGCCGACGACGACGGTCAGATCGACCGCGCCTGGCTCCGCGTCGGGGACGATCGTCGCCTCGACGTCGCCGAGCGCGGCCTCGACTGCCGCCGCGGCCGGGCCCTCGCCGCGAACTCCAACGTCCATACTCCGACCAGCGAGCGGGGCGGAAAAAAGCCCCCGGACTGTCGGCCGCGGGTCAGGCCAGCCGGTCGGCGGCGGTCTCGACGACCGTCTCGGGGGCGGCCTCCGCGAGTCCGTCGGGCCCGAGCGTCAGCCGCAGCCGGGGCCGGCCGACGTCGATTGGCACCTTGTTGGTATCGAGGATGTCGGTCTCCTCGAGGCGGTTTTTCGTCCGCGAGAAGGTGGCCTTGCTCGCGAGCCCGACCTCCTCGCCCCACTGGCTGATATCGTAGAGTAGCTCGTCGTGTTTCGCCGCCACCAACAGCGCGGCCGCGACCTCGTCGACCGGCGCGCCGTCGTGCTCCTCGACGGCCGAGAGCGCCCGGTCGAAATCCGTCGCCACCGGCGCGCCGAGCTCACGGCGCAGGGTCCGTTCGATCCGCGAGAGTGGCGGCGCCCGCAGCGAGTAGCCCTCGGCCCGCTCCCACCGCTCGCGGTACCGCTCGTAGGCGTCCGCGACCAACGAGTCGGTCCCGGTCGCGAGCCCCTGGATCCGGTCCCCGTCGTCGACGATCGAGACGACCCGCTCGTCGGTGAGCAAAAGCGAGTGTCGGGGGACCGACTCGAGCAGCCGGATCGAGAGCACGTCCGACTCGACGAGGTCGGCGGTCGCGCTCGCGATCGTGAACTCGTCGAACAGCTCCTTCAGCGGGTCCTCGGCGGCGAACAGCCGCAGCGACCCCGGCCGGTTCGGCTCGAGGTCGGTCACCACCGACTCGACGACCCGCCGGGAGGGGTTGATCAGAAACGCCTCCTCGCTCCCCCCGGCCGGGTCATCTTCGAACACCCCCGCGACGCGCGCGTCAAACAGCGCTGACTCGGACGCCATTATTAGATAGGTAGTGACAGTACCGACACTTATTTGTACCGATAGTTTAGCGAAAACGAGTCGGAAGGAAAGGCCTGATCAGACGCCGGGAACGTTCTCTTCGGCTTCGAGCAGCTCGTGGTACCGGTTGCGGATGGTCACCTCGGAGATGTTGGCGACCTCGCTGACTTCGCTTTGTGTGACCTTCTCGTTTGTGAGCAGCGAGGCGGCGTACACCGCGGCGGCGGCCAGCCCGACCGGCGACTTGCCCGAGTGGACGCCCTGCTCTTTGGCGGTGCTCAGAAGCGAGCGCGCCCGCCGCTCGACTTCCTCGGAGAGCTCGAGATCCGAGGCGAACCGCGGAACGTAACTCTCGGGATCGGCGGGCTTGATCTCGAGGTTCAGCTCCCGGACCACGTACCGGTAGGTCCGGGCGATCTCGTCTTTGTCGACCCGGGAGACCCGGGTCAGCTCGTCGAGGCTCCGGGGCGTGCCGGCCTTCCGGGCGGCGGCGTACAGCGCGGCCGTCGAGACGCCCTCGATCGATCGGCCGGGCAGCAGGTTCTCGTCGAGCGCCCGCCGGTAGATGACACTCGCCGTCTCCCGGACGTTCTCCGGCAGGCCGAGCGCCGAGGCCATCCGGTCGATCTCGCCGAGTGCCTGCTTGAGGTTGCGCTCCTTCGAGTCTCGCGTACGGAACCGCTCGTTCCAGGTGCGCAGCCGCTGCATCTTCTCGCGCTGGCGGCTCGACAGCGCGTTCCCGTAGGCGTCTTTATCCTGCCAGCCGATGTTGGTCGACAGGCCCTTGTCGTGCATCATCTTCGTGGTGGGCGCGCCGACCCGGGACTTCTCGTCCTTCTCACGGGCGTCGAAGGCCCGCCACTCCGGACCGGGGTCGATCTCGTCTTCCGAGACGACCAGTCCGCAGTCTGCACAGACCGTCTCGCCGCGCTCCTCGTCGACGATGAGGTTGCCGCCACACTCCGGGCAGACGAGCTGCTCGTCGGCCTCGGTCTGTTCGTCTTCGGTCTCCTGTTCTTTCTCTCGCGCGTATCGCCTCGTGGTGGTGTCAGTCATGATGGTCTGCTGGGGCGAAGGGTGTTACCCGAGAACGCCTCTCTATTATTTATATTGGTCGTCGAGCAACTTAAAAGTTCTGGGTATTCGTGTATCTATGAAGGGGGCAAATATATGCGTTGCGCATCGATCGAGAGAGCCGGGAGGGCAGACGGTGTGGTAAGGTTAAGACGGCACCGCGAGTAACCGTAACTGTGGCACCGAAGTCTGGGTGGGGGCGCGGGCAGTCGGAGGTGGTCGGGGTGGTGTTGCTGACCGGCGTGGTCGTCGTGGGTGTGGCGCTGGTCGGAACGGTCGTGCTCGGATCGCTGCTCGGGGCAGGCGATCGTGAGCCGCTGGTCGCGATCAGCGGTGACCTCGAGAACAAGAGCGTCTGTGGTGGCGAGAACGTGACACTCAGACACGCCGGCGGAGACAGCCTGGCCGCCGAGGACCTGACGGTGATTCTCAGAAACGGCGATGAAAAACGGGTGGCGATAGACAGCGAGAACGCGACGTTCGTGGGCGGTCAGGCCGAGTCGGGACAGTTCAGTCCCGGCGACGTCTGGACCTACAACCACAGCCAGTCGGGGCCCGTCCGGGTCAACGTCGTCGACCGGAACTCGGGGACGACGATCTACACAGAACGGTGTGAGCTGTAACGGAGACCGACGAGATCTCGGAGAGAACGTCATAGGCCGACGAAGACAGTCTTTTGCCCGCGGACGGCCGAATCGGTGTATGCGGTTCGTGGGCGACGAGCGGGCACAGTCCATCCAGGTCGGAGCCGTGCTCTTGTTCGCGATCCTGATCGTCTTCTTCGCGGTCTGGCAGGCCATCGTCATCCCCAACCAGAACGAACAGGTCGAGTTCGATCACAATCAGGAGGTCCAGAGCCAGCTCGAACAGCTCCGGGCGGACATGGCGGCACTGGCTGACAGCTCGACGGTCCGGTCGAGTGCGATCGAGCTGGGCGTGCGATATCCCGCGCGGCTGGTCTCGCTGAACCCGCCCGCGGCCAGCGGCCGGCTCGAGACCGTCGGGACGACCAACGAGAGTATCGCGGCCGTAATCGAGAACGCGACCGCGGCGGGCGAGACCGGGGACTTCTGGAACGGCAGCGAGCGGTCGTTCAACACGGGCGCGATCGCCTACGAACCACGGTACAGCGAGTACGCACAGCCGCCCCGAACCGTGCTCGAGAACGGCGTGGTGTTCAACGAGTTTTCCAGCGGCCGGACGATCCCGCTGACCGACCAGGTGGTGGTCGACGGCGACCGGATCCGGATCGGCGCCCTGAACGGGTCGCTCTCGCTGGATCGCATCGACAGCGCCTCGGTCGATCTGCAGCCGGTGAGCACCCAGACACGAACGGTCGCGGTGGGCGAACCCGTTCCGAGCACGCCGGGCGGCAACGTCACGATCGAGCTGCCGACGCGGCTAGACCAAGCCGATTGGGAGGAGCTAGTGGCGGGAGAGCAGGTACATGACGTGACGGTAAGCGGTGGAACGGTAACGATCGAGATGGAGAACCTCTTCGAGGGAGAGAGCTACGACCTGCAGCTGTGGAAGGTCGGCGTCGGGACCGGAGCGACACCGACCGAGACGGAGTACCTGACCAACGTCGGAGAGACCGACCGGACCGTCCAGCAGGGACAGAACGTTTCGCTGGTCGTCGAGGCACGCGACCGTTTCAACGATCCCAAGAGTGGCGTCCGGGTCAACGCGACGGCCACGGATGGAACGATAACTCCGACAGCAACGACCGACGGCGACGGGAGAGCAGTCTTCGAGTACGACTCGTCGGAAGTGACTGGGTCGGTGATCGTTACGCTTTCGTTGGCGGACAGATCGGGCGACCAGGCCGAAGTGACAATCGACGTGACAGTGACGGCGGCGGGACAAGGAAACGGGACAGCTCCGGAGTATCAAGTTTCGTGGGACATCGACGAATTCGGCGGTGTCGGGACGAGCGACGGATTCAGAAACCTCGGGAACGGCCAGGTCGAAATCGAAAAAGGATCATCTGCTGACATGGCCATCAACATGACACCATTCGATGTCGCCGGGGCCGCCTCCTTCTCCGTGAGCGACTCTAGAGTCGGAACGCTCAATCCGTACCGCGCGTCGTTCGGACGCGGTGCCAACGATCGGAGGACAATAACCCAGTTCCAGGCTAACACGACCGGGGTGACGAACGCGACCGTGTTCTCCGGAGGCAGCAGAGACAGGGTCGAAGTGATCGTTACTCCACAGGGTGCGCCATACAGACCGGATACGGTTGCCCAGAACAGGGGGAGGATCAGTAATTTCAACAACATGAAAGTGGACGACGCAAACTCGGCGACAATGGACGGGCTCCGTTCAAATCCGTTCGACATCAACGTCACGACCGAGTCGGTCCCGAGTGGCAACTACCAGCTCGAAATCAGACTGGGAGCCGTGAACCTACAGGGGGGTTCGAGCGGGATCGATATCACGGCCAGATTGGACGACGGGACCGTCATCGGCAGCACGACGATCGATGGGGGGGACGAGGGAAGTACGGTGAGTATCACACTTGACGAGATTCAGAACCAACAGGACATCGTCGTGTCGTACGTCGCCGGTCGCCAGAACGACGAGCTCGAAGTAGAGTTACAGCAGATCAGATAGTAGGTCGCCTCGGCGTACGCCGAGCGTGGTGTGATCAAGCGAGCGCCTCTGTTCGGTACACAAAAACACCGATGCGGGTTGGGGACACGATCGTCGCCTCAGCTCCCCTCTCGATACCCCGCCCGAAGCCCGGCTTCCGCGATGTTCACGCCGTACTCGACAGTCCGGACCAGACTGTCGAGCACGACCCCCAGGCGATACCCCTCGGTGACCTCCGAGCGGTACAGCCGCTCATCCAGGTCCTCGATCTCGGCGAGCACGTCCTCGGCAGTCTCGATCACGGCCACGAGGTCCGTCTCGGGCTCGCCCGAGAGCAGTCCGTCGAGCGCGTCGGCGACGATTGCCCGGGCGGCCTCGCCGTGGGCTTCGAGGTCGGCCGCGATCTCTGCGTCGGGGGCGGTCTCGAGCTCGCCGGCGATCGCGGCCACCTTCTCTGCGTGATCGGCCACCCGCTCGAGCTGGCGGGCCATCGCGTAGTACTCGAAGCTGCTCAGCCCGTCCCCCCGGCGGATCGGCGTCTCGGGGTCGACCAGCGAGCGCTGGAACTCCCGGGAGACCAGCGCGAACAGCCGGTCGACGGTGTCGTCCTCGGCGTCGACCCGGGTGGCGTGGCTCCCGTCGGCAGCGACCACCGCGGCGACGGCCTCGCGGTGCATCTCGAGGGTGGTGCGGCGCATCTGGTCGATCGCCCGCTCTGGCGGGAGTTCGGGGCTGTCGAGCATCGTCCGGGCGGTGAGACCGCCTTCGTCTTCCGCGAGCACCTCGAGCCCGACGAACCGCCGGACCGCCTGGGTCGCGGCCCGCCGCTGGCCCGTGTCGCCGGGGCTCTCGAGGACGATCTCGTCGGCACCGCCGACGTAGGCGGCCCCGACCGCCCGAGTAAGCGTGTCGGCGTCGTGGTCGGCAGCGTTGATCGTCACTCGGCGGAGCTCGTCGGCCTCGCTGCTGGTCACGACGAGGCGTTCGCCCCGCGGGTGGAGCGCGACCGCGACGCCCGGTTCGATCTGCTGGCCCTGGGCCCACTCCTTTGGAAGCGAGACCGTGTAGGTCGAGCCGCCGGTCAGCTGGACGGTGCGTTCGAGTCGGTCGTCTCGTTGTGGTGTCATCGGTGAATCAGCTCCTGGGTGACCGCGAGCGCGAGTGCGAGCCGAGTCTGGGTCCGGGTCCGAACGGTCCCGGGCGGCTGCCACGACCCGTCGACGATCGCTCGGCCGGGACCGGCGGGACCGCCCGCGCCGGTTCGGCGGGTCTGCCGGGCGATCCACGACCGCGGGCGACGGCTCGCGGTCTCGACCGTCAAGGTCGTCGCGACGGTGGCGCCGTCGGCGATCCGCGGGGAGTCAGACGGCGCCACTCCGGGTCCTCGAGAGGAACGCACCGAGCTGTCCCGGGGGCGAGAAGAGGTCTGACTCATCCGAACTTCCCGGTGATGTAGTCCTCGACGCGGTCGTCGTCGGGGTTCTCGAAGATCTTCTGCGTGTCGTCGAACTCCACGAGCTCGCCGCCCGTGAGGAACACGGCCGTCCGGTCCGAGATCCGGGCGGCCTGCTGCATGTTGTGGGTGACGATCACGACCGTGTACTCCTCGGCCAGATCGGCGATCAGCTCCTCGATTTTCGCCGTCGCGATCGGATCCAGCGCCGACGCCGGCTCGTCCATTAAAATTACTTCGGGATCGACCGCGATCGCCCGCGCGATACACAACCGCTGTTGTTGGCCCCCAGAGAGGGCGGTCGCGCTCTTCCCGAGCTGATTTTCGACCTCCTCCCAGAGGGCGGCCCGCCGGAGCGATCGCTCGACGACGTCGTCGGTCACGGGACGGTTTTGAACGCGCAGCCCGTAGGCCACGTTGTCGTAGATGCTCTTCGGGAACGGGTTGGGCCGTTGAAACACCATCCCGATCTTCCGACGCAAGACGACCGGATCGACGTCGTCGGCGTAGATGTCGGTCCCGTCGAACGAGATCTGACCCTCGACGCGTGCGGACTCGACCAGATCGTTCATCCGGTTGATCGCCCGCAGGAACGTCGACTTTCCACACCCCGAGGGACCGATGATGGCGGTCACCCGGTTCTCGGGGATCTCCATGCTCACGTCCCTGATCGCGCGGTCCTCGCCGTAGGAGACGCTCACCCCCCGGACGCTGATCGCGGTCGCCTCGGCGGGTCGAGAGCGCTCGGCGGCCGAGCCGGCCACCTCGGGGGTCCGTACCAGCCTGTTCGCGCTCGATTCGTCGGTGTCGGTGACGTTGTCGCCGCTCATTGGATCACTCGCGTTGGTACCTGTTCCGGATGAGAATCGCCGCCGCGTTCATCACCAACATCAGCGACAGGAGGACGATCGCCGCCGCCGCGACGACGCCGGCCCTGTACTCTGGTATGTTGTTGCCCCTGGCGGCGAAAATCTGCAAGGGTAGGGCCGTCGCCCCCGAGAACAGCCCGGTCGGGGGCGAGAATCGCGTCGTCGCGACGCCGATCATCACGAGCGGCGCCGTCTCGCCGATGGCCCGACCGAGCGCCAGGATGGTGCCGGTCAGGATGCCCGGGACCGCCTCGGGGAGCACGACGTTACGGACCGTCTGCCACCGGCTCGCCCCCATCCCGTAGGAGGCCTGGCGGAGCTCGTCGGGTACGGCCCTGAGCGCCTCTTGCGCGGCGACGATGACGATCGGGAGGATCAACAACCCCAGAGTCACCCCCGCCGCGAGCGCGATGCCCGGCGAGAACCCGAGCACCTGTCGGAACAGGGCCAGGCCGAGCAATCCGTACACTACGGACGGGACTCCCGCCAGGTTCGAGATGTTCACGTCGAGCGCGGCGGTGAGCCGGCCCCGCCAGCCGGTCGTCGCCGCGTACTCCTCGAGGTAGATCGCCGCGCCGATCCCGACCGGAAACGACAGGACGGCCATGATCGTGATGATCAGGATCGATCCGACGATCTGGGGATAGATACCGGCCTGTTCGGGACGGAAGGTCGACCAGCTGTCGAGCAGCAGCTGTGGTCTGATCCAGCTGTTCAGGCCGGCGATCCCGTACCGTGACTCGATCCACGCGCCGATCAGGATCCCACCGACGAGGACGACGGGCCCGAGCAGGCCGACGTATCCCTCGGACCGGTTCGCGACGGTATCGGCGACGAACAGACCGATCGGCGCCAGCACGCCCGAGGCGAGCACGACCCACAGCTCCGGGGAGGCGCCGACCCGCGGGGCCGCGAGCGCGGCCCCGACCGCACCCGAGACGACCAGCCCGACAACCGGACCGCCGGCCGCGGGCGACCACCGACGCCGGGCGACGGCCGCGAGGACGAGCGCAGCCGGCGCGGTCACGATCCCGAGGTACATCGTCCACTCGGAGAGTCCGACCAGCGAGGACTTGATCGGGCCGTGCAGACCGATCGAGACGGCCACGCCGAGCAGAGCAGACGCCGGCACCGCCGGGCCGGTCAGGTGTGTCTCGCCGTGGACCCGGGCGTAGCCGAGGACGGCAGCCGGCGGCAGGGCGGTGAAGGCGAGCGGCACGATCACGTCGTACGGACTCACCGCGTCCGCGAGGACGAACGTCGTCAGACTCAGCGCCAGCGATCCGAAGACCACCGCGTACGCGAGGGCGTTGACCGTCCGGGCGGCCGGGTGTCGCCGCAGGTACAGGTAGTGAGCGCTCACCGGGCCGACGAGCGTCCCAAAGTACACCAGATACCACTCGGGGGCGGCAGCGGCGGGTCCGATCGCGTCGTTGCCGATCAGCAGGAAGATGGCCGCCAGGCTCACCACGCCGACCAGCACGGCCGCGATCAACAGCCCCTCGAAGAGCCGTCCTTTCAGCCGCCGCAACCACAGCGCGCGGCCGCCCTCGAATCCGCTCGTCTCCGAGTTCTCCGATTCGGTGGCCATCAGCTGTACTCCTCCCGGAACCGCCGACGGACGCCCTCCGCCAGGATGTTCATCGCCAGTGTGATCACGAACAGCGTCATCCCGAGTGCGAACAGCGAATCGAACAACACGCCGCTCCTGTTTTCGGCCTGAGCGACCTGGACCATCGCCGCCGTGATCGTCTGTGTCGAGTCCGCGAGGTTGAGAAAGACGTCGGGAAAGTACGGGAGCCTCGGGCTCTGTCCGGCCGCGATGGTGACGGCCATCGTCTCACCGACCGCCCGCGAGAGCGCGAGCACGTACGAGGAGATGATCCCCGAGGTCGCGGCCGGGACGACCACTTTCGTCGACACGTCGAATTTCGTCGACCCGAGGCCGTAGCCGGCTTCCCGGAGGCTGTCGGGGACGGAGCTGAGCGCGTCTTCACTGATCGAAGAGACCATCGGAATGATCATGATGCCGACGACGACGCCCGCAGAGAGGATGTTGAACGTCCGCAGTGACGGAATCACGAGCGTGAACTCATCGATCACCAGGGTGAACTCCGGGAGCACCGGCAGCCACCCCGGGAGCACCGGCACGGAGACGGCAAGCCACTCCGGGAGCAGCGTCTGGGAGATCGGAAGCGGTCCGTCCAGGATCGGCGTGAGGTGCTCGAGCGCGAAAAAGCCGTAGATGACCGTCGGAACGGCCGCGAGAATCTCGAGTGTCGGTTTCAGCACCGACCGGATCCGGGGGCTGGCGTACTCAGAGAGGTAGATCGCGATCGCCAGCCCGATCGGGAGCGCGATGGTCGCCGAGACGACCGTGATGATCAGCGTTCCGCTGATCAGCGGCAGGACGCCGAAGGCAGGCTCGCCGACGACCGGACTCCAGTCTGTGCCCGTGACGTAATCGATGACCGACACCTGCCCGAAGAAATCGAACGTCTGCCAGATCAGCGTCAGGATGATCCCGACGGTGACGCCGATCGTCAGCGCCGCACAGACGGCGAGCAACAGGCGGTACAGCCGCTCTTTTTTCACCGCGAGTCCGTCGCGTCGCAGCGTTGGCGTTCGGTCACTCATTGATTGGCTGGGTCGATCCGGTCGGAGTTAGCTGTTGTCCCGGGCGGGCGTCTCAGAAGGGATGCTCGTACTCGTCGTTGATCGCCTGTTCGAGCCGATCCTGGTTGGTCGAGGCCCGGTCGTCCGATGAGGGCACGTACCCGATCTGTTCGGCGATGAGGTCCTGTCGGGTCGTCTGCTCGATGTAGAAGCTGATGAACTCTTGGAGGTGGTCCTTGTCCTGGACCCTGGTGTCGTTGGCGTAGAAAAACAGCGGACGCGCGAGCGGGTACTCCCCGGTCGAGGCCGCCTGGAGGCTCGGCTCGACGAACTCGTCGCCGCTCTCTTCGGCCAGCGGGACCGCCGCCGTCTCGTCGGGGTTGTTCGTGTAGTAGGCAAAGGGCAGATACCCGAGCGCGTACTGGTTGCCCTGGACGCCCTCCGCGATCAGGTCGTCCTCCTCGGTGCCCTCGAAGTCGTCGCGGATCCGGCCGGCCTCGCCGAGGATCGTCTCGGTGAAGTAATCGAACGTGCCCGACGTGGTCGCGGGCCCGTACAGGTCGAACGGCTCCTCCGGCCAGTCGGAGTTGACGTCGGACCACAGCTCCGGCGCGTCCGGCGACCAGATTTGTGCGAGCTGGTCGTATGTCAGCCCGTCGATCCAGTCGTTGTCGTTGTTGACCACGACCGTCAGCGCGTCCCGCGCGACCTCGAACTCGACGGGCTCGAACCCGGTGTCCCGGCACCGCTGGACCTCCTCTTCGGTGATCCGCCGGCTGGCGTTGTTGATGTCGGCATCACCCGGAATAAAGACGTTGTCGAAGCCGCCGGAGCTCCCGTCGCGGCTGATGTCGAACTCGACCTGTGAGTTCTCCTCCTTGAACAGCTCCGAGACCGCGGTCGCGACCGGGAACACCGTGCTGCTCCCTGAGATCCTGATGTTCCCCGACAGTTCCGTGTCGTCGCCGGTGTCGCCGTCGTCGCCCGTACAGCCGGCCAGCGCGACTGCACCTGCGCCCCCGAGAGTCGCGAGAACTGCTCGGCGTGACGGTACCTGGGACCGGACGCCGCTGTTGCGGAGCATCGACAGTAGCTCCTCGGGGTGACTACTAGTATGCTGCTATGAAATATACATATAGCGCCGGTGGTACAGATACGGGTACGCGGGTCCAAAGAGCCCCGAGTAACTATATAGAGCCGACCGTACCGATATATATTTCGCGGCCGGAGCGATCGGCCCCGAGACAGGCGACCGATCGTCCCGCCGGGGACACGGAAACTGAACCCGGGCGGTCTCCGAAACGCTTAGTGGCGGGCGCACGCTCGCTCGACCCATGACAGACGCCGCAGACGCCGACGGTGCCGACGCGGTCGAGCCCGCGGAGGTGAGACACGTCGCGGAGCTCGCCCGCGTGCAGCTCAGCGACGCGGAGGCCGAGCGGTTCACCGACCAGTTCGCGGAGATCCTGGCGTACTTCGAGACCCTCGACGAGGTGCCGGAGTTCGACAGCGAGCCAGAGCTGACAAACGTGATGCGAACCGACGACCGAGAGGAGAGCCTCTCACAGGAGCAGGCGCTCCGGAACGCCCCGGCGACCGAGGACGGCTACTTCAGGGGACCGCCGGTGTCGTGACGATGGCCACGGAGTACAACGGCTACATCACGGCCGAGCGGATCGCGGGCGCCGAGACGGGGCCGCTGGCCGGCGAGCGGGTCGCGGTCAAGGACAACATCTCGACGGCCGGCGTGCGGACCACCTGCGGGTCGGCGATGCTCGAGGAGTACGTGCCCCCCTACGACGCGACCGTGATCGAGCGGCTCAAGACGGCCGGCGCGACGATCACCGGCAAGACGAACATGGACGAGTTCGGAATGGGAACCACGACCGAGACCTCCGCCTTCGGGGCCGTCGAGAACCCGGCCGCGCCGGGACGGGTTCCGGGGGGCTCCTCGGGCGGATCGGCGGCGGTCGTTGCCGCCGGCGACGCCGACATGGCGCTCGGCAGTGACACCGGTGGGTCGGTGCGGTGTCCCGCCGCCTTCTGTGGGGTCGTCGGCATCAAGCCCACCTACGGGCTGGTCTCCCGGTACGGGCTGGTGGCCTACGCGAACAGTCTCGAGCAGATCGGCCCGATCGCGCCGACCGTCGAGGACGCCGCCCGGCTGCTCGATGTCATCGCAGGGCCCGACGAGCACGACGCAACCACCCACGATGCGGGCGCAGGGTCGGCGTACGCGGCCGCCGCCGACGGCGACGTGGCGGGCACGGAAATCGGCGTGCCGACACAGCTGCTCGAGGGCGCAGACGAGGCGGTCGTCGAGCGGTTCTGGGCGGCGATCGACGAGCTCGAAGCGCGGGGCGCCGGCTCCCACGAGGTGGAGCTGCCGAGCCTCGAACACGCCGTCGAGGCCTACTACGTGATCGCGATGAGCGAGGCCTCCTCGAACCTGGCGCGGTTCGACGGGGTCCGGTACGGCCCCGCGACCGAGTCCGACTCGGAGGGCGACTGGAACGATGCCTTCGCCGCGGTCCGAGAGGCCGGCTTCGGCGAGGAGGTCAAGCGCCGGATCCTGCTGGGAACGTACGCGCTGTCGGCCGGCTACCAGGACAAATACTACAAGAAAGCCCAGGACGCCCGGGCCTGGGTCAAGCGGGACTTCGACGAGGCACTCGAGGAGGCCGACGTTCTGGCATCGCCAACGATGCCGGTCCCGCCGTTCGAGCGCGGGGAGCGCCTCTCCGATCCGCTCACGATGTACTTAGCCGACGCCAACACGGTGCCGGTCAACCTGGCGAACCTGCCAGCAATTTCGGTGCCGGCCGGCGAGACCGACGCCGGCGCGCCGGTCGGGATCCAGTTTGTCGGGCCGGCTTTCGGCGAAGAGCGGATCGTTCGGGTCGGCAGCGCGCTGGCCTGACCCGTCTGTGCGTCTGCCACCGTGGCGTCTCGAGCCGGTCTGTTCTGATCAGGCGTCCTCGGGCGGTTCGAACTCGACGAGCGTGAGCTCCCGGTCGAGGTGACAGTACTCATGGGGCGGGTCGCCGAGGACCTCGGCGATCCGGTGAGACGCGTCGAATCCGACGCCGGCGGGCTCGCAGTACTCGTGGCTGGGACAGCCGGTGTGGGGACAGGGGCCTTCGAGGCTCGCACGATTTCCCTCGTATGCGTTGCTCGTCGCGACGGTCGCCGTGACGGGGGCGGGCTCGACCTCGACGGCGGTCACGCCGGTGTCGTGGACGCCACACTCGAGGGTGCTCGCCCCCTCGCGAACCGCGGTCACTCGGTAGCGCCGGCCCTCGGTCAGCGTGAGACACTGCTCGCGGTACGGACAGCCCTCGCAGGCGCTTGCCTCCCCGCGGTAGACGAACTCCCGGCCGACATCGGCCAGCCGCGTCCCCACGAGCGTGATCTCTGCCATCGTCCGCGCTTTGGCTGCCCCGGATTAAAGCCCCTCGACGGGACGGTTTTTGTTCGCCCGGCCGCTCGGCCCGGTGTGGACCCCGCGAGCACGCCGGTCGCCGCCGCCCTCGCCCTCGCGCTCGGCCTGGCGCCAGTGGCCGGTGCGGTGAGCGTAGCTCCCCGCCTCGAGTTGGTCCCGACCGACGGCCGTGCCGGGACGGCGGCGCTGCTGGCGGCGACGTTCGCGGCCGCCGTCCTCGGACTGGCCGTCCTGCCCGGGGCGACACTCGCTGTGTCCGTTCCGACAGCGGTCGATCTGGTGTGGATGGCGCTCGCGCCGCCGCTCCTGTTCGGAGTCGGACTGATCACGGGCGTGGCGACGCTGCGAATCCCCTTCGATCACTTTCCGCCGCAGCTCTCCGGCGGGGCACGCGCCAGGACGGGCGGTCCGGGACTGGCCGTCGCGACCGTGCTGCTGGCCGGCGCGGGCGAGGAGCTCATGTTCCGCGGGGTGGTTCAGGCCTCGCTCACCGCGTCCGTCGGACCGATCGTCGGGGTCGGACTGGGCGCGATCGGCTCCGGTCTCCACTACCTCCCGGCGGTAACGAGGCGCCCCCGGGCGATCGACCTGGACGGCGCCGCGCGGCTTGCGGTGACCGCGGTCGGCGGTGCCGCCCTCGGGGTGCTGTACGTGGGGACGGGCAACCTGCTGGTGCCGATCGTCGCCCACACGATCCACACGGGGGCGCTCGCGCTCGTCCGAGAACGGCTACAGCGGCGAGCGCCGAGGTGAAAGCTATATGCGCCGGGGACTCCGGCAAACAGGTATGGACGCGGCGCTCGGCCCGCCAGAGAAGATGCACGAGCGACGCGACGAGCTGACGCCGATGATGGCTCAGTACCACGAGCTGTGTGCCCGCTACGACGACGCGCTCGTGCTCTTTCAGGTGGGCGATTTCTACGAGGCGTTCTGCGAGGCCGCCGAGGTCGTCGCGCGGCGGTGTGAGGTGACGCTCACGAAACGCGAGGACTCGACGGGGAGCTACGCGATGGCGGGGCTGCCCATCGAGAACGCCGAGTCGTACGTCGAGCGGCTGCTCGCGGCCGGCTACCGGGTCGCGATCGCCGATCAGGTCGAGGATCCCGAGGCGACGACCGGCGTCGTCGACCGGGCGGTGACACGGATCGTCACGCCGGGGACGCTCACCGAGGCGGAGCTACTCGAGGGGGCAAGCAACACGTTCGTCGCGGCCGTCGCCGGATCCGATCCCGACCCCGGCCTGAACGCCGGGGGCACGGACGCCGTCGGGCTCGCCGCGCTGGATGTCTCGACGGGGGAGTTCTACGCGACCGGCGGCGACGCGGGGGCGATCGAAGACGAGCTGGCCCGGCTCGACCCCGACGAGGCGATCGTCGGCCCACAGGCCCCGGAGATCCTGCCCGAAGAGTGTGTCCACAGCCCGTTCGACGAGACCGCCTTCGAGACCGAGGGAGCCCGCGAGCGACTCGACAGAGCCGTCGGCGAGCCCGGCCTCGCGAGCGCGGCGGAGCTGCGCGCGGCCGGCGCCCTGCTTGCGTACGCCGAGTACGCCCGCGGCGGCGAGGACGGCCGCCTCGGGTACATCAACCGGCTCACGCGGTACGACCCCCGCGAGCACCTGCTGCTCGACGCCGCGGCGATCGAGAGCCTGGAGCTGTTCGAGCCCCGGGCGGTCCACGGCCGGGAAGGGGCGACCCTGATCGAGGTGATCGACGAGACCGCGACCGCGCCGGGCCGTCGAACGCTCGAGGAGTGGCTGCGCCGGCCCTTGGTCGACCCGGATCCGATCGCGGCCCGACACGACGCCGTGGCGGAGCTGCGCGGGAACGTCCGGGCCCGCGAGCGGCTCCGGGACCGGCTGCGGGAAGTGTACGACATCGAGCGGCTGGTCTCGAAGCTCGCACGCGGGCGGGGCAACGCCCGGGACCTGCGGTCGCTCGAGGCGACGCTCGCGGTCGTGCCCGAGCTCCGGGCGATCCTCGAGGACGCGAGCGCGGACCGACTCGCCGAGCTGCGCGGGCAGCTCGACCCGATCGCCGAGCTGCGGTCGCTGATCGAGTCGGCGATCGCGGAGGACCCAGCCCGTGAACTCACCGAGGGAGGCCTGATCGACCCCGAGTACGACGAGCGGCTGGCGGAGCTGCGCGCGACCGAGCGGGAGGGAAAAGACTGGGTCGACCGGCTCGAGACCCGCGAGCGCGAGCGCACCGGCATCGACTCGCTGAAGGTCGGACACAACTCAGTGCACGGCTACTACATCGAGGTGACCGACGCGAACCTCGACCGGGTGCCCGAGAACTACGAGCGCCGCCAGACGCTGAAAAACGCCGAACGGTACTACACGCCGGCGCTGAAAGAGCGCGAAGACGAGATCCTCCGGGCCGAACAGCGGGCCGACCAGCTCGAGTACGAGCTGTTCTGCGAGGTACGATCCCAGGCCGGCTCGGCCGCCGACCGGGTCCAGGCGCTCGCCGACGCCTTGGCCGCCCTCGATGCCATAGTGTCGTTCGCCACGGTCGCGGCCGAGCGGGATTACTGCCGGCCGGAGATCGTCGCGGAGGGGCAGGGAATCGACATCGAGGACGGCCGTCACCCGGTCGTCGAGCGGACCGAGGGGTCGTTCGTCCCGAACGACGCCCACCTCGACGACCGTCGCCGGCTGGCCGTGATAACCGGGCCGAACATGAGCGGCAAGTCGACGTACATGCGACAGGTCGCGCTGATCGTCGTGCTCGCACAGGCTGGCGGGTTCGTTCCGGCGAGCGCGGCAGAGATCGCACCCGTCGACCGCGTGTTCACCCGGATCGGGGCCAGCGACGACATCGCCGGCGGCCGGTCGACGTTCATGGTGGAGATGACCGAGCTCGCGGAGATCATCGAACACGCCACCGAGCGGTCGCTGGTGATCCTCGACGAGGTCGGGCGAGGGACGAGCACGGCGGACGGGTTCGCGATCGCGCGTGCCGTGACCGAACACCTCCACGACGCCGTCGGGGCGCGGACGCTGTTCGCGACACACCACCACGACCTGACAGCGGTCGCGGCCGGGCTCGATGGCGCGGTCCGCCTGCGCTTCCGGACCCGCCGGGGAGAGGAGGGCATCGTCTTCGAACACGCCGTCGAGGAGGGGGCCGCGACCGCCTCCTACGGGATCGAGGTGGCGGCGATCGCCGGCGTCGAGGACGCGGTCGTCGACAGGGCGCGGGCGTTGCTCGATCGGGGGAAGGCCCGCGCCGACGGGCGCGGCGGCCCGGCAAACGCGGGAACGGGGGACGACCGGGAACTCCCGGCGGCCGTCCGGCAGACGCTGGCGGACGTCGAGATCGCGTCGACGACGCCACTCGAGGCGCTGAACACGCTTGCCGAGCTCAAGCGCGCCGTCGAGGACGCAGAACGGTAAGCCCGATCCGCGGCCGGGGGACCGCGCGGAATCGAGGGCTACTCGGCGTTATTCGGGGGAGCGAGCGAGACGAACTCCAAGCCCCGCTCTGCGAGCAGGCGGTGGGCCCGGTCGGTGACTGAGGGCGCGACCAGGATCCCCCGGACGGTGGCGCCGGCGTGGCGCTCGCGGTCTAAGGCGTCGACGTAGCGGTTGAGCTGGCTGACCGCGTCCGGACCGGCCCGGCGGCGCTTGAGCTCGAGCACGACCGCCCGGCCGTCGGCGTCCTCCCCGTAGACATCGACGGCGCCGGCGCTGGTCTGGCGCTCGGTCGCGCGGGGCTCGAAGCCGTCCTCGATCAGCGAGGGCGACTCGAGGATCCGGTTGCGGAGGTCGGCCTCGGTCCCGGACAGCGCCAGCTCGCTGGGGTCGGTCGGGTCGAACGCCGCGGCGTGGCCGAGCGCCTCGAACCGGACCAACAGCCGTTCGGCGGGGCTCTCCCGGGTGCTCTCGATCACGAGTTCGCCGTCGGTCAGCTGACCGGCGTGAGTCGAGCCCGGGGGCTGCCAGTTGACCGGCTGGTGGCCCTCCTCTGTGTGGACGAGTGCGGTCCCGTCGGGCTTGAGCACGACCAGTCGGTCGCCCGGGCCGAGCGTGCTCGCCGCCCGCCCCTCGTAGGTGACCCGACACCGACCGAACAGGGTGACGAGCAGGTCGGCCTCGGCCACCGCTCGAACCAGCTCGAGGGCTCGCTCCGGGTCGGGTCCGACGAGCGTCCGCGGGGCGTCTGTCACGCCGCCGGATAGCTGGGTGGCCCACTAAAACGGCCCGCTCCGAGTCGAGGAGACCTACACGCGCAGGGACAAGCTCACGACGAGCAGCCGCCTGGCGGCCGCGGGCGAGAGCGCGCCGGCCGCGACGGCCGGGCTCAGCAGACCCTTTGCCCGGCGGAGCCGACGGCGCCGCGTCCGGATTCCGGCGACCGAGCGTGCGCGGATCAAGACGCCGTCGGTGGGATCCGGCGCCGACTCCGCGAGCGGGACCCCGAGCCAGAGCGCCTGCCAGACCGTGACCCGCGGGGCGATCACGTACACCACCGACGTCCCGAGAAAGTCGACGGCCTCGACAGGGCGACCGGTCGCGGTGCCGGCCGGTCGCCAGGAGACCGACGCGAGTGTGGCGAGTCTGTCTCGCGGTCCGGCCGCTCGACCGGAGCCACCGGCCGGCGCGGTGAACACCCGGCGAACCACGGGATCGCTCCCGCCCCACTGAGAGGTATACAGCGCCCACCGCCCGCCGGCCTCGGCGTCCTCGAGCCGAACGGCCGCGAGCGCTCGCTCACCCACGGCCGGAGCCTCCGGAGTGGTCCATCGTTCTCGAGTGGCCGCGAACTCGGTCAAAAAGTCTCGGGCGCGGGCAAGAGTCTTTATCTGCGAGTGTACAACCGTGAGGTATGAGCCGGGTCGTCGATCTGCGCGAGGACGACACGCTGTTGCACTCGAAGACCCGGGACGGACCGCTCGTGTTCGGCGGTCGACTGCTCGAAGACGCCCCTGCGACCCACCTCGGAGAGGAGTCGCCACGATACCTCCTGTGGAACAAGACCGCCGGGCTCGAGATCGACCGCCCCGACGGCTCGACGGTCCGGCGGGAACCGGGGGAGAACTACCGAGCGGTCGCGGTCGTCACCGACGCCCGGCTACTCGTGATTCTCGGACGAGCCGAGGGCGACGCGGTCGAGTCGCTCCCATACACGGACGTCGTCGAGGCGAGCGTCGAGTCGGCCGGCCTGTTGACCGATTCTCTGGTGCTCGAGACGCTCTCGGGGGACCGGTTGCGGTTCTCCTGTCGAGGAACGGTCGAGCCCGTGGCGGCGTACGTCGACCGGGTCACACAGACCTGGGCGCGTGCGAGCAGGCTGCTCGAGGACGCCACCGATGCGCTCGACCAGGCCGACCGGTGTCTCGAGGCCGGCGATCACGAGGGCGCCGCGGCCCGCCGCGACGACGCCGAGGGGCGCGTCGAAACCGCGGCCGATCGCACCGAGCAACTCGGCGCGGGCGCCACGCCGCTGCGAGAGCGACGGACCGAGCTTCGGTCGCGGATCGAGGCCGTCGATCAGCGGATCCGAACGCGTCGGGCGGCGAGCGCACACCAGCGCGCCCAGGCCGCCTGGGCCGACCGGCGCTACGAGGAGGCCGCGACGGCTTACGACGCCGCGGTCGCGGGGTACGAGGCGGCGCGTGCGGTCGACGCACGAGCGGGCGTCGACGAACGACAAATCGCGCGCCGACTCGACGGCGCCCGCAAGGAACGCGAGCTGCTGCGCGTCGGGCCACTGATCGACGCCGACACCGCACGCCGTCGCGCGGCCGCGGCCTCCGATCCGGAGCGCGGCGCGACCGCGGCCCGGACCGCGCTCGACCTGTACCGGGATGCGCTCGGGCTCGCGACCGCCGAGACCGAGCGGCCCTTTCGCGTCGACCGGGAGACCGTCAGAGAGCAAGCGATCGCCGCCGCGGACGCGGCGATCGATCGGGCACTCGCCGCCGGACGGCGTTGGCGGGCGACGGCCGAGGCGCTCGCCGACGACGGACGGACCGACCAGGCCGCCCGAGTGCACGAGCGGGCCGACCGGCGGTTCGACGACGCCCGCGCCCTCGCAACGGAGGTCAGACCGGAGCGCCGATCGGACATCGAGGCGCGGTCGGCCGACCTCGAGGCAGACGGCGAGCCGCTGCTGGTCGAAGCCGCGCCGGCGGCCGAGTCCGAGAGCCGCGCGACCGTCGCGGGACTCGGGGAGACGGCGGGGACGGCCATGGCCCTCCCCGAGGAGGAGCCGACCGAAGGGGGGGCAGGACTGGAGCAGTTCGAAACGCCCGACGAAGAGTTCGGCGTGCTCTCGCTGGGGGCGTCCGAGGCCGAGGCCGGTGGGGCCGCCTCCGGCGCCGCGACGAGCGTCGACCCGGACCGGATCGCCGAGCGACTCGGCGAGCTCTCGGAGCCGGCGTTTGCCGAACTCGTCGGCGAGGTCTTCGAACACCGGGGGTGGACCGCGACGCTGCTCTCCGACGCGCACGAACACGACGCCGTCGTGACCCGCGGCGACGGCGAGCGGGCCGTTGTCTTCACGCACAACGACCCCGAGGCGCGCTCCGAACCCCAGGCCGTCCGGCACCGCACGGAGAGCGCAGCGGGCTTTGCGGGCGCAGACGGAGTCGTATACGCCACGAGCGGCCGGGTGGCCGACGGGGTCGACGATCACGGCCTGACGGTGATCGACCGACCGCGGCTGACCGAACTGCTCCGCGCGACCGACCTGGTCGAGAGGCTGCCCGAGGCCCCAAAAGACGATCGATCCCGTTGATAAACGCGCCGGCGGTCGGCCACGGGGCAGGCAGCGACGCCTCGAGGATCGCCAAGCCGGGCCCGTCGAGTCGTGCGGTTCGTCGGACGACTCCGCCGCCGGCGCCGGATCGGCCGGAACTCCAATCCCCGACAATTTATATAGAACCACATGCAAACTCGGAGTGATATGAGCCAGCAGATGCAGGGCCAGCCGATGATCATCCTGGGCGAGGACGCCCAGCGAATGAAAGACGAGAGCGCACAGGATCACAACATCACCGCGGCCCGGGCCGTCGCCGACGCGGTTCGGTCGACGCTCGGACCGAAGGGGATGGACAAGATGCTCGTAAACTCTCTCGGGGACATCGTCGTCACCAACGACGGCGTGACGATCCTCGACGAGATGGACATCGACAACCCGACCGCCGAGATGGTCGTCGAGGTCGCCCAGACCCAGGAGGACGAGGCCGGCGACGGCACCACCACGGCGGTGGCGATCACCGGCGACCTGCTGAAAAACTCTGAGGAGCTGCTCGAGCGGGACATCCACCCGACGGCGATCATCAGCGGGTTCGACATGGCCGCCACACGGGCCCGCGAGGAGATCGACGACATCGCGATCGACATCGAGAAAGACGACCGCGAGATCCTCCGGAAGGTCGCCGAAACCGCCATGACCGGCAAGGGCGCCGAGCAGCACAAGGACGCGCTCGGCGCGCTGGTCGTCGACGCGGCACAGGCGGTCACCGTCGAGGCAGACGACGGCTCGACGATCGTCGACCTGGCGTACCTCAAAATCGAGACCCAGACCGGGCAGACCGCCGGGGACTCCGAGCTGCTCGAGGGCGCGGTCATCGACAAGGATCCCGTCCACGAGGACATGCCGACAAGCTTCGAGGAGGCGGACGTCCTGCTCGTTGACGAGCCCCTCGAGCTCGACGAGGCAGAAGCCGACACGCAGGTCAGCGTGAGCGACCCCGACCGGATCCAGGAGTTCGTCCAGCAAGAAGAACAGGAGCTGCGCGAGATGGTCGATCAGATCGCCGGCCTGGGGGCCGACGTCGTGTTCTGTCAGAAGGGCATCGACGACATGGTCCAACACTACCTCGCCAAGGAGGGCATCCTCGCCGTCCGGCGGGTCAAGCGTTCGGACGTGGAGTTCCTCCGAGACGTCGTCGGGGCGAAGCTCGTCTCGGATCTCGACACCGCCGAGCCGGGCGATCTCGGCCGGGCCGAGGTGACCCGCGACGAGAGCGAGGAGCTGTTCTACGTCGAGGGGACCGGCGAGGACAGCCACGGCGTGACGCTGCTGCTCCGGGGCTCGACCGAACACGTCGTCGACGAGCTCGAGCGGGGCGTCAACGACGCCCTGGACGTCGTCGGGGCCGCGATCAGCTCCGGCGAGGTGCTGCCGGGTGGCGGCGCGCCCGAGATTGAGGTCGCGCGGCGGCTCCGCGAGTTCGCGGACGGCGTCGAGGGCCGCGAGCAGCTCGCCGTCGAGGCCTTCGCCGACGCGCTCGAGGTCGTCCCCCGGGTGCTCGCCGAGAACGCCGGCATCGATTCGATCGACGCGCTGGTCGACCTGCGATCGGCCCACAGTGACGGCGAGGTCCGCGCCGGCCTGGACGTCGAAACCGGCGACGTCGGCGACACCTTCGAGACCGGCGTGATCGAGACGCCCGACGCGAAACAACAGGGCATCGCCGCCGCCAACGAGTCTGCGGCGCTCGTGCTCAAGATCGACGACGTCATCTCGGCCGGCGACCTCTCGACGGAGGGCGACGACGAGGGCGGCGCCCCCGGTGCCGGCGGCATGGGCGGCATGGGCGGTATGGGCGGCGCGATGTAAGTTAGGCCGGCCAGCCGACTCGTTTTGATTTTATTTTCGGGTCGTCGATCGGACAGCGGCCACGCCGGGCGCGGTCACTCGAACAGGTCGTTCAGCCGGGCGGCGAGCGTGGTATCGGCGTCGGTGATACCGCCGGCGTCGTGGGTCGTGAGCCGCACCTCGACCTCTCGCCACCGGATCGTGATCTCCGGGTGGTGCCAAGCCTCCTCGGCGAGTCCGGCCGCGCCGGCCGCGAATCCGGCACCGCCGAGGTAGGTGTCGAACTCGAATACGCGAACGATCTCCTCGCCGTCGCGCTCCCAGCCGTCGGGAAGCTGTGCCGCGAGTTCCTCTTCGGAGAGTGTCTCTGCCATACCGTCGGTACGTCCGGCGGCGGGAAGAACGTTCGGCCCCGCCCTCGATTGGCGAGCGAAACGGTCGGGATCGGTGGCCGGTCCCGGCGAGCCGGGGGACGCCGCACTCATCATCGGCGCCGAGGGCCGACACGCCGGCTCAGTCGTCGAGTCGTTCCGAGGCGTACTCGCCGGGCCGCCCGCGGTCGGTCGCCGGTCCGTCGACCGCCGGGCGGGCGTCCTCGATCGCGGAGTCGGGGACGGTGACCTCGGCGTCGAGATCGAACGCGGCGGCGGCGCGAAGTTGGTCCAGTCGCCGCGCTCGGCCGCGCCGCGGAGGTTGGCCGTCGGCGCCGCCAGCAGCCGAGAGACTAGAGAGTTGGCCATCGACTCGACGACCGCCGTCCTCCGGAGCGAGATCGAGTCGATCGAGGGCGGTCTCGACGGCCTCCACTTTGGTGTCCGTGGCCCGCTCGTGGAGCTCGGCGACCGCGTTTTCGGCGTGGCGGCGCCGGAGCTGGGCTGTGAGCCGGTCGAGTTCCTCGTCGACGATCCCGGCCACGCGGTCGGCGGCCTCGCGGCGCGTCCGGCGGGTCTTGTCGGTGATCATCTCGAGCCGATCCAGGTCGTAGGCGGTCACGCCGGGAAGCTCGTCGATCGAGGTCGGAGCGTCTCGGGGGTGTGCAAGATCGACCACGAACGTCTCGCCGGCCGCGGCGACGGTCTCGTGGTCAAGCACGCGGTCGGGGCTGCCCGTCGCGGAGACGACCGCGTGGGCGTCGGTGAGCAGCGCCGGCAGCCCCTCCAGTCCGGCCCCGCGGACGCCGTGCCCGAGCTCGTCGGCGATCGCGGCGGCGCGATCGGGCGTTCGGTTCGCGATGACGAGCCGGTCGGCGTGGGGAGCCATGTGTTGGGCCGCGAGCCGACCCATCTCGCCGGCGCCGACGACGAGCGCGGTCGCCCCGGCGAGTCCGGCGTTCTCGCGGACAAGCTTGACCGCCGCGCTCGGGAGCGAGACGACCCCGTCGTTGATCCCCGTCTCGGATCGGGCGCGCTCGCCGGCCCGGAGCGCCCGCCCGAGCGCCGGCTCGAGGACCGGACCGATCCCGTCGGCGGCCCGGGCATCCTCGAAGGCCCGCCTGACCTGTCCGAGAATCTGGTCCTCGCTGAGCACCATCGACTCGAGCCCGGCCGCGACCCGGAGCAGGTGCTCGACGCTCGCCGCCCGATCAGGGAACCGTCCGTGCTCGACGGCCACGTCGGGCGGAACATCGGCGAGGGCGTCCCGAGCCGCGCCGGGGGCGGCGACGACGTACCACTCGGCTCGGTTACACGTCCAGAGAACACAGGCCTCGGCGACCCCGGGAGCGGCGAGCAACCGCTCGACGCCGTCCCGAGCGTTCTTGCCGGTTGCGGCCGCGATCCGGTCGGCCGACGCCGCGTCGTCGTCGTGTGAGAGGCTGAGCCCGGCGATCGCGCGGCGCGCCGACGTCGCGTCTGATCCTTCGGGTCGGCCATCGTGCTACGATTCGGGGATGGGCTTGCCAGTTAAGCTTTTCCACCCGGTCGCAGGCTACTTTTATCCGGACCGCCAGCGACGGGACATGGACGAGACGGAGCGAGAGCGAGCGAAGCGCCTGGCCGGCGAGAGCGCCGCCGACGCCGTCGCGGACGGCGCGGTCGTCGGGCTCGGCACCGGGAGCACGGCCGCCCACGCGATCGATCGGCTCGGCGAGCGCGCCACGGAGGGACTCGACGTGTGGGGGATTCCGACCTCGTACCAGGCCCGAGAGCGGGCCCGAGCGGCCGGGATCGAGCTGACGAGCCTCGACGAGCGGACGCCGACGGTCGCGATCGACGGCGCCGATCAGGTGGCCGGCCGACAGCTGCTCAAGGGCGGCGGCGCAGCACACGTCCGGGAGAAGATCGTCGATACCGCCGCGGATCGGCTCGTGATCGTCGTCGATCCGAGCAAGGAGAGCGAACGGCTCGACCGGCCGGTACCCGTCGCGGTCCTCCCCGCGGCCCGCCGACCGGTCGCCGAGGCGATCGCAGCCCGTGGGGGCGAACCCACCCTCCGGGCGGCGGCTCACAAGGACGGACCGGTCGTGACCGACGACGGAGCGCTCGTCGTGGATTGCTCGTTCGGGCCGATCGAGCGGCCGGAGGATCTCGCGGCCGAGCTCGACTCGATCCCCGGGACGATCGGCCACGGGCTGTTCGTCGACGGGGCAGACGAGATCAGAGTCGGAGGACCGAACGGGGTAACGGTTCGGGAACCGTGAGCCGCGGGCCTACAGGTCTCGCGGCTGGACGGTCTTGCGGTCGTTGGCTGTGGCCCGCTCGGCGGCGTCCTCGAGCAGCGCCTCGACTTCTTCGTCGAGGGCACCGTAGAAATCCGACGCGACGTTCATCTCATCGAGCTGTTCTTTCACGGCGGCCTTGACGATCAGGTCTGCCATACACCGACCCGTTCGCCGGACGGAGCATAAGCGTTCCCGTTTCGACCGCCGAGAGCCACTCCTGCGGGCGATTCCGGCGATCGCCGAACCGACGCCACGACTGGAAACCTAACTAGTTTGGCGGTACTGGTAATTCACAGCCCGTACAACCAACAGGTACCGGTACCAGAGGCCGGAGGAAGATACGATGCCAGCATGTAACCACTGCGGTGCACACGTTTCGGAACGGTTCGCGCGAGTATTCGGGGACGAACAGGGCCGCGTTCGCGCGTGTCCGAGCTGCTCGGCGAACGCGGGAATCGCCGAAGTCGCAAAGGAACGCACTAACCGCGCCTGACGGCGTTACTGATCGTTTCGGACCCAACCGTCCGAGATTGGAACCCCACCGTCTTGAGCGTTCGTCGGCCGCGACACCCCACCGTGGGGCGGGCAGAGCTCGACGCGCGAGCAAAAGGTTAAGACCGCTGCGGTCACCCCAGCGTACATGGAGTACGAGCTGTCTATCGAGGGAACGGAGACGACGATTCCGGGCGGAACGGGACTGTTGCTCGTTCACCCGAGCACGGGACAGACCGATCGGATCGACACGGACTTTCTCAAGGCCGACACCGACCACCTGCTCGTAATCTCGACCCGGACGACCGCCCGAGAGGTCCAACAGAAGCTCGAACACTACGAGGTCAACGAGACGACCGCGACGATTCTAGACGCGCTGTCGGTCGAGCGCGGCTACAGTCGACGCCAGAGCGACCGGGTCAAGTACGTCTCGACCCCGGAGGACCTCGACGGGATCGTCGCACAGACCCGGGCGTTTCTCGACGGCCACGGGGGGAAACTCCGGATCAGCGTCGACTCGATCACGGAGATGAGCTACTACGCCGGCGAGGATCGGGCGCTGGCGGCGGTCGAGCAGTTACTCGCGTTGCTCGAGGAGTACGACGCCGTCGGCCTCTTTCACCTCGCCCGAGGGGTCCACGACGACGAGTCGCTGGCCCGGTTCGAGACGCTGTTCGACGGGACCATCGAGCTCGCCGAGGACGGGACCGTCACGACGTCCGTGTGAACTCGCCGGCGGGATGCGATCTCGGAACGGAGACGGGAAGCGCTGCCGGGACCGCAAAGCATTAAGTACAGTCGCACGCTGAGTTCAGACGTATGCCTTACTGCCAGAACTGTGGCTCGTTCGTCACCGCCGATTACGCGCGCGTGTTCACGCCGAACAACGTCGACAAGCCGAGGGTCTGTCCGCAGTGCGAAGACAAAATCCGCGACGGCGCCGACGTCCGGAAGGCGCGGTCGACGCGGCGGAACTAACCGGCCACGCCGCTCTTTTCACCATCATCCGATCGGAGTCGCGCCGACGCGACCGCAGAGTTGAGCCCACGGTCGTGGACAGTCCGGGCCGTGGGGTCGGGACGGCGCGACGATAGGCGGAGGAGAATCGAGGGCGGTTTGTGGGGCGGGTCGCGGGCGCGGCCGTCGGGCTCTTAGTTCGTCTCGGCCAGCCGTTCGGCGATGCGGTGGGCGCCGATCGTCGCCGACAGGTCCGGCCGGTCGGGCGCCACCGCGGTCACCTCCCGGTCGAGCGCCTCGCTGACCCGGCGCTCGAACTCCTCGACGATGCCCGGGATGCAGGCCATCCCGCCGGCCAGGACGATCGGCTGGTCGAGCGCGAGCGTGTACACCTTCATGTGGTCGCTCGCGAGCTGGGACAGGAACGTGTTCGCGAACTCCTCGACCACGTCGTCGAGGTACTCGTCGACGGCGTCCATCACCGACCGCTCGATGGTGAACTCGTGGCTGCCGCCGCCGGGCTGTTGGATCACGTCGGTAAACGGCTCGAAGTTCTCGAAGTCGGCGTGTGTCTCCTTGTACTCGCGGGCGGTCGTGACGTCGACGTTGACCCGGCCCTGGGTCTCCTCCTCGACGTAGTTCGCGATGATCCGGTCGACCTCGTTGCCGGTGACCGCGCCGGTGGTAAACGGCGAGAGCTGCTCGCCGCGGCGGTAGGCCGAGGCCTCGAGGTTCGTCGAGCCCATGTTGACCGCGATGAAGATCTCCTCGATCGCCTCGAGTCCCTCGCCCATCGCCGGGATCGACCCGCACAGCGACTCGGGGTAGCTCTCGATGCCGTCGGCGCCGATCGGGCTGGACTCGATGACCTCCTGCAGGTTGGCGAGCCCGGCGGGGTTGTCGATCGTCGGGATCGCGTAGACGACGGTGCTTTGCTCCGGAATGTCGTGTTCGTCGATGACCTGCTCGAAGAACTGGGCGGTGAGCCCGGCCCTGTCCTCGTCCTCCGGGAGTCCCGACCGGAGCATGTACTCGACGCGGTCGGGATACTCTCGGGCGGCGTCCTCGCCGTAGAGGTATCGTGTCTCGCCGGTCAGGGCGTCCTCGTAGCTCGCGAGACAGGTCAGGGTGCGGACCACCTCGAGTTCCGCTCCGCCGGCGGTCGGGAAGGCCACGACCGTTCGGGTGCTGCCGAGCTTCACCCCCACCGGAACGGCGCCGCCGTTCGCGGCGACCGGCGTCTCCGCCGCGGACGGCTCGTTGTCGGCCGTGGACTGCTCGCTCTCGGAGTCGTCGTCGCTCATACCGGTGTGGTCTCGCGCCCGGGTCTTAACTTTGCCTGCACCGGCTCGCCACGGCGGCCGAGGCGCTCACTAGGCGGCCGCGAGCTTGGCGACGTACACCAGGCTCAGGAGGTGATCGTCCGTATCGAGCCCGGAGGACTCGCGGCGGGCTGCCGGTTCCTCGAGTCCGAGCAGGTAATCCTGCAGCGTCGAGGCGGCCCGCTCGGAGAGCCACCCGATCGACTCGTAGTACTCGAGCGTCTCGACGGCGCCCTTGTACCCGGAGTGCTGGAGGAGAAACTCGAGCCACTCGAAGACGAGCTGCTCGCCGGCGTAGGTCTCGGGCGGGTCCGCGAGGTACGGCTTCGTGGCGTCTCGTCCCGCTTCGAGCGGCAAAAGCTCCCGGTAGAGTTCGGCTCGGAAGGAGGCCCCGGCGTCGCGGTCGGCGCTCGGGCGCTCGGACCGGTCCCGACCGGCCGCGTTCGACCGACCGTCGGTCCCGGAGTCGGGGCGCCCGCCGGTACCGTCTCCGTCTGTCGTCTTCCCGCGCTCGCGGGCCATCCGCCGGAGTTCCTCGAGGTCGTAATCCCGCGGGTTGATACTCATTACCTCCGTCTTATCGTCACCGGCATTAAAACTTGCAGCCGGGTCTGACGGCCGTCTGACGGGCGTTTTCTCAGTTCTGATACTCGGGAGCGTGGATTTATCAGCGAGACGGTCGCCGGATTCGGTATGGACGAGCGACCGGCCGAGGAGAGCGGCTTTCGCTGGGTCGGGGACGAGGCGGTTTCGACCGACGGGGGAGCGAGCGCCGCCGGGTCGCACGCGCCGTTGCCCGACGCGGAGAGTTTGGAGGGGGCAACGAGCGCTCCCGGGGACGGTGAGGCCGCCGAGCCATCGGGCGCGGACGCGGACGAGCGCGGCGACCGAGACGAACCGTCTCGGGACGACGTCAAGACGACCCGCGTGGTCGAGTTCGTGCTCGGAGACGACCGGTACTGTCTAGAGATCGATCATATCGAGGAGATCGTCGAGCGGGAAGCGGTAACGCGGGTGCCGAACACCCCGGCGGCGATCGAGGGCGTCGTCGACCTCCGGGGGACGATCACGACGATCCTGGCTCCGAAGGTAACGCTCGGGATCGACAGCGAACCCGGCGATCACATCCTCGTGTTCGACCCGGAGACGTTCGACGACGAGGAACACGTCGGCTGGGCGGTCGACGACGTGACCCGCGTCGAGACGGTTCCGGAGACGGCGGTGAAGGCGGCGCCGGCAGACCGCGAGCACGTCCGCGGGATCGTCGACCGGGAGGACGAGGACCGGCTCGTCGTCTGGACGACACCGTGGCTCGCGGTCGAGGACGCGGAAGAGTCGGCTCGGTAGGTTAGTTCGGCCGGAGGACCGTCCGGGCGTACTCGGCGGCGTTGTCCCAGGCCCCGATCGATCCGAGATAGCCCGTCCCGACGCTCGTCTTTACCGCCTTGGCCGCCGGTCCGCGAAGGACGGTCGGGCCGACCTGTGCGACCGTCCCCGGGCCGACGCTGACCAGCCATCCCAGGCCGGTGTACCGGTACCGTTCGAGGGACGGAGCCGGAGCGTCGGCCGCGAGCAGCCGCCGGACGTTCGTCGCCGCCACGCCGGCCTGTCGCACGGCGGTCTGTGCGCTCGCCGGGACGAGCCGTCCGTTGGCGTCGACCACGCGGACGGCGTCGCCGAGCCCGAGCGTGCGCTCGCCCAGCCGGAGGTCGGCCCGGACTCGGGGGCGGTCGCCGACAGCCCGGTCCCCCGCGATGCCGCCGGTCCAGACGAGCTGGTCGTGTCCGACAGAGCCCCCGTCGGCGAGGCCGAGCCGGTCGGGCGTGACCTCGGTCACGTCCCAGCCGGTCCGGACTTCGACGCCGGCCTCGAGCAGAGCCGCCCGGACGGCCGACTGGAACTCCGCCGAGAACCCCGGGGCGACTGTCTGAGACCGCTCGACGAGCAACACGGTCGGCCCCTCTCCCGCTCTCTCTCCCTCGCCGCTCTCGCCGCTCTCGTCGCGGCCGGCCGCGAGCGCCGCGAGCTCGCCGGCGACCTGCACGCCGGAGAGGCCCCCCCCGACCACGACCGCGCGCTGATCGGTCGTCAGCTCGTCGAACCGCTCGCGGATCGCGTGTGCGTGCGAGAGGCGCTTGAGCGGCGTGCCGTGCTCGGCCGCGCCGGAGACGCCGTGGAAGGCAGTCTTGGCGCCGATCGCGAGGGCGCCGACGTCATATGAGAGTCGGCCGTCCTCAAGCTCGGCGACGCCGTCGTCGGGATCGAGGCCGGTAACGCGGGCCCGTCGGTGCTCGGCCCGGTCGAGCGCCGCCGAGAGCTCGATCGTCAGCTCGTCGGCGAGTTCCGGCTTCCCGATCGTGGTGTGTAGCAGGTGCTGTGCGAGGTGATAATCGGTCTCGTCGACGAGTGTGAGACGGACATCGGCCGGCAGCGACCGCTCGAGTCGCCGGGTCAGCGCCAGCCCGGCGTATCCGGCCCCGAGGACGGCGACGTGCATACCGTCGGTTGGGGCGGGCGCGCATAATCCCCGCGGTCGGTGTCGCGGGGCAGTCAGGGAGGCGAGGAGTCTATACGGCTCGGGCACCTACGAGCGGTATGGCAGAGACCGAACACGCGACGGTCGGTGGCGGCTGTTTCTGGTGTATCGAGGCGGCGTTCAAGCAGATCGACGGCGTCCTGTCGGCGACCTCGGGCTACGCCGGCGGTCACGCGGCCGATCCGACCTACCGCGAGGTCTGTTCCGGCCGGACCGGCCACGCCGAGGTCGTCCAGCTCGCCTACGACCCGGATCGGATCGACTACGAGGAGCTGCTCGAGGTGTTTTTCACGATCCACGACCCCACCCAGCGCAACCGGCAGGGCCCGGACATCGGCAGTCAGTACCGCTCGATCGTGCTGTACCACGACCAGCGACAGCGCGAGCTCGCCGCTGCGCACATCGAGGCCCTCGAGGAGGAAGGCGGGTACGACGACGAGATCGTCACCGAACTCGAAGCTCTCGAGACCTTCTACCGCGCCGAGGACAAACACCAGGACTACTTCGACAAACAACGTACTGCCGATGGAAATACTGACGCCTACTGCTCCATGCACGCCCAACCGAAGGTGGATAAAGTCAGAGAGAAGTTCGCAGAAAAGGTGAAGTCTGAAGCAGAACCTGACGCCTGACGGCTATTTCCGAAGCAGCGCGTGGTCGCACCCAGGGTGAGCGTCGGCGTCCGGACAGTCCGGCACCTCCGAGGACAGCACGCCGAAGGCCAGCACGTCGTGACCTGCATCCCGCAGGTCCGAAACCGGGGTCGCACAGGGTCGGCGCGGACGCAGCACCACGTGAATCACCTCCCGGTCGCCCGTCGCCGCGACCGTCTCACACCGATGCACCACTGGTGTCCCCAGGCTGCGGTCGTACCCTGTCACTCCACACCACCGTCCGCGACCGGCGTAGCGTCCATGAGCGCGTCCATCCGCACGTCTGCGTCCGTTTTGGGGTCGTTCTCCCCGGTGTCGTCGGCGTCAACCCCAGGGGTTGCGTCCGTCTCACCGGCTCCACTGGTGGTGGTTTCGTCGTTATTCTCCCCTCGCTCCTCTTCCACGATTTCCCACGCCTCTGTCGTCTTGTCGAGTGCGCCCATGTCGACCGTCAGCGCGTTCTTGCGGCTATCGTACCAGAAGCCCTCGGCACGCTGTTCGGCGTCACGCATGGCCGCTCGCACGGTCTTATGACGGGGCGAACCCACACCTGCGAGTATGTCGGCTCCCTCCCCGACGGCCAGCCGCGCCCGCCCACCGTTCGACCACGCTTTCCGGATCGCTGCCACCTGTATCCCTACCCGTTTTTGCTCGTCGGTCATGGCGTAGTACGGGAGGTTCGCGGGGTTCGGGTGGTCCGGGGCACTCTCTGCCGTCTGCGGGATGAACACCTCAGGGTTCCCTGGATGGGCGACCGTCTCTGTCCGGTCGAGTACGTCCGGCAGGAACTCCCCTATGGCGTACTTCTTAGTGGTGAGGCCTACCGTTTCGGCCGCACTCAGAAACTCAGAAAGCCGGAACGACTCACCGAGTTGGTCGGCTATCTTACCCACCTTATCCTGGCCGGTCGCTTCCATCCCTTCGACGGTCGCCTCAATCCCATCGAGTAAGTCGTGAATCCGCTGATTCCGGTTCCGGCTCCCCGTGTCGTGGTGTTCCTGAAGTGCGTACCCGAGCGCCATACCGGGGCGCGTGTCGAACTCCTCGCGGACGTGGCGGGCGAACGTCTCTCTGAGGTCGGCGTTAACCCGTTCGTTCACAAATCGCGTCGGCCCTGAAACGACGTGTCCATCGGGAGGGTCACGGCCTGTTTTTTTCGCGTCGTCGTTCGACGGGAGGGTGGCGAGGAGGTCGTTTAGTCGGGCCTCCACCCCCGCGAGGTCGTCGGCGTCGATGTACGCACGCATGGCGTCCTCCACGGCCCTGGCGTGCGATTTGTACCCTTCATCCTCCGCCCACGTTCGGTGAGTGTCGTATACCTCCGCCGGGACGTTCCACCCCACCTTATCCCGGCCCTTCATCGGAACCACCACGACGGCACTTCCAGTCTGGAAGTATCTTCCTTCCTTCTCTTCCAATATGGAAGTGGTAGTAGTAGTAGTGTAGTGTCGTGCGGCCCCGTCCGGTCGGCCGCCACGGCGGCCTCCCTCGCCACGTCCTGCGGTTTCCCGTCTCGCGTGGCGTGTCCCCTACGGACGTTCTCGACGGCGGCGCGAAAAAAACGCTCTCGCGGCACGACGGCGGAATCTTCATAGAACCGGCGAGAGAAACACGTCATGACGGTGGCCTCCACTGGGCAGCCGTCAGGTGAACACTGCGGTCGGCTCGGGCGTGGCAGCGCCCGGGTCGGTTCTCCACGTGCAGCTTACTCTCCAGCGTCGGCGTCGTCAGCCACATCCAGTAGGGCCTCCGCCACCCAGTTCACCGGCAGGTCACTCTCGGCCAGGTCCTCCAGGTCGTCGCGGTGCTCGCGCACCGCTTCGAGTGTCTGACTCACGGCTCGGCCTCCCCCGGCTCCGGCGGGTCGTACTGCTCGGCCATGTCCTCCAGCAGTTCAGTGTACGAAATGCCACCACGTTTCAGGTTCCTAACCCTATCACGAGTGTCCTCGTGAAGGGGGATCGTAACCCACTCAGGCATATTAGAGTGACAGGTTCCCCTACCCTGAAAAGGTTGAGATTTCACGGGTTAGAGACGTTTAGAGTCCATTTCTGCGAATTGTTGATGGGCAAATTCGCAGTTATTTTAGAGTTTCTGAGCCACTACCCCGTGGCCGTCGGAGCAGGATAGGCCATCGGTTTCATAATTGTGATTAGACATATTTGTTCACTATCACTTCGGAGCAGTCCATACCTACGGAAACGCCATGAATGCCTCGGGGTTACAGGCGGGGCACCCATCGGCCTGCTTCAGCACCTGCTCGAAGTTCGGCGGCCAGCCCCATTCCTCACATTCCGGGCACTGCACCATGTGTTACTCCCCGTCCGGCTGCTCACCCTCCAGTGCCGTCTCGGCGTCCCACCCCTGCGGGCCAGTCGGGCCACTGTCGAGTGCCTGCGCTGCCGTTTCAGCATCCTCGAAGGTGAGCGCCCGCTGCTCGACGTGCTCACGGGCGTCGTCGGGGAGGGGCATATTCTCGGCGGGAGTGCGCCCGATATGGGCCTTCCGCTCGGTCGGGCCACTGTCGAGTGCGTCCGCCCCGTCGTCGCCCTCCAGTCGGTCTATCGCCCGTTCTACCGTTCGTCGCGTCGGTTTCCGTGTCATGGTCACTTAATTTGGTAGTCGTTCGTCGCCTGCTGTTCCTGCTGCTGTTCCAGGGCTTCGATCCGCTCCAGCAGATCCTCCAGGTCGTTCGTCCGCAGCCAGTCGTGGTAGTCGCTCAGTGTCTGCGCGGCCTTCCGGAACTCGTCGTCCTCCAGCAGCCCACGGATACACCGCCAGTACAGGACCTCCCCTTCCAGCGTCTCGCGGTCGCCCTGGTGTTCGTCGGCCCACTCGGCCAGCCTGTTCAGGTCTTTGTGAATCATCTGCCGAGTGCAGCCGTACCGCTCGGCCAGCCGCGCCCCGTTTACCAGTCGCGGGGACCCTCGCTTTTCTATCAGGTCGAGGATTTCCTTTCTACGTTCTACGTAGGACATTTCCGCTGGGGGTTTCCCGTCGGGCACGTCGACGGCGCGGTAGTCTATATCTCCGCTCATGTCAACCGATGTAAACCCCCATCGTTACTGGAACATCCGGCCGGGCGTGTCTCGGTCGCCGTCGTCGGTGTGCTCATCGTCGTCGGCACTCGGGAGGTACTGGCGGAACTCGTCGGCGAACTGCTCGGTGAACTCGTCGGCGAAGTTCTCCTGTTCGGCCATTTTCTCCAGAATCCGCTCCTGGCGCTGCATGATTTCCTCCTGCTGCTGCGCGAGTGCCTGCTGGGTTTCGGCGAGCGACCGCACCACGTCCTCCAGGGACGGCTCCTCGTCGTCGGTCATGCCCCAGCCCCCTCGGGGTCGGCCTGGAACGCTTCGGTCGGCACTTCTTCGGCTTCGCCGTAGATGCTAAACCCGGTCAGGTCGCCGGATTTGACGCGCTGCCAGGCTTGATCGGTGAACTCCACGCCGAGCATCCAGGTGCCCGCCGGGTACTCCCTGGATTCACCGCCGTCGGGGAGAGTGAACGTGGAGGCTTCTTTCAGCGTCCACGACTCGATGGGGTCGCCACGGCCGGACAGCAGATCGTGGTCCGTGTCGATGTTCCGGAACTCGGCGAGGAACCGATGGGCTGCCTTCTCGATTTCGTCCGCCGGGATTACGTCGCCCTGTTTGTCGGTTTCGTTCGGAATGAGCACGGGTGCCCATGCCTTCTGCTGCTCGCCGTCGTCGGCCTTCCGCACTACCAGCGGCGCGGTCACGCCCCAGTCGGCGTTTGCTGCCGCGTCGGCATCCTTCGCCATGATCCACTGGCTGTCCTGCGCGGGTTCCTCCACCCCACTGACGTACGTCACCTGGAGGTCTTGAAGCACGCTGTCCGCGTCCGGGTTCTCCAGTTCGGCCATGAACTGGGCGATACCGCCGTCCTCCACGTCGTACTGCATGGCGAGGTCGGGGTTCGCGGCTACCAGGTCACACGCCGCTTCGGGGTCGTCCACGTCATCCACGTCCTCGAAGTGCGCCACGCAGGCCGCGTGGTCCTCGAAGGGTCCCATGCCCTCCCGCTCGCCGTCATCCGGAGTATCAGGGGTGTCACTCTCATCTGGGGCGTCGGGCGCGTCAGGCTTCCCCACAGAGCCGCCTGCACCAGCCACGTCGGCAGGGGAACGGCCGGACATGGCGGCCAGGGATTTAGCCACCTCCTCGGCGTCCACCTCCGCGCCCTGCACCCCGTCGGCGTCCTTCCCGATGGGGCTGCCGGTGAGCTGGTTGAGCGAGTCGGCGATCTCCCGCAGTAGTTCGTGCTCACTCATGTTCCTTCGCTCGTGCTCTTTCTCGAAGTCCTCCCAGTCGAACCACCCCCACTGGTTCGCTTCCTTCGCCACGTCGTCGCTGGGGTTATCGGTGCTCTCAAACTCCTTCGCTATGGCTTTGTCCACCGTGGCCTGGAGAGTGCCGTCGGGGGCGTCCTCGCCGGTCGGCTCGTGCTTCTGCATCCCGGGCGAGTGTGCTTCGCCGAGTACGTCGGTCACTTCCTCGGTACTCCAGTTCCCCGGGTTCGTGGGGCTGTCGCCGGTCGTCTGCTCGAATTTGTGCTTCCGGACGGTTCTCGGTCGTCGGTGTCGTTCGGGTCCGACATACACGATACCATAACTGCCAGCATCATAAATCCAGACTATCAGAAATAATAGTATTTGAGACGCAAATTCGCTACGTCGTGCGGTGATTCAGTATCATAATTCTGTTAATCAGTAGATTTACGCCCCTGGCACCCGGAGTGGTAGATGGGTCGCACCCACTCGCCTAAGATGCGGCCTGGGTTCGCTTCTCGGTGAACCCACACCCCTCGCCGTCGTCGGCGTCGTTCGGGTCCGCCCGGTCGCTGGGTGCCACTGGCTCCGGGCGGATTTTCGGTACTCCACCGCCAGCAGTGCCGCACGGCTTTGCGCGAACTTTGCGCGAGAATGCGTGCCTGCTGCTCGGCCCATTCAGCGTACGTGGTGTGAGAAAAGCGGCTGCGTTATTCGTCCTCTACACGTTCGAGCAGTGCCTGCTTCACGTCGGGGTCCTCCAGCAGGTCGTCCATGAGTTGAATCTTATCCACGGTGTCATCGTCGTCGGGATCCACGTCCCGGTAGGACTGTCGCACAGCATCGTCGGCGTCGTTCATGACGGCCTCCGCGTCGGGTGAGAAGGCCAGGCCACACCACGGGCAGAGACGGGCGTCCTCCGGTGGACTCTCTCCACACCGGGGGCATACCTCCGGCGTCAGTTCGCTTTCGTGGTCCTCGGTTTCCAGGTCGAATGCGTCCCGTGCCTCTCGAATATGGTCCGAGTCTTTCAGGTGGGCGTATGTGGATTCCATCACACTGCTGTCCGGTGTGTGCCCGATCTGGTGCTTAATCGCGGATTCATCCATGCCGCGCCGGAGGCCGATAGTGACAAAGTTATGCCGGAGGGCGTGGGGGTACGTCGGTTTCCCTTTGATTGACGGGTGTTCCTCGGCAGCACGGTCGGCCAGCCGACCGACGATAGCCCCGATGGTGGTCACGTCCAGCATGGTCGTCGGCTTCGGCCCACCGTACTTCGGTCGGCCAACAAAAACGTAGGCCTCCGGGTTCTCTGGGTCTGGGTGCTCGGTCGAGAGATAGTCACGGATACTCGCAGCCGAGAGGAGTAGGTCGCGCCATTTCCCGTTCTCCTCGGCGCTTTTCAGCCCTGCGGCGTCAGGATTTAGCCGGAACCGGCCGTTTTCGAGGTCTAAGTCCTTAATTCGCAGCGAACGGGTGGCTGTATTCCGCTGGCCAGTGTAAATCAGAAAGTCGAACAGGGCACGGTCACGCATACAGTTCGCGGCGTCTCGTATCGCCTGGATTTCATCGCGGCTGAGCATATCCGCAGGATCCACGGGATTCTGTTCGGGTTTGAACAGCGTGATTTCCTCGGGGTTCACACCCGCGTCGTCGTGGACATAGTAGAACTGCCGGAGGGCGTTTTGATACACCCGGATGGATCCTTTTGACAGACCGGAGTCCTTTATGTTCTCCAGGTCGCCGTCGTGAAAGCCCTGCATGACGGTATTCAGTTCGGTGGCCGTCGTGTCCGTGAGTGCAGCGTGCGGAGCAATTTTTTTCAGCCCCGTCAGGTAGTTCTTCAGCGTCGTCACGGATTTGGTGTCCTGCCTATCCGGCGTGTCCACTACTAAGTTTTCGTCGTCGTACGCATCGGCCATTTTCAGAATCCGCTGCGCGTCGTCGGGGTCTTTGTACCCGGGGAAATACTGCTCTCCTCGGGCCACTTCATACGTCCCCTCGTGCCGATGTTTCTGCACCCGTTCGCGGGTATCCTGATACTGCCGTTCGTATTTCCGGGCCATAACGACTCGACACACGGGGCCATTCGACTTAGTATTTTGGTATGCAGTACCCATTTTCTTCAAAAGAACCCGAACGACGCCTACTGCACGATGCACGCCCAGCCGAAAGTCGAGACGGTCCGCGAGCGGTTCCGCGAGAAGGTCACTACGCCACAGTGAGTCTATAAAGATTGACAGTAGTCAATAAATAATTTTTCTGAGTCTGCATAGGCGCGTGTTAATGAGTTCAGCTATCAGGCCCGACTGTGTATCAGATATCCACGTAGAACTACCACGACGTGGGCGCTTTGCTGTTGTCTCGTGAGTCAGAGCACCTTTTAATTGCAAACCCTACATTATCTTTATGACAGGGTCTGATACCGGGAGCGATAGCGGTGAAAATGCTGGGTCAATAGGGTCAGTCAGCGTTCCTGACCCAACGGAAAATCTTCCTGATCCAACTGAAAAGCTTGATCAGACAACACCGGATACCAAAGCCAGCACGTTCTCCGGAGACGCAGACCCCGCACTCACGAACGCGTTCTGGCGACTTGTGCTTGCAGTTGACGTCGGTTTCATCTCTCTCTCTCTCGGAGTGATGCTCATCTGGTTCCGTGGCAACTGGGGGGGTGGAGGCCGGCTTGTTACGGCTGGTGGTGTCGTTCTTCTGTATGCGGGCTATCGGTACATCGCACTTCGGCGGCGCATCAATGCCGGTGAGTTTGATGATCACGGGAATAACTGACCTATCGGGAATAACCGGACCTGTCGTCCGGGGCCTGCAGCAACGACAGTAGCCGGGGACAGCTCCGGTCACTCGCGGTCGAACGCGACGACCTGACACCGATCGTCGACGGTCACGGCGATCGTCTCCTCGGGAAATCCGAACCGAACCCTCGCGCACCCCGGTCCCTCGGAGACGAGCGTCGACTCGTAGGCGACCGGGCCCGCGGGACGTTTGACGGTGTTCATCGACTCGATCAGTCCGTAGCCGTGGGCCTGGAACCGACCGCGGACGCGGGGACTCATCAACACGAGATTCCGCACCGGCGGCCCGATGTGCAGCCAACACCGGTCGCAGCTGAGCCGGGTCGGGATGCGGTCGTCGGGAAAGGTGGCCGTGACGGGATCGGCCGGGCAGGTCACCGTCGTCGGGGCCAGACACTCAAAACAGATGCCGGCGTGTACCATCCGGATCCGCAGCATCGTGTACCGATAGGCGGCGCGAACGGCCGCCGACGGCTCCCGGTCGTCGGTCGTGCCCGGCGGTAGGGGGAGACGGTCGTGCTGGCCGTGCTCGGGACACTCCAAGGCGAGCGACGATCCGAACTGGCGGCGCTCGTAGCTGGCGAGCAAGGGTGCGCCACACTGGTGGCAGTTCGACGGGGCCTCGACGGTCTACTCGTCGGTCGTGTCGTCGTACCGACCGGCGTACATGCTCGTCACGATCCGCAGTCCCGGCTCCCGGGCGACGTACCGGTCCTCGACCTTGGTGACGAACGTGTCCCGGAGCTTCTCTAAGTGGTAGTTGAACCGGCCGCTGTCCCCGACACCGACCCGGTCCCTGAGATCGGAAAACGAGGGTCCGGACGGCCCATCGTCGTCGACGGCTCGGGCGAGCGCGACCAGGATCCGGAGTCGCGTCTCGTCGCCGACCACCGAGACGATCTCGTCGAACGATCCGACAGCCGGATCGAGCGACGAGCCCCCCTCCTCTCGTGACATCTGTCAGCGGTAGGCCAACACAGAAAATGAACCTTGCGGCGGCCGCCGGCCGGCGTCGCCGTCGGCACCCCGATCATGCCGTGGACTGCTGGGGTATGCTGTCGCTTACGCCGGGCTGAAGCGGTGGGCTTCCCCGCACTACGTGTAAAGGTATTTAGAGAATCCACGACCGATCAGAGGTACGGTCGGATGTGCTCCGTATCGTGGAGTTCGGGCAGTGTCTCGAACCAGCCCGCGGCGCGGATCTCGTCGTCTCGGATACCCAGCGCCGCGGGGTCGGGAATCGAACCCGCTGCACGAGCCGCGAAGACCACGAACGCGGCGGTGAACCACCGCCGTCCGGTCGCCGCGCTCCGGTAGGTCTGCTCGACGACCACCAGCGGCGCCTCGACGGCCGCCTCGAGCCCGGTCTCCTCGCGGACCTCCCGCCGGGCGGCCGCCGGCAGTGACTCGCCGGGTTCGACTCTCCCGCCGGGGACGAACCAGCCGTCTGTCCACTCGTTTTTGATCAGCGCGACCCGCCCAGCTGGATCGCGAACCCGGGCCCCGGCGGCCAGGCCCGTCCCCTCGACGGCCCAGGCGGCGAGTTCCTCGAGCCGTGGCTCTGACAGCGCAAGCGTCTGCTGCTCTCGGGGGACCTCGGAGTCGATCCGATCGGAGTCGGGTTGAGTCATCAGACCGACGTCCTCGGAGTCCCCGGGGGTGTGGCCGGCCGCCGACAGCGCCGTCCTCGGAGGGTCGTCACCGTTCGTCGGAGTCGAGCACGCGGATCTGGTCGCCGCGCACGGTAACGGGAATCGGAACCGTCGCCTCGTAGAGCTCGACGGTGACCTGGTCTTTGCCCTCGTCGATGCGCTGGACCTGTGCCTTCTCGCCTTTGAACGGGCCGGCAATCAGCTCGACGATGTCGCCCTCGGCGATACCCTCGACGTCCGGCGTCGGCGAGAGGAAGTGTTCGACTTCGGCCATCGAAGTCTGGCCCTCGACGACCCCGTTCGCGTGGGGGATCTCGTCGAGGATCCGGTCGAAGACGGCCGCGTCGTCGGCCTCGACCATCACGTAGGAGGTCACCGAGTCCGGCGCCAGCGCGGCGTGGACCTTCGGTTCCTCGCGTGCGATGATCATGTCCGCGACGGTCTGTTCCTGGCTCGCGGTCGTCTTGACAGCGTAGATGCCCATCCGTTCACCCCGGGAGGAAAAACATGAAGACGAACATCAGGAAGCCGATCGTCCCGACCAGCAGGATGCCCGCCCCGGCGATTTTCGCGACCTGCTTGAACTCCTCCCAGGAGGGCGTGCTCGCGAGTTTGAGCACGCGGATGTACGAGCTCAAGTCAGTCGGCGTGTTCATGTAGAACGGTTTCCGGCGCTCGCATATCTATTTATTGGTCCGGTCGCCGGCCACCGGCCGCCGGCCGATCGGGGCTCACTCCGCTGCCTGCCCGATCAGCGCCGAGACGGCGGCGAGTTCGTCGTCGTTGACGGTGTGGCCCATCCCCTCGTAGAGGCGCTCGTCGACGGTCGCCCCCAGCCGTTCGAGGGCGGCGGTCGTCTCGCGGACCCGCTCGACGGGGATGTGCGGGTCGACGTCGCTACAGCCCAAGAAGGTGGGCGTCCCGTCGAGGTCGCCGTCGTACCCGTCGGGATCGATCGACTCGCCGATCAGCCCGCCCGACAGCGCGGCGAGCCCGCCGTACCGGCGAGGAGTGCGGGCGACGTACTCGCTCGCGAGACAGGCTCCCTGCGAGAACCCACAGAGGACGACCCGCTCGGTCGGGAGGCCCGCCGCGGTCGCGTCGGTGACCAGTTCGTCGATCCGGGCCACCCCCGAGGATCGCCCGGGCTCGTTGGTCTCGACCGGGGCGAGAAACGAGTTCGGGTACCAGGTCCGGCGGGCGGCCTGTGGCGCGAGGTACGCGACCCCCTCGTGGCCGAACTCGCCCGCCAGCTCGAGGATACTCGCCGCGGTCGCACCCCGGCCGTGGACGAGCACGACCGCCGCGTCGGCCGCTTTGAGCGACGCGCCGGCGGTCCGAGTCGGTTCGCCCTGGTGGGGGCCGTCGGGATCGCCGGTCATCGGGCCACCTCCGGGATGGACGGGCCGACCACGGGAGGAGCCACGTCGCAGTCGTACTCGGCGCGAGCGGTCACAGTCGAGCCGTTCGGGACGCACGTGTCTGTGTTCATCATCGGGGGTCTCATCACCGAGGCGGATGCCGTCGGTCGAACAGTTTGTAGCGGACGCAGACGTATATTCCCGGCGACGCCGAGACCGTCGGCGTCCGGAGGCGTAGCGGGCGGTGCCGACGGACCGAAGTCGCGACCGCCCCGGACGCATCAAAAACGTCGGCGCGCGGATCCCGCGGCGGGCGAAAGGTTGAACGACGAGGCGCCCGCCGGTCGTGACGTTCGGAGAACGAACTCACCCCGCCGACACCCCCGCCGTTCAGTCGAGCGCTCACCGACGGGCCCCGACCTATCCCGACGAACAAATCCGGAGGCGTACCCGAGCGGTCCCGCGAGTCCGACTGCGACCCCCGAAGCTACCACATCGTCAAAGCCCATGCCATCGACGATCGTTCACATGGCGTTTGCCGGTCTGTTGGCGGCGGCGCTGCTCGGGCCCGCGTTCGACCGACGCTCGCTGGCGGTCGTGCTCGCGGTCGTCGCCTTCCCGGATCTCGACTCGTTCGTCGCGTTGGTCGCCACCCCGGGCCACCGGACGGTCTTTCACAACGTCTGGATTCCCGTCGTCGCCGCCGCCGCGATCTACGCCGACACGCGGCTCCGTGAGCGGTCGGTCCTCCGGACGCGGTGGGGCGATCGGGGCGTCCGGGTCGCCTGGGTCGCGGTCGCCTGCTATCTCGCCGCACACCTGGGGCTAGATCTGTCCGACGGCGTGATCAACGTCTTCTGGCCGGTCCACGACCAGTTTTACGCGCTCCGGGGCTCGATCGAGCTGTCCGACCAGCGCGGAATCGTCCAGACGTTCGTCGAGTTCGACGGGCTGGTCCCGTCGCTGCAGGGGTTCGGAACCACCGGGGAGGTCCAGATCACCACCGGCGTCGACCCCGGCGAGGGGACGAGCGAGCGGCTCTTCCCGATCGTGCGTGCGGGCTGGCAGCTGGTCGTCCTGGTGACCGGGACGCTGGTCGTCGCCGCCCGGCTGTGGTCGCCGGGACCCGACGCGCGGTCGTGACCGCGGGCCGGTCGAGTCTCGCAGCGAAATCCGCGCCTTCATGTGAGCGGTCGCCGAGGCTCGTGGTATGTCGCTTCGGGTCGCCGACCGGCTCGGGGTCGCCGACGCGGTGACCCTCGCCAACGCCGCGCTCGGGGTCGTCGCCATGACGGCCGCGGTCTTCGGCCGGCCGACCGCCGCCGCGCGGCTCATCCTACTCGCGGCCGTCGCCGACGGGCTCGACGGCATCATCGCCCGGGCCCGCGGGAGCACCGAGGTCGGCCCGTACCTCGACTCGATGGCCGACATCGTCTCCTTCGGCACTGCGCCGGCGCTGTTCGTGGTCGCGGCCGCAAGGGAGGGGTGGACGCTGTCCGAGCCGTCGCTGTACGCGCTCGCGACCGGGGTCGCGGCGGTGTTCGTGGGCTTCTCGCTGGTCCGGACGGCGCTGTACACCGTCTACGTCGGCGAGGACGAGACCCGACCGGGCATCCAGAACACGCTCGCGGCGTCGATCCTGGCGGCCGGCTACCTGGCCGGCGCGACCGCCGTTCCGGTCGTGCTCGTCGTCTCGGCGGTCGTCTCCGTCCTGATGGTAGCGCCGGTCTCGTACCCGAAGCTCCGCGCCCGCGACGCGCTGGCGATGGGCGTCGTCCAACTCGGTGCGATCGCCGCCCCGGCCGCGCTCGGGCGCCTGCTTCCCCGCGCCCTGCTCGTCGCGGCGCTCGCCTACCTGACGCTGGCGCCGCGGTACTACCGCCGGTGAACGGGGAGAGTCTCGCCTCGCTCCCGCCAGTAAGGGGAACGTGGGGGGCAGAGCCCCCCGCGTGTGACACTGCGGAGCCTACTGACTCCACCAACCGGTACGGTGCGATCGAAAATAAGTGTGGGTGACCGTTCACCCGCTCTGTGACCGTCTCGTCGTCCGCGCCGGCCACTACGGCGCCCGTATTTGAGCATATACGAACTCTATTTCCAGTATCGAGAAGATACTTTCTCAAACGCGAGGTTTATGTACCCAGCCCTCCAATAGAGGGATATGAGCACGCAAAAGACTGCACTCCGAGAGTTCGGCAGCGTCGAAGACAACGCCCTCCGGATGGACACGGACAAGGCCGCACAGATCGTCGACGCGCTGAACACCGATCTCGCCGCGACGTACGTGCTGTACCACCAGCTGAAGAAACACCACTGGAACGTCGCGGGCGCGGAGTTCCGCGATCTGCACCTGTTCCTCGGCGACGCCGCCGAGAACGCAGAGACCATCGCCGACGAGCTCGCCGAGCGGGCCCAGGCGCTCGGCGGCACGCCGGTCGCCGGCGGGGCCGCCCTCGAGGAGCACGCCCCGGTCGAGCCGGAAGACGAGGATATCTACGACATCCGGACCTCCCTCGAGAACGACCTGACGGTCTACGGCGACATCATCGAGAGCCTGCGCGATCACGTGGAACTCGCAGAGCAGTTCGGCGACTACGCCACCTCGGACATGCTCAAGGACATCCTCGCCGAGGTCGAGGAGGACGCCCACCACATCGAGCACTACCTCGAGGCCGACACCCTGGTGCTCGACAGCGCGACCCATTGACTTC
>CAYRQD010000001.1:26706-157082 GCA_964426325.1 uncultured Halobacteriales archaeon | reverse complement strand
ACGGTGTCGGCGGCGAGCTCGAGTCCGCGCCGAGAGACATCGAGACCGACACTGTCCGCAGGGAGGTTCGCGAGGGTCCGGGCGCCGTCACCACAGCCGGCGTCCAACACGCGGGGATCCTCGCCGAGCCGTGCGAGTAGCTCATCGAGCAACGCGGCGTCTGGGCCGTCGGGGTCGCGCCGGCTGGCGTATGTCTTGCTCACCTCGTCCCACGCGCGCCGGACCGCCTGTCTATCCATACCCGGGCTAGGGGTTCGATCGGTATCAGACCTCGCCCGTCGGGACGATCGCGGCGGGTCAGTCCCCGCGGACGCGGTACCACACCCGCTCGCCGACCGGCGAGTCGGCGTCGATCCGGCCGAGAAACAGCTCCCGGACCGCGAAGGTGACGGTCAGCTCGACGCGTCCGCCGTCCGCGTCGGCGACGGTCACGACCCAGTGCCCGTCGCGCTCGGCGGTCTCAGCGACGGTCCCGACCGACCACTCCTCGACGTGGTGGTCCGGGGGCCGGGCGTGGATTCGGTCGTGGTTCACGCGTGTGTCGCGGCGGCGAGCGGTTCCTCGATCTCGAGCAGCTCGGCACTGTGAGACCACAGCTGACGGGCGGCCTCGGGGTCCCGCGCCGCCTGGGAGGGCGTGGCGAGTGATTGGTCGGCGAAATAGCGTCCGGAGACACCCGCGAGGCGAGCCGAGAGTCCAGCGGCGAGCAGCTCGGCGGCGCCCTCGTCGACGGAGGTGACCATCGGGAGTGCCCCGAGCGCGCCGGCCAGCCGCGAGACCGGGCCGGGCAGAAAACGCGTGAACCCGGTGCCGGGGATCGCGCCGGGGTGGAGGCTGTTCGAGGTTACGTCCCGGCCGGCGGCCTCGAGCCGGCGTGCAAGTTCCGCGGCGAACAGCACGTTCGCGAGCTTCGAGTGGCCGTAGGCGCCCATCCCCGCCTCTGGCTCGGTGACCCGATCGAGATCCAGCGTCGATCCCTGGTGGGCCGCCGACGCCGTCGTCACGATCCGCGCGTCCGCAGCGAGGTGCCCGAGCAACTCCGTCGTCAGCAGGTACGGCGCGAGGTGGTTGATCTGAAACGTGTACTCGACACCGAGATCCGTCAGCCCGCCTTCGCGGAAGAGCCCGCCGGCGTTGTTGAACAGCAGGTCGAGTTCGTCGGTCTCCTCGGTGACCGCCGCCGCGAGCTCTCGGACGGCCCCGACGTCGGCGAAGTCAGCACGGAGAAAACGGGCGGTTGCGGCCGGGTGAGACGCCTCGATCGCCGCGACGACCTCCCGGCCGGCCTCGTCATCGCGACCGTGGACCAGCACGTCCGCACCGAGTCGCCCGAGCGCCTCGGCGGCCGCCCGGCCGATCCCGCTGGTCGAGCCCGTCACCAGCGCGGTCCGACCGGTGCAGTCGACGTCGGCAACGTCTGCGATCAGTTCGGGTCGGTCTGTCATTACCACCGATACGCGTTCGACGGCCAAAACGGTACCCATGGGAGCCGGCGGGCGCTGTCAGTCGTCTGCCGTGCCGACGGTCTGTCTGACGAACGACTCCGGGAGCGCGTCGAGGTCGCCGATCTGAACCCGCCAGAGGTCCGCGTACAGCCCGTCGGCCGCGAGCAGCTGGTCGTGGGTGCCCGACTCGACGATCCGGCCCTCGTCGAGGACGACGATGCGGTCGGCGTTGCGCACCGTCGAGAGCCGGTGGGCGATGACGAAGGTCGTCCGGTCGGCCCCGAGCTCGGTGACGTTCTGCTGGACGACCAGCTCGGTCTCGTTGTCGACGTGACTGGTCGCCTCGTCGAGGATCAACAGTGCAGGGTCGTTCAGGATCGCCCGAGCGATGGCGATTCGCTGGCGCTGGCCGCCGGAGAGTTTCACGCCCCGCTCGCCGACGACGGTGTCGAGGCCCTCTTCGAGCTCGCTTACGAACTCCCAGGCGCCGGCGTGCTCAAGCGCGGTGACGATCGCCGCCTCCTCGGCTTCGGGGACGCCGTAGGAGACGTTCTCCCGGACGGTCCCGCCGAACAGGAACGGCTCCTGTGAGACGTACCCTAGATGCTGGCGAAGGCTCCGGACGTCGATGTCCTGGACGTCGTGGCCGTCGATCCGGACGGTGCCCTCGTCGGCGTCGTACAGCCGCATCAACAGCTTCGTCAGCGTCGTCTTCCCCGCGCCGGTCGGGCCGACCAGCCCGACCGTCTCGCCGGGCGCGACCGAGAGGTCGACGTCGTCGATGATCAGCTCCTCGCCATCGTAGCTAAACGAGACATCCTCGTACTCGACGGCACCGTCGATCTCCGCGAGGCGGGTGCCGCTGGTTCGCTCGGCGAGTAAATCCGGGTCTTGGAGCAGCCCGACCACGCGCTCTGCGGCGGCGTAGGCGTACTGGTAGTTGTTCAGCACCTGGCCGAACTGCCGCATCGGGTACATCAGCCGGCGGCTGTACAACAGGAAAGTCACCAGCGTCCCGGCGGTCAGCCCGATCGTGAACACTCCGAACCCGCCCCGCAGGAAGACGTACCCGCCGAGCGCGAAGGTGATTCCGTAGCCGAAGGCGGTGATCAACACGAGCGAGGGAAAGAAGGCGATCCGGGTGCGAATCGCGCTCCAGTTCGCGGCCCGGTACTCGTCCGAGGCCTCGGCGACGCGGTCGGCCTCCGCCCGCTCCTGGCCGAAGGACTTGATCACGCCGATGCCGCCGATGTTGTTCTCGAGGCGGGCGTTCAGACGGCCGACCGAGGAGCGTACCTCGCCGTACTTGGGCTCGATCATCCGCTGGAACCGGTAGGAGGCGTAAGCCAGCATCGGGACCATCGTCAGGGTCACCAGTGCGAGCTGCCAGTGGAGATACAGCGTGATCGCGCCGATCACGAGCGAGGTGACGACGATCCGGACGCCGGCCTGCAGGTCCTGTGAGAGAAACGACTCGAGCTGGTTGACGTCGTTGTTCAGCACCGACATGATCTCGCCGGTCTTGTGATCGTCGAAAAACCCCATTCGTTGGGTTTGCATCCGCTCGTAGGTGTCGGTCCGGAGCTCGTGTTGGACGTCCTGGGCGACGCGGTTGAGCGCCCACCCGCGGACGTACCCGGCGACGGCGGCGATCAGAAAGGAGGCGGTGACGATCCCGACGGTGAGCCAGAACTGTCCCATCTGTGAGGCGGGGATCCACGCGTCGGGGACCAGCGGGAGCGCGAACGGCCGGGTCTGCTGGAAGAGCGCGTCGAGTGCGATCCCCAACACGAGCGCAGGGACCGAAAACAGCGCCGCGCCGAGGACCGTCATCAGGCCGCCCAGCGCGAGGTGTGGCAGGTACTCGCGCCCGTACCGACCGGCGAGGTACCGCATCGGCCGCTCGGTTCGATCGCGCAGGTCGTCCAACGACCCCCCTGAGTCAGACATACACATGCGTGGCGCGGAGGGCGAATAAAAGGTGCGTTGCCGGCCGGGAGCCGCTCAGTGACGGCGGTCGGCGCGGATCGGGTGGCCGGCGGGGTGTTCGTGCGGGCTCGCGGTCAGTCGGTGGCGTCTCCGACCTGCTCTTTGACAGTCTCGTAGGTGGTCTCGACGCTGCGGCGGGTCTCGGCGACGGTCGCGCCGGCCAGCGCCCCGACGGCACCGCCGGTGCTCGCCGCGCTCCGGCTGATCAGTCCGCCGACGGCCGCGCCGATCGCGGCGCCGACGGCCGCGTACTTTGCACGGGTGATCGCGGGTCGAATGCGGTCTCGCATACTTCGATGTCCGCGGGAGCAGAAAAAAAGGTTGTCCGGACGGCCGGTCGGGAGGAGTACTCCGCGCGGTGGCCCTCTCCGGACGTCTCGACCGGCCGCGGCCCGGGGAGCGTCGACCGGCTCACCGGCCGGTCGCGTCGAGCAGTTCGTTCGTGTACAGCTCCGCCGGCGGGGCCGCCGAAGCGGGAAGGGGCTCGCTGTCGAGGTCGGTGAGGATCTCGGCCTCGACCAGCCAGTCGACGAATGCCGCCCACCGGTCGCGGTCCATGACGCCCCACGTGCCGTCGTCGGTCAGGACGGCGTCGGCGAGTCGCTCGTGGCTCTCCGCGAGGAAGGTTTCGTCGGCGGGATCGGGATCGGCCGTCGCGGCCAGCGTTCGTGCGGCGCCCGCGGGATCGGCGGCGGCCTCGCGGTACCCCCGGCCGGTCGCCGAGAGAAACGCCGCCAGCTCGTCGCCGCGGTCGGCGATCGTCTCGGGACGGGCGAGCATCGTCGGCGTGTAACCGTAGGGCACGTCGTACTCGTCGAGATAGAAGGCGTTCAGCGGGACACCCTCGCGCTCGGCAAGAAGCCCCTCCCAGGGCATGAACACCCAGGTCGCGTCGGCCCCGGCCTCGACGACGGCCTCGAAGATCCCGAGCTTGGGCGGGGTGACGATCTCGACATTGCCGTCGCCGCCGTCGTTGCGGATCAGCTGGCGAACTATGTGCTCTTCGAACCGGGCGTCGTAGGAGGCGTAGGTCCGGCCGTCCAAGTCCGCGGGCCGGTCGACATCGCCGTCGGCCGGCGCGGCGATCGCGCTGGTGTCGCGCTGACAGACCGCCGCGATTGCGACGAGGGACGGATACTCGGGGTGGGTCCGGTAGCTGATCACGCTCTCGGAGGGGGCGATCGCGACCGTCGACCGGCCGGTGGCGACCCGTTTTGCCGGCGTCGTCTCGTAACCGTCGACCGCCGGCGAGCGGATTGCGACGTCGAGCCCGGCCGCGTCGTAGTAGCCGTTCGCACGGGCTCGGTACAGTCCCGTGTGGTTCGTGTTCGGCAGCCAGTCGAGCGCGACCTCGATCTCTGACATGTGGGTCGGTTCGGGCGAGCGGAGAAAAATCTACTCGACACCGGACGGGCGGCGACGCCGGTCGAGACCGTCGGTCGTTAGCCCGATGCGGTCTATTGCTGACCGGCGAGGCGCTCGTAGACCGGCCAGGAGGCGTCCTGCTCGGGCGGGGTCGTGGGCTCGCCGTCGAGTCGAACGCCCCGTCCCTCGGTCACCGCGCCGACGATCCCGACGGGCGTATCCCGGGCGTCGAGAGCCTCGAGGACCGCCGCGGTCGCGTCCGGCGGGCTGGCGATCACGAGCGTTCCCGCGGAGGTCGCCGTCCAGGGATCCATCCCGAGGGCCTCGCAGGCGGCCGCGACGCCCGGACGGGTCGGCACGCGATCGGTATCGATGGTGAACTCAACGCCGGCGCCGGCGGCCATCTCGTGGCAGGCCCCCAACAGCCCGCCCTCGGTGGCGTCGTGGATCGCACGCGCGCCGGCCTCGGCGGCCGCGTGGGCGTCTCGGACCACACCGGTTTCCGCCAGCCGGTCCTGTGCGGTCGCCAGCTGCTCGGCGGGCAAGTCGATCCGGTCGGGAAACAGCGTCGTCAGCAGACCGACCGCCTCGACCGCCGGGCCCGTCGTCACGAGCAGGTCGTCCCCGGGGCGGGCGCCGTCGGGTCTGCGGATTCGGTCTGGATCGCCGACCGCGAGCGCGGTCGCCGCCCCGACCCACGGGAACCGACAGCCCTCGTAGCGCGCGGTGTGGCCGGTCGCGACCGCGACCCCGTGCTCGCGACAGGTCTCGTGGACCCCGGTCCAGACGCGCGCGAACTGTTCGTCGGTCATCTCCGGGGGCAGGGCGAACGATACCGTCAGGTGGGTCGGCCCCAGCCCCGAGACGGCGACATCCGCGAGGACGATCCGCGTCGCGAAGCGGCCGGCCCGCTCGAAGCCCAGCGCCGGGAGCACCGAGATCGGATCGGTCGCCAGGATGACCGCACTGTCCTCGACCGCGAGGACGCCGAAATCGACGCCCGGGGCCGGGCCGACGGCGACGTCCTCGCGGTCGGCGCCGAGCCGGGGTGCGATCTCTGTCTCGAACAGCGTCGGGTCGATCTTGCCGGTCGACTCCTCGGTCATATCCACACGAGTGCCTCCGGAGGCTTTGCTCCGGCGGCTGTGGACGAGTCCAGCCGGGTCAGCCGACGGAATCTACGGGTTGAGCAGGGCGAGTGCGTCGGGGCTTGCCCCCGAGGTCCCTACATGAAGTCGGCGATACCGGACTGTTTGTTGGTGTCGTCTTCGAACAGCCGCTCGATGCGCTGTTCGAGGATCTCGAGGCGCTGTTTGGTGTACTCCCGAGCGCCGAACTCCTCGGCGACCCGGATCGCGGTGTCCATGTACTTCGTGACCGCGCCCTCGTAGACGGTCAGGCTGACCTCGTCGCCGCAGTTCGGACAGGTTCCGGTCAGGGGCGCCCGCCGGTAGGAGGTGCCACAGCCCCGGCAGCGAAACTCCTGGCTCGCGAAGGCCTTGAGGTTGCCCAGCAGGTCCGGCAGGAAGTGATACTCGATGATCCGCTCGGCGACATCGGTCTCGTCGACCGCCCGGAGCCGCCGGGAGAGCGCGAGCTGGGCGTCCATCTTCTCCTGCATGTCGCCGAGGGTCTTGTACGCCGAGAGCTCCGGCCCGGCCGCGATGTCCGAGGTGTCGTGGCTGTGGGCAAAGCCCTCGTACTCGCCGGGTGTTCCCAGGCTGTCCTCGATCAGCTCCATCTCGACGTCGAGCTCGTCTGGGGCGACCCGCTCGCGGGTGGCCTCGTAAAAGGCAAGCGGGTACTCGGTCATCACGTCGACGTTGTGGGCCTCGTCGTCGATCTCGGCCGGGTCGATCCGGGAGGACATCACGAGGGGGGCGTCCATGGAGTTGTGTGCGTACAGCCAGTCCGCGGCGAAGACCGGCTCGCCGCCGACCTGGAAGTCGTACAGGTACCCCTCGTAGGCGACCGACTCGACGGACTCGACGCGGAGGTAGGCGAGATCGCCCTCGACGAGCGGACGCAGCTCCGCGAGGCGGGCGTCCGCTTCGGGGGGCAGAGCGTGCCCGTCGAGCTCGTCGACGATCGCCCGCAGGTCGCCGATCGGCACCGCGTCGCTTCGCGCCAGATCCGCCGGGACGAGGTCCTCGATACCGTCGATCGGGAGCGCTCGGAGCGCCCCCAGCGCGTCGGGGACTGGGACGAGAAGACCGTCGGGGTGGGCGGGCGCCCCGCCCTCGAGGACGTCGCTCAGCGACGCCCCGGCGGGGGTATCGGGAACGGTCACCTCCTGGACCGGCCCGCTCGGCGCGTCCCCGCGCCGGGAGAGAGCCGCGACGAGCCCCAGGCGGTGCAGGAGGTAGACGAGACCGTCGGCGAACTCCTCGCTTTCCGTCCGACAGACGACCGTCACGGAGTCCTCGTCGGAGCGGTCCCCGCCGGCGACGACGCCACGGAGGAACGCCCGAACGCAGTCTCGCGGTGCCGAGCGGACAGGGTCGGGAACGGCCGCCTGGCCGGACGGGTCGACGCCAAGATCGGACAGCACCGCCCGGAACGCCGCCGGGAACCGGGCCTCGTGGGCCCCGTCGAGAGCTCGCTGCCGGGGCTCGGTCCCGAGCGCCCGTCGGCCGCGCTCGACGACCGCCTCGACGTGTCGCCGATCGGCGTCGCGTACCGTCGGTCGACCGTCCGAGAGCCCTCCGTCGACGGCGAAGCGCCCGAGCAGCCAGGCGAGATCCTCGTCGAGTTCGAGCCGCACCGGAATCCCGTCTTCGGCCCCCGGTGGGGCGATCGCGGCCTCAGGCGGGACCGCAAGCCCCACCCGGTCGAGTCGCTCCACGAGGCGGTCGTAAGGTATCGCCGCCGGGTCCGATCGATCGGCGACCGGAGACCGGGCGGCCGAACGCCCGCCTGCGGTCGCGCTCCGGGCGGTCCGCAGTAGGTCCTCGGTCCGGTCGTCGACGAGGACGTGTGGCTCCTCGAGCGCCGACGCGACGTCGACGGTCGTCTCCTCCGGGTCGATCGGGAGCTCTCTGGGCGCCACCACGAGATCGCCCGCAGCGAGGTCGGCGCCGGCGACTTCCTCGATGCCGTCGTCGTACCGAAACAGGCTGTGCGCGGCGGTGATCTCGATCGTGCGGCCGAACTGCGTCTCCACCCGGAGCAGTCGCTCGTCCTCGTCGGCGGGATACCGGATCGCGCGCTCGATTGGCTGTGGGGTGGCGGCGTGGTCTTCGTCAAAGGCGTAGGTTTGCCAGCCCGAGCCGGCGCAGGTGCGCTTGCGGAACTTGCCCTCGAGCTCGATCGGGGCCGACAGCTCGTCCCAGAGCTCGGCGACGGTGAGGAATCGGACCCTCCCGTCGGGGTCGATCGCGACCAGCCGAGCGTCCTCGGCGACGCTCCCGCCACGCTGATCGGGGAGGTACTTCTTGCTGAAGTTCAGCAGGCCGTCCATCAGGAGCATCACGCAGTCCTCGTCGCCGTCGCACTGCCCGACGTGACAGCCGTTCGCGACCAGGCGGTGGGTATCCGCGACCGTCAACGAGTACGTGTGCCCGACCTCCGAGGGACGGATCTCGACGCGTGCGACCGTCGCGAGGTCGGGTCGACCGCCGTCGGCCGCCCGTTCGGGGAGGCCGGCCTCGGCGACCGGTCCGGCCGCCGGGATCGCGTCGCCGACCACCAGTTCGTGTGCCGGGATCTCCTCGAGCCCGCCGTCCCACCGGAGCATCGAGTGATCCGGCGTGACGGTCAGCTCCTCGCCGGACGCGAGGGCGATCCGGAGCAGGTGATCGGGGGCCGGGTGTTTCGAGACGGCCTCGACCGGCCGGGAGGACTCCGTCCCGTCGGCCCGCAGCGACGGGACCCAGACAGAGCCGTCCAGCTCCTGGACCTCGACGCCGAAATCGTCGGTCCGGGGATCGTCGAGCCGTTTCTCGACGAATGCCTCGATCGGCTCCTCGGCGAGGCCGTCTGCGGTCTCGTACCGGATCGTCGTCGCCGGGTGGAAGCAGTTGCGCCGCTTCGCGGCGTGGAAGTACGGGTGGGCGTAGCCGGCGGCCGCCGACGTGAAGCCGATCACCCGCCCGACCGTCGCGGCGCTCGTGTGCGGGGCCATCCCGAAGACGAGCTCGCCCAGCAGGTCGGTCCGGTCCTCGAACTCGTAGTATGGATCGAGCCCGTAGTACTCCACCAGCAGGTCGTCGACGAAGGCGGCAGTCTGCAGCAGGTGTTCGGCGGCGCCGTCGGGCAGGACGATGTCCTGGACTTTCAGCTCGACCAGCTGGTCGTCGTGGCGCAACGGATCCCCGAGAACGTCGGTCTCATAGCCCAGCTCGCGTAAATCAGCCGCCGAGACGTCGAGCTCCCGGGGCCGGACGGCGGTCACCGGCAGGTCAGTCATGTCGTACCGGACGGTGCCGTCTTTGAACGTCGAGACACCGTGTTTGGCCCGCAGGATTCCCTTCTCGATCGGCTCGGGGATCTTCTCGGCGGAGCTGAGCCCCTTGACGCCTTTGAGGATGTCGAAGGCGGCGGGCCGCTCTCCGACCGCGTCGAGTGCGTTCGCGAGGGCCTCGTTGATCTCGACGGTCGTCGTCTGGGTCGGCTCGGCGGGACGCCCACAGCTGGAACACTCCGCGCGGCCGGACCCATCCGGGGGAACGCGTCGGTCACACTCGGGACAGCGATAGACGGGCTCGGTCGGCTCGCCACACTCGGGACACCGCCCCTCGTGGGTTTGGGTATCGCAGGCGGGACACTCGCGCCGGGCGAGCTCGAGCTCGGCCCGGCCTCTCGTCCCGTCGAGCTCGTCGCCGTGGTCGGCTGCCGCCTCGATCGACCGCTGGTTGCCCCCGGCCTCGCCGATCGGGTACAGCGCGTGGACCGCCGGCGACAGCTCGCGGTGCTCCGACTTCTCCGGGCGGCCCATCCGGGCGCCGACGCGGGTCGGAGCCCGCTCCCGGACCGCGAACGGGGCGATCTCGTTTACCGCCCGGATGGCGTTCTCGCCGCCCTCGTAGCCGCGGGCCCGGTCGCTCAGGTCCGTCGGCGCCCAGTCGCGGTCGAGGCCGTCCTCGCGGATGGCAAACCCGAGGGTGCGGACCAGCGGCCGCCAGGACTCGACGACCAGCCCTTCGGCCCGCGTGTGCTCGACCAGCAGCCGTTCGAGGGTCTCGCGGACGGACGCCGTGCGCTCGAGAACGAGCCGATCCTCGACGACCGAGCCGTCCTCGATTGCGGCCGCGAGCTCACAGACCCGCTCGACGCCGACGTCGTGCCAGAGGTAGGTGTACTCGGGGTGAAGCGGCACGTCCTCGTCGGCCCAGGCCAGGGCCCGCTCGGGGGTCGGGTCTGCCAGGTCGATCTCGGGGGCGTCTTCGAGCGCCTGGACCGGCCCGCCGGCGGCCGCCAGCTCCTGGCGCCACCACTCGGCGGTGTACCCCGCCGGCGCCAGCAGGTGGTTGTTCTCGACGAACTCGCCGTAGTTGACGAGGTACTCGCCGAGATCGAGCACGCGCTCGATCCCGTTTCGCAACTCGAGCGCCTCGGCCGCATCGTCGATCCGGCGGACCTCGCCGTTCGCGAGTCGAACGGTCGGCCCCTCGATCGTGTCGACCGGAACCACCCCGGCGGCCTTGCCGGGGCGCTCGGTCTTGAGCTGGGTGCCTGCCGCGAGAAAGTCAGCCACGATGTGCATCGTCGCCGGGTTGACCCCGGCGGTCGCGTGGCCGTGGTTGCGCGCCCGGCCGTACCGAAGCCGGAAGCCCCCGGGCTCGCTCGGGTGGGAAAAGACCGGTCGGCCGGCGATCAGATCCGACAGGAACTTCCTCGAGGGCTCGGCGCGGGGAGCGTGATCGGCCGGGTCGGCGTCGTCGGGCTCGGTCGCGCTCTCGTCGGGCTCCTCGGGTCCGCCGGAGTCGTCGGGCTCGTCCGTATCGCCGTCCGGATCCTCGGCGTAATCGCCGTCGATCAGCGCCTGGAGCCAGGGCCACTCGACCTCGGAGAGCTCGCGGGTGTACCGCTGGATCTTGGGCGCCTTGAGCGCGATGCCCTCGCCGAAGACCAGACACATCCCGCCGCGAGCGGCGTTGGTGTCGACCCGATCGAGGTCGCGGTAGCCCTCGACCTCGCCGTCGCTGGTCGCCTCGCCGTCGAGCATGATCGGCAGGTGCTCGGCGATGAACCGTGCCTCGGCCTCCCCGGGGGCGTACTGCAGGCCGGTCTCATCGTCGTACAGGGCGATCTCCTCGGCGTAGCGCGCGATCTCCTCTCCCCGGGGCTCGTAGGCGCCGATCCCGAGCAGCGCGCGGGCGTAATCGGCCACGAGCACCGACAGCGCCTGTGCGGTGCCGCCCGCGGAGCGGATCGGGCCGGCGTACTCGACGCTGACGAACTCGGAGCCGTCGTCGTTTTCCCGGATCTCGACCCGATCGATCCCCTCGATCGGCGCCGCGACCACACCCTCGGTCAGCAGGGCAACGGCCGTCCGGACCGCCCCCTCGATCTTGCCGGCGGGGGTCTCGTAGTCCCCGACCACCCCGCTGACGAAATCCTCGGCCAGGGCCAGCGCGGCCTCCTCGCGGGAGCGGTCACCCTCGAGCTTGCGGACCCGCTCGGCGACCCCGTCGATGCCGAGGATGTTCTCGACGCGGTCGGCCATGTCCTGTGCGACCGGGATCTCGACCTCGGGAACCGGATCGCCGCCGCGCTCGCGGGCCTCGTTCGCGACCGCAAGCGCCGCCTCGAGGTCGGCCTCGATCGCCGCGAAGTACTCCTCGTGGTCGCCGGCCGCCCCGTCGCGGTCTCTCTCGGTCGATCGGTCCCGGTCCCGGTCTCCCCCCCGGCCCCGGCGGCGGTCGTTTCGAGCCATTACAGCGGCCAGAGATCGAGGTCGGTCTCGGGGTCGTGCTCGCGGTCGAGCCGGGTCCCGAACGCCCGGACGTACAGCTCGCCCGCGAAGGTCGTGCCGGCGTCGAGGTGGCCGGCGAGGGCGGTTCCGTCGGGCCGTCCCAACACGGCGTGGGTGTGGGCGAACCGCTCGCCGTCGAGCCAGGAGACGTTCCCGACGGCGACCGCCACCTCGAGCGGTTCGTCGAAGGTGACCGCCTCGTACCGCTGGTCGGTTTGATCGTAGAAGTACACCCGCGCGTCCCGAACGGCGCCGAGGCCCAAAAACACCGCTGCGCCGATCGACTCCTCGGCGGCGAAGGCCTCGATCTGGCCGCGCCAGTCCCGGCCGTGTTCGAGCCGGGCGAGAAACTCACGGCTCTCGTCGAGCTCTCGGTAATCCATACTCGCTACCGACGGCGAGCCCGGGCAAAACTGTGTCGGTGCGTCCGGGTCGCCTCTCCGTTCGGTGCCCGGAACCCGGTCCCCCGCTGACCGGCCGGACAGCGCGATCCGTCGCCGACGAGCCGAACTGCCGCGAACGACGCGGCGGAACAGTCCAGGGACCGCCACCGGAGCGCCACAACGCGAGGGCGACGCCGCCATCCGAACTGACCCGGATTGGTCCTGTGGACGGCTAGATCGCCGTGGTCCGGGGGCAGCCTTAGCTCACGTCACCGCGGGACCGACCGCGCGGCGGGCCGATCGGAGCAGACGGCCGACGACGGAACGGACGAGACCGCGGCCAGCGCCCGGCAGACGACCCTACGTGGAATCGTCGTCTCTCTGGCGATCGGCGCCGGGCTCGCGTACGGCGGCCTGCACTCCCAGCGCCCGATGCCGTCGGACGTGGACGCGCGGACAGAGAGCCGATCGAGGCGACGGTGACGGGCGCGGAGTACACACAGCGCGGGAGGGGACCGGATCGATCGTTCGCGATCGACGTAACCGACGAGTACGAGGTCGACGGAGAGACCTACACCAGCTCGACGGTCAAGGCCGGCGCGGCTACACCGTCGGTAACCAACAGAGCGCACAGACCCTACTCGAAGAGCAGTGGCAGGTGGGGACGACGATCGGGCGGTGGTGGAGCCAGATTCGCCCGAGACCTCAACCTCGTCGGGGACAAGCCGGGCGACCGGCTCGAGCGGACGCTCGTTCGTTGCGGGATGATCGGGGTCACGGTCTGATGATCCTCGCGACTGTCATCTCGCTCCGAAAGAAGCTCCGGCGGGCTCCGTATCGAGGCGAGTGAGTCTATCGGGAGTACCCGGACGGCTTTTATTATTGTCGCCCGGACGTGACATATGCGCGCAGCCGTCTTTCACGGCCCCGGCGACATCCGGGTCGAAGACGTACCAAAGCCGACGATCGAATCTCCGGGCGACGCGATCGTCCGGGTCACTCATACCGCGATCTGCGGGTCCGATCTGTGGCCCTACCGCGGGGAGAGCGACCGAGACGTTCCCTCCCGGATCGGCCACGAGCCGATGGGAGTCGTCGAAGCCGTCGGCGAGGACGTGCGCCGGGTCGGGCCCGGCGACCGGGTGCTCGCCCCCTTCGCGATCAGCTGCGGGGAGTGTGAGTTCTGCCGGCGGGGACTACACACCTCCTGTGAGAACCGCGACTCCTGGGGCGGCGAGAACGGCGGCGCACAGGGGGAGTACGTCCGCTCGACCCACGCCGACGGCACGCTCGTACGCATCCCGGACCGGTACGCCGACGACGAGGCGGCCCTTCGGGCGGCGCTGCCCCTGACCGACGTGATGGGGACCGGCCACCACGCGGCAGTCAGCGCCGGCGTTACTGGCGGGAGCCGGTGTGTGGTCGTCGGCGACGGGGCGGTCGGGCTGTGTGGCGTGCTCGCCGCGCGACGGCTCGGCGCCAGCCAGATCGTCGCCGTCGGCCACCACGCCGACCGCCTCGAGCTGGCAGAGCGGTTCGGGGCCACCGAGACGGTCCTCGAGGAGAGCGAGGACGACGTCGAGCGCGTTCAGGAGCTCACTGGCGGCGGCGCCGAGCACGTGCTCGAGTGTGTCGGCGCGGCCGGCGCGATGGAGACCGCCGCCGCGGTTGCCCGGCCGGGCGGGACCGTCGGGTACGTCGGGGTGCCCCACGGTCTCGAGGGCGGGCTCGATCTCTTCGATTTCTTCGGGGACAACGTCGGGCTGGCCGGCGGAGTCGCGCCGGTGCGGGCCTACGCCGAGGAGCTGCTCGCGGACGTGCTGGGGGGCACGCTCGACCCCTCGCCGGTCTTTACCGAGACGGTCTCGCTCGAGGAGATCGCCGAGGGCTACCGAGCGATGGACGACCGCGAGGCGATCAAGGTGCTCGTAAAACCCTAATCGTCGAGGTGGACTCTCGGAGACGGTCACAACGGCCAAATACCTCGGCCGTCAGGATCGATCATGGAGGAAAGAACCGCGGCGGTCGGCCGGGAAACCGCGGAGACGAGCGTCGAGGTGGTGCTCGATCTCGACGGCGACGGCGACGCGACCGTCGACACCGGGATCGGCTTTCTCGATCACATGCTCGAAGCCGTCGCAACCCACGGACTGTTCGATCTCACCGTCGAGTGCGAGGGCGATCTTGCCGTCGGGACGCACCACACCGTCGAGGACGTCGCAATCGCGCTCGGCGAGGCCCTCGGCGAGGCGCTGGGGGAGAAACGCGGGATCGCCCGATTCGCCGACCGGACCGTCCCGATGGACGAGGCCCGGGCGACGGTCGTCCTCGACGTGAGCGGCCGTCCGTACGCCGCCTTCGAGGGGACCTTCTCCCAGCCGACGGTCGGCGCGGACGGCGTCACGAGCCAGCTCGGGAGACACTTCCTGCGGACGCTCGCGACACACGCCGGGCTGACCGTCCACGCCGAGATCGCCGGCGAGAACGCCCACCACGAACTCGAGGCGCTGTTCAAGGCGCTCGCGCGGGCACTCGACGACGCCACCCGGATCGACGAGCGCCGCAGCGCTCCGCCGAGTACCAAAGGCGAGCTGTGACCGATCCGGGGGCTGTCGGATCCACGCGGAGCGCGACGCTGCTCGGTGCTGGCAGAGAGACGACGTCCCACGGCGAGCACCTGCGGAGAAGCTTCTTATCTCGGTGTTGAGTACGCTCGTGTATGTCAACGGACGAGTTCGCGACGGCGTCGGGGGACGACCGAGCCGAGAAGTCCGGCGAGGGACTGCCCGAGATCGTCGACTGGGTGCTCGGAGCGGCGGTCGCGCTGGCCGGGCTGCTCGCGATCGCCGGGGGGGCAGTGATCAGGAGCGTCGCCGACCGGGAGTCGATCGCCGAGGTGCTCAGGGAGGAGGACGTAACCGCGACCGTCGGGAGCCGGGAGCTGACCACCGCCGAGGCGACCGATCTCGCGGAGACGCTGCTGGGGTGGGTCGAACTCGGGCTGTTCGTCGTCGGCGGCGGGTTACTCGTCGTCGCGGTCGGGTACGTCGCATACAGGCGCCGGGCGCGGGCGCGACGCCGGCCGGACGAGCGCCTCGAATCGTTCGGCACGCACGCCCTGCTCGGAGCAGTCCTCGGGGCCGTGCTCTCGTTCGTGCCGCTCGCGACCGCGCTCGGCGGGGCCGCCTCGGGCTACTTCGAGCAGAAAAACGCCGGGCGGCCGACGACGGCCGGGGGCGCCTCGGGACTCCTAATCGTCGTGCCCGTGTTCGTACTGCTCGCGTTCGTCCTGGTCGGACTGGTCCAGGGTCTCCAGGAGATCGGTGAGGGCGGCGAAGCCGGCGTGGTCGCGGCGACGATCGCGTTCGCGGTGGTGTTCGGCGCCGCCGTCACGGGAATACTCGGCGCGGTCGGGGGCTTCGTCGGCGGCAAGATCGCCGAGGACTGAGTTCACTCGACCTCGACCGACGGGCCCCGCTCCGTGCGGAACCGCTCGACCGTCCGTCGGTCGGGGACGCTCGCGCGCGCGCCGGCGACCAGCGTCGACCGACTCGCCGCGGCGACCGCCCGGACGAGCGCCTCCCGGAGCGAGTCCCCGGCCGCGAGTCCGGCCGCGAGGTAGCCGTTCAGCACGTCTCCGGCGCCGGTCGCGTCGACGGGATCGACCGAGGGCGGGGAGACGACGAGCCGCCCGTCGCGACCCTCGACCAAGACCGGCCCGGAGCCGTGAGTCTCGATACTCGTTCCGCGAAACCCCGAAAGGTCTCCGAGCGCCGCCGCCTCCCGCTCGTTCGGGGTGAAATAGTCGACGGCGCCGGTCGCGAGCAGCCGCTCGACCCCCTCGGGCGGGCCGGGATCGAGCACGACCGTCGGCGGCGCCCGCTCGTCTCCGAGTCGCTCGAGCAGCGTCGCGACCGGCTCGACCGGGATCTCGTTTTGCAACAGGAGACAGTCGGCGCCGGCGATCGTCTCGTAGCGGGCTCCGACGTACTCCGTGCCGACCGCGTCGTTGGCGCCGGGACAGACCAGAATCCGGGTGTCCCCGTCGGGACCGACGAACACGTCCGCGGTGCCGGTCGGCGCCGAGACCGTCTCGATTCCCGTGACCCCGACACCGTCGGCCGCGAGCCGGGAGACGACGCCGTACTCCTCGTGGTCCGGGCCGACGAGACCGAGCATCGCGGTCGGGGCGCCGGCGGCGGCCGCGGCCGTCGCTTGGTTGGCCCCCTTGCCGCCGTGGTGGAAGGCGTCGGGATCCAGTCCCACCTCGGGCGGGGACCCGACGGCGACCGTCGCGCCGCGCTCGGGGAACCAGGGTCGCTCGGTCAGCGCCTCGAGACCGGGGCGGTCGAGCCGGTAGACTCGGTCGACGTTGATACTTCCCAGGCTGACGACCCGCGGCGAGGCTGACTCGGCCATCGGATGGGTGTGGTTGCGACGGCGCCGACATAACAGTTCCCGGTCGGGCGCCGGGCGGGGCTTTTGTCTCGGGCGTTCGATGTGCGGGCATGGCACGCCAGCGCGTCAGCCACGAACAGGGGGCGATCTACGAGTTCGGCCCCGAGATGGAACCGATCACGACCGTCGAGGACGGGGCGAAGCTCACGATCGAGACACGCGACAGCCTCGACGGCGCGGTTCAGTCCGACGCGGACGTGATCGACGCCGTCCCCGAGGAGGTAAACGCCGCGACGGGGCCGATCGCCGTCGAGGGCGCGCAGCCGGGTGACATCCTCGCCGTCGAGATCGAGGCGATCCGGCCGGCCGAGCCGGCGGGCCGGGTCGTGACCATCGACGGGTTCGGCCTGCTCGACGGCGAGCCGGGAATCGAAGCGGCCTCGCGGATGACCCCGGTCGAGGACGGGTCAGTAACGTTCGACGGGCGATCGGTGCCGTTCGCGCCGGTGATCGGGACGATCGGCGTGGCTCCCGAGTCGGAGTCGTACTCGACGCTCGTGCCCCACGACCACGGCGGCAACCTCGACACGACCGACATCACGGCCGGGGCAACGGTGTACTTCCCCGTGTTCCAGGCCGGCGGGCTGCTCGCGATGGGCGACTGCAAGGCCGCGATGGCCGACGGGGAAATGTGCGGCACCGGTGCCGAGATCGCGACCGAGATCGACGCGACGGTCTCGGTGATCGAGCCGGCCGGCAGACACCGGCGACCCGTGGTCGAGACCGAGGACGCCTGGAAGACGATCGCGAGCGCGGATAGCCTCGAGGCGGCCGCCGAGCTCGCCCACGGCGACGCGGTCGACCTGCTCGCCGCCGAGCACGGCGACTCCCGCACGGAGGCGTACATGTTCGCGAGTCTCGTCGCCGACCTGCAGATCAGCCAGGTGGTCGACCCGCTCGTGACCGTCCGGAACGCGATCCCCAAGGCGTCTCTCTCCGATCCGTTCGACACAGCCGTCGAGTGATCGCGGGGCGGAGACTCACAACGCCGACGAGCCCGACGGGCCGACCGGCTCAGAGCCCGGCGTTCGACGCGAGCAAGAAGATGAGCGCCGACACCGAGAGGACGGCGAAGACGAAGGCGGTCGCGAGCGCCGTCGCCATCGGTAGCATGGCGTTGGCGTGGCTCGCGAGCGTCTCGGTGCGGTCGTTGCCGAAGACGGTGACCTCGACGAGCTCGCTCTCCATGCCGGCCTCGACGGGCTCGAGATCCGCCCGCGCCCGGTCGATCAGCGAGTCGACGACCCCGACGAACTCCTCGTGGGCGATCTGTCTGCCCACGCGGGTGTCGGCGTCGACGGTGTTGGTGACGTGGGTGTCAGTGGTCAACACCTCGATAGTGTCGACGCCGTCGATCGACTGGACGACCCGCTCGCGGAGCCCCGGGGCCATGTTGTTGCCGTCGACGAGCACGTAGGCGGTGAGCTCCGAGCCGGCCTCGAGCACGGCCACCCGAACGCCGAGCGGCCCGATCCCGTCGCTGACGTCCCAGTCGGTCTCGTCCCAGGCGGTCCCGAGCCGGAGCGGGTGTTGCTCGGTCGCGTCGAGGCGCTCGCCGAGCTGCCTGGCCCCCCGGATCAGGTCGAATGAGCGTTCGCTCCCGGGGACGACGTGACCGGTGTCGGACCCGGCGAGGCCGTCGTTGCAGTTGTGCGCGTCGGCGAGCAACACCTCGTCGAGCCCGGCCGCGTGGGCCTCCGAGACCGCCGAGAGTCCGACGGCGTACTCGATGTCGTCGGCGTACTCGGGCCAGAAGCTGGCGATCATGAGCGCATCGTTGCCGAACCGGTGGCCGGTCAGGGTGGCGTCGCCCTCCCGAACCCGGCAGCTCGCGGTGCCGGCCGTCGAGTACTCGATGTCCTCGTAGGCCCGCTCGACGGCCTCGTGGATCGTGCCGATCTCGCGGTCGGTGACGAGATTAAAGTCGTGACTCGCGGTGGCGTGGGGAACAAAGGCCAGTCCCTCGGTACGGTCGGCGATGTGGGCCGGCAGGTTCCCGCCGCCGATGTCGCCCATCGGTCCCGGGTGGACCATCGGGAGCACGAACCGGGCTTTCTCGTCGCCGCCGGGCCGGCGAAATGAGAGGACCGTCACCGGCACCATCGCCTCCTCGCCGATCTCCTCGAAGAAGGCCTCGAGTTCGTGCGAGCCGGTCGTGATGTGCCCGATGAAGCCGCCGACGAAGTTGACCACCGAGACGCCGAGACTCGACTGCCAGGGCCGGTCGATCGCGGCAATAAACGCCCAGACGGCGCCGATGTGAATCAGACAGACCACCCCAAGCAGGACGAAATCGAACGGGACCACGCTCTGCTGGAGCTCCGGCGGGGCTTCGCTCGGGCGAGCGAAGTACGTCTCGAGCAGGGGCCCGCTGACCCGCAGGGAGTACAGCGTCCCGCTGTAGACGAACAGTAACACGGCCGCGGCGACGGTCTGGAGGCTGGCCGGAACGACCGCCCGGGGGAGCGACTGCCGGGAGACGGTCGCGATGACGAAAAGCCGGAGCGCGAAAATCGCCGCCAGCGCGATCAACAGGCCGTCGAAGACGAACTGCTGAGGCACTCCCGCGACCAACGTCGGGAGCGCGGCAAACAGCAGGACGACGATCACGACCAGCTCCGAGACCAACGCCAGTAACGATGCCTGGTCTTGGGTGAGCCGCCCGCCGACCCACCGGTCGACCGTCGCCGTCGACAGCGCCGCGAACACGGTCGGGACGCCAATATAAAAGACGCCGCGGGAGGCGTCACCGAGCGGGTACGAGGAGTCAAACGCCGCGATGCCAGTGATCGCGGCCAACACGAGCGCAAACGCCAGGCTCGAGTACCACCGCGGCGCGCGGAGGATATACCGAGAGAGCCCGGCGAGATTCGCCCGCGTCGTCGTCATTGGTACATCAGGGTTTCCGCGTTAGTTTAAACGTGTCTGTCTGTCCACCGAGAGGAGACGGGAGCGGGGCCGTCACTCCGGGCGACAGATCGCCCGGAAGTTCTCGAAGACCGCCCGTCCCTGTTCGGTGTGTGCGACCTCGGGGTGCCACTGGACGCCGTACAGGCCCCGGTCGGGGTCGCTCATCGCCTCGACCGAGCAGATGTCGCTGCGGGCGGTCCGACCGAACCCCTTTGGAACCGTCGTCACCTCGTCGGCGTGGCTTGCCCACACGCGGGTGTCTGGGGCGAGCGAGCCGACCAGGGGATCGTCGGCATCGGTGATCTCGACGGTCACGTCGGCGTAGCCGCCGTACTCGCCGGGGCCGACGGTTCCGCCGAGCTCGCGGGCGATCAGCTGCATGCCCAGACAGATCCCGAGCACCGGAACGTCGAGGTCGACGTAGTCGGCGGCGTTGCCGGTCCGATCGATGTCGGGACCCCCCGAGAGGACGAGCCCGTCGGCGTCGATCTCCGCGGGCGGGGTGTCGTTCGGGAGGATCTCGGTCTCGACCCCGATCTCGGACAGCGCCCGGCGTTCGAGGTGGGTGAACTGGCCGTGGTTGTCGATCACGTCGATCCGTGTCATTACACGGTATTCGCGAGCCCGGCGTAAATGTCGTCCGTTCCCGGCCGGCAGAATGCTTAACCACAATCGCGGTCAAAGATGGGTGATGACCGATCGGCTCAAGACGGGGATCGACGTGCTCGACCGGAAGCTCGGCGGAGGGCTCCCGACGGGCAGTCTCGTCGGGCTGTCGGCCCCGCCGGCGAGCCAGGCCGAGCTGTTTCTCTACGAGCTGACCGCGACGCGGGGAACGCTGTGGCTGTCGCTGAACCGGACCGCCGAGGCCGTCCGCGGATCGGTCGAAGCGACGCCGGCGTCGACCGGGGATCCGACGATCAGACACATCACCGGCGAGGCGCCGCTGGACAACGCGAGCAAGCTCATCAGCGCCCTCCCAGAGGGGTCGAACCTCATCATCGACCCGGTGGACGTTCTCGAGGCCCAGGAGCCGCCCTCGCGATACCGCAGTTTCATGAACGACCTGCAAAATCACGTGGTCAACACTAACGGGCTGGCGGTGTTTCACTGCCTCAACGGGCGGTCGGTCCCGCCGTTGCGAGACACCACCGAGCACTTCGCGGACGTGATCTTCCGGCTGCAAACCGACGCGACCGGCGACGAGGTCGAGAACCGGCTCGCGATCCCGAAGTTCAGAGGCGGGCGCGCGCCGACGAACACGATCAAACTCGACCTCGCGACCGAGGTCTCCGTCGACACCAGCCGCGACATCGCCTGAACGGTTCGGAGTCGGTGTAGTCGATCGAACGGGTGCGCGCCGGCACTCGTAGCATCCGATACGTGCCGAGACTGACATCCACAACGGCGACACGAGCCGGAAGCTCCGAGCCGTTCGTAGCTTATTACCGGTGCCGCGAGAAGCCAAACAGGTCGCCGTCTTCGAGCTCGTCGCTGGCCTCGGCACGACGACGGAGGTAGACGAACAGTCCGACCGGCGGGAGAGCGACCCCGACCAGCGCCCACTTGTACGGGTCGAGTCCGTGTGTGGGGGCGTCCCGAAACACCCAGTAAAACAGGTAGGCGAAGGCGACGACCGCCGTCAGCAGCGGGACGATTGCAGCGAGCACGGCAAAGTTATGACACTCAACCTCTCGACGCTTTCGATCGGACGGTTGCTGAACGGACGCGACAGCGAACGTCTGACGGTCGACAGACGACCCGGCCGGGACCGCTGCCGGCCGGCGGTTTTACTTCCGGGACGGTTGACGAACCTATTTATTCCAGTCCTACTTGCCATTGACCGAGGGCCGAACCTCTCGACCCTCGACTGTCACACGCTCTCCCCTGAACACAGATCATGGCAACACGAGACCCGACGCCACTGGGCGCCTGTCCGCGCTGTGACGCGGTCATCGAGCCCCGAAACGTTCTGATCGAGTACACGACGGGCGACGGCGAGGCGGTCTGGACGGAGTGTCCGGGCTGTCACGCCGTCGTCGATCCGGTATGAGCGCCATCGTCGCCGAGCTCCAGCGTGCGCTCGGGCGCTCCTCGGAGGTCCTCTGTGAGTGTCGCCGCTGTGGCACCACCGTCGACCCCGAGGCCGACCGCTGTCCCGCCTGCGACGCCGCCGAGATCGCCCGCTACGAGCTGTAACCGCCCTCGCCGCGAGCCGCAGGTGGTCTGGACACCGACCCGGCGAGACGACCGTCGGCGGGTATTTATCCGCGGGGCGTAAGATGCGGGCATGGAGTTTGCAGCCCGCACTGAGGCGTTCGAGCGCTCGGAGATTCGGGTGATGTTCGACCTGGCGGTCGAGGCCGAGCGCAACGGCCAGGACCCGGTCCGGCTGGAGGTCGGCGAGCCGGACTTTGACACGCCGGCCCACGCGACAGAGGCGGCCTTCGAGGCCGCACGCGGGGGCGCGACCGATTACACCGAGAGCGTCGGGATCGGGCCGCTGCGGGAGGCGATCGCCGACCGGCTCGGCGAGTACGGCCTGTCACACGGCCCCGAGGAGATCGTTGTCACCACGGGTGGAATGGAGGCGCTGCACGTCGTCGACTTGGCGGTCGTCGATCCCGGCGAGGAGGTGCTCGTGCCGACGCCGGCCTGGCCCAACTACGCGATCCACGCCGCCCTGGCCGGTGGGTCGATCCGGCGGGTGCCGATGCCACCGCCCTACGACTTGGATGCCGACCGGGTGATTGCGGCGATGGGCCCGGACACGGCGGCGGTCGTGCTCACGACGCCGTCGAACCCGACCGGTCGCGTGTACGATCCCGGGCCGATCCGGCGGGTCGTCGAGGCCGCGGCCGCACACGACGCGTACGTGATCGCCGACGAGGTCTACGCGGCGCTGACCTTCGACCGCGAGCCCCGGGCGATCGGGGCGATGACGGGCATGCCCGAGCACGTCGTCACGATCGGGTCGGTCTCGAAGAGCCACGCCATGACCGGCTGGCGGCTGGGCTGGCTCGCGGCCGCCCCGTCGGTCGTCGAGACCGCCACTGCTGTCCGGGAGGCGACCACGAGCTGTCCGGCCGCTCCCGCCCAGCACGCGGCCGTCGCCGCGCTCACCGGACCTCGCGAACCCGAAGAGGAGATGTACGAGGCCTTCGAACGCCGGCGGTCGTATCTCGTCGACCGCCTGGCCGAAATCGAGGGCGTCTCCGCCCCCCGTCCACAGGGAGCCTTCTACGCCTTTCTGGACGTCGAAGCCCCCGAAGACGGGCTCGCGCTCGCGAGCCGGCTGCTCGACGAGGCCGGGGTGGCGCTCGCCCCCGGCACCGCCTTCAGCGAGCGCGCCGGCGGCCGGGTCCGGCTGTCCTTTGCCAACTCGATGGACCGGCTCGAGGAGGGTCTCGACCGGCTGGAGCGGGCCCTGCCACTCGAGTGGTCTCGGGGCGAGACCGGCGGAAACGCGGTGTGACAAGCCGTCGCGAACGGACGACGACCGTCTGTGTCCCGATGATCGGATTCCCTGGCCGATCGGCGCCAGAATCTGTCGCAACCAATGGGACCGCCGAGATTCGAACTCAGGTCCGACGCACCCCATGCGCCGAGGATACCGCTACCCCACGGTCCCGCATGTCGGAAAACAACAGTTCGGCGATTAAGCCCTTCGATCCTCCGGCGGCGGTGGATTTTTTATTTCAGCCGGGATACTCGTCGAGTACGCATGCCGCCACGGAACCGACTGACGCCGCTGCTCGCGGTCGGTACCCTTCCGGTAGGGGTTCTCGCGACGGTCGAGCTCGGGCTCTCGGCGGCACTCGTCGTCTTCGTCGTCGGGTGGCTGTTGCTCGTGCCGGCCTCTGCGCTCGTAGCCGGCCCGAACCCGGCGAGGGGAATCGGGGCGGCGATCGAAGGGACGGTCGAGGGAGAGTCGACCGGTGAGGAAAGCGATCCCCTCGAGACGGCCCGTCGGCGGTACGCCCGCGGCGAGATCGACGAGGCGGAGCTGGAACGGCGGCTCGCGGCGCTGCTCGAGACCGAGGCGGTCGACCCGGCCGACGAGGAGGCCGTCGAGCGGACGATCGAACGGATGGAGACCGAACCCGAGCGCTCTCGAGCAGGAGGGGGGAGCCGGCGCTGAGAGGCGCCGGTTGGACCGACATGACCGATCCGACGTCGGACGTCGGCGAGGGGAAAACGCGGGAGTGTGCGGTCTGTGGCGACCCGATCGACGGGCCGGGCCACCGGGTGATCACCTGGATCGAGGACGACAGCGTCCGGACGGTTCACGTCTGCAGTCCCACCTGCGAGGCGGCCTACGAGCGGTGACCGCTTGTACGCCCGATACAGCCGGATTCTCGTCGAGGCGAGCGGGCGATCAGGCGACGATCGGCTCGGCCCCGCGGCGCCGCAGGAGGTACAGGACGAGCGCGACCAGGTTCAGGCCGGGGATCGCGGCCGCGACCGTCCAGCGCATCGGGCTGCCGGTCCAGGTGGTCGCGGTCGCGAGGTGTGCTGCGTCGAGGTACGTCGAGACCGGCAACACGACGACGGTCGCGACCGCCCACGCCGCGAAAAACGCCGCCGAGCCGGCGAGCGCGCCGAGTCCGATCCCGAAGATGCCCGCGCCGGCGACGATCACGTACGGGACGAGCCCGAGCCCGATGCCGTACACGCCCCGGGCGTCTCCCCGGTGGGGCTCTGGGGTTGCCGGCAGGTAGTACTCCCCCTCGAGGGCCAGCAGGGCGGTCTCGCCGTGGAGCTGTGCGAGCTCGTCGAGCCCCTGAAGTTCGAGTAGCGCCGCGAGCCGGTCGTCGAGTCTGTCGGCCGGCCGGGCGAAGTAGGCGCTGATCGGCTCGGGATCGTCCGTCTCGTCGGGATCGTCGACGCGAAACTGGATCGCGAGCGCCCGCGGCGTGTCGATCGTCGCCGGGTAATCCTCTGGCACCGCGGACCGGTCGACGACATATGCGCCGACGGCCTGGCCCCGGACCTGCAGCTCCCGACCGACAAAGCCCAGCCCCTCGGACGGGTCGACCTCGCCCTCCCAGCCGGCCAGGCGGGCCCCGTCGCCGGGGTCCTCAGAGTGAGACACGTGAACACTCGCGGAGCGAACCGGCTAAGCGTTTCGCTGTCTGTCGAGGCCCTGTCGCCGTCCCGTCGGCGGTTCCGTCGAATCGGTCACTCCTTGAGGGCGTCGAGTGCGGTCTGTTCCTCGAGACGGGGACCGTCGCGGTCGGGCAGATTGCCGGCCTGGCGGTCGTGGCGGGTCGACGGCGACGCGCGCCCCCACGGCCCGGTGCTCGAGGCCTCCCGGGCGCGGTCGCCGAGCTTGTCGCCCGTCGGGGTCGTGACGATCCTCGGGGTCGACGATCCGAGCGAGGCCTGTGGCCCGTGACCGTCCGACACGCGCCGACGCGTCTGGGGGTCGCCCTTGGGCGATTTCGCCCGCCGGGGCGTCTGACGGTCGTCTGACGCCGTTTGAAGTACGAGCAGGTACAGTATATGCGTATGCGCTCTCGAGGCGGCGAGTTCGAGCGGATTCGCTCCGTGCTCGCGGAGGCGAACGCGGACGGACCGCTGACCGCGCGGGAGATCCTCGAAGTACTCGACGAGCACGGCGAGGAGTTTACCAGCGCCCACCGGGTCGCGACCGTCCTCGGTCGGCGCGCCCGGACCGACGAGGTCGAGGTGATCCGCGACCAGCCCTACCGGTACCGCTTCGACGGGAACAACTGACGACTCGGCGTAGCGACCGGCACCGACGACCGTCACCCCCGTGCGGTGTGTGGGTTGGTACCGTCCCTGGAAATCGAGAGCGGGCAGCGTTATCAGGACTGAAATTTGTGGGCCACGGCTTATGCCCATCAGAGCTAAAGAGATTCTGTTGATGAAACTCTGGAACAGCTACGGCGTACAACTGGCCGCGGGCTATCTCGTCGTCGGGGCGTTCATCGCCGTCGTCGGCGTCGTGACCGGCGACGGGGTAACGACAGCGGTCGCAGCGATCACGGCGCTGATCGCGCTCGGATCGCTCAACACCGCCGAGACGCTCAGCCGGGCGACAGAGCTGTCGGCCCGGACCCGAACCGTCGCCGAGGGCGACCTCGACCGGCCGGTCGGGTTCCGTGCAGACGACGAGTTCGGCGAGATCGCCGGCGCCACGGAGACGCTCAGGCAGTCGCTGAACGACCGGATCGAGGAGATGGAACAGGCACAGGCAGAGCTCGAGCAGGCCCGAACCGACGCCGAGCGGGCCAAACAGGAGGCCGAACGGGCGAAGACGCAGGCACAGGACCGCGCGGCGGAGCTACGCGAGACCGCCGAGTCCTACGCGGCGGTCATGGAGAGAGCCGCCGCCGGGGACCTCACTCAGCGGGTGACCGTCGAGACCGACAACGAGGCCCTCGAGACGATCGGGCGGTCGTTCAACCGGATGCTCGAGGACCTCGAGGCGACCATCGGGACGGTCACGACCGTCGCCGACACGCTCGACGAGCGGGCCGAGTCGATCACCGAGCGGAGCAAGCAGGCCGCCGAGGAGACGACGGCGATCACCGAGTCCGCCGAGGATATCGTCGGGAAGGCGGCCGAGCAAAACGACGAGCTCCAGTCGCTGTCGGGCGAGGTCGACGGGCTGAGCGCCTCCGCCGAGGAGGTCGCGGCGACCGTCGACGACGTCGCGGGGAACGTCTCGCGGGTGGCCGACGCGAGCGACGACGCGCGGGAACTCTCCCAAGACGCGATCGAGGAGATGGACGCGGTGACCGCCGAGGTCGGCGCCGCCGCCGAGGAGATGGTGGGGCTGCGCGAGAAGGCCAAAGAGATCACCGGCGTCACGGACATGATCCGAGAGATCGCCGAACAGACCAACATGCTCGCGCTGAACGCCTCGATCGAGGCCGCCCGCGCGGGCGGAGCGGGCGAGGGCGACGGGTTCGCCGTCGTCGCCGACGAGGTGAAGGCTCTCGCAGAGGAGACCCAACAGCGCGCCGACGAGATCGCCACGACCGTCGCGGCGGCACACGAACAGACGACGGCTGTCGGCGAGGCGATCGAGCGGGCCCAGACGCGGGTCGAGACCGGCAACGAGACTGTCGGCGAGGCGCTGCGAAACATCGAGGAGATCGCGGCGTCGGTCGAGGAGATCTCGGTCTCGCTCGAGGACATCCAGAACGCGACCGGCGACCAGGCCGAACGGGTCCAAGTCACCGCACAGTCGGTCGACCGGATCGCATCGCTTGGCACCGAGACCGCGGGCGACGCCGAGCGGGTCGGAGAGCGGATCGAGCGACAGCAGGACCGCGTCGAGGAGGTCGCGACCGAGCTCGATCGGTTCCGTTCCTCGGCGGTGGCCGACCTGAAACGGGAGGTGACGGCCTTCACGATCGACGGCGCCGGGGCCGACCCGACTGAGGGTCCGACCGGCGGTGAGCTGGCCGTCTCCGACGGGGGGGAACGATGACCACGCCCGTCGAACTCCAGGCGGCGTTCGGGATCGCGGCCGCGGCCTTCCTGCTCGGAACCGCCATCCCGGTCGCGTTGCTCGTCTCGCTGCCGGCCTCGAAAGATCGCACCCGGCTCGCGGGACTGAGCCTGATCACGGCGGTGCCGATGGTGACCTACGCCGCCGCCGCCCTCGGGATCGGGACGACCGTCGTCGGCGGAGACACCTTCTACCCGACGCGGTACCTCGCGTGGCTGGTCACTACCCCGCTGCTGATCGGGTACGTCGGCTACGTCGCCGGCGCCAGCCGGACGACGACCGCGGCGATGATGGCCGCCGACGCGGCGATGATTCTCGCCGGCGCGGCCGCCGTCCTCGCGGGCGGCACGCTCCAGTGGACGCTGTTCGGGGTCGGATCCCTCTTTCACCTCGTCCTGCTCGTCGGGCTGTACGCGGTGATTCCCCGAACCGTGTCCGACGATCCGGGCCGGCAGGGCTTTTTTACCCTACTGCAACACCACGTGGGGGCACTCTGGCTCGCCTACCCGATGGTCTGGGCGCTCAGCCCCGTCGGGATCGGCGCGATCACGCTCGTCGGGACCGGGCTGATCGTCGCCTTCCTCGACGTGATCGCGAAGGTGCCCTACGTCTACTTCTTCTACGCGCGGCGGGACACGTTCGGCGCCCGAGAGACCGAGGCCGAGACCGGGGGCGAGGGGACCCCCGAGGCCCAACCCGCCGACTGACCGCCCGACCGCCCGGCCGCTCGGTCTGCGAGTACGATTTTCGAAACTCTCCTTCGAGTTTCGTACCGCATCGCCGGATTTATTGCGATGTGTGTAGTCGGGCTGGTAATGCCCGAGACAGACCGCACGATCCTGCTCATCGGGAGCGGTCCGATTCAGATCGGACAGGCGGCCGAGTTCGATTACTCCGGGGCCCAGGCCTGCCGAGCGCTCCGAGAGGAAGGCGCCCGGGTCGTGCTGGTCAACTCCAATCCCGCGACGATCATGACCGACCCGGAGATGGCGGACGCGGTCTACATCGAGCCGATCACGCCCGAGGCCATCGCCGAGGTGATCCGCGCCGAGGAGCCCGACGGTGTGATCGCCGGGCTGGGCGGCCAGACGGGGCTGAACGTCACCGCCGAGCTCGCCGAACGGGGAATCCTCGAGGAGTACGGCGTCGAGGTGATGGGCACGCCCTTAGAGACCATCTACGCGACCGAGGACCGGGACGCCTTCCGGCGGCGGATGCACGAGCTCGGCGAGCCGGTGCCCCAGTCCGAGACCATCGAGGGGGTCGACCAGCTCGAGGACGCGGTCGCCGCGGTCGGGGGGCTGCCGGTGATCATGCGCACGACCTACACCCTGGGGGGTGCGGGCTCGGGCGTGATCGACGAGATGGGCGAGCTCCGGGCGGCCGTCGAGCGCGGGCTGACCCTCTCGCGGGACGACCGCGTGATGATCACCGAGTCCATCGACGGCTGGATCGAACTCGAGTACGAGGTGATGCGCGACGCCGACGACTCGTGTATCATCATCTGCAACATGGAAAACATCGACCCGATGGGGATCCACACCGGCGAGTCAATCGTCGTCACGCCCTCGCAGGTGATCCCCGACAGGGGCCACCAGGCGATGCGCAACGTCGCGATCCGCGTGATCCGCGAGCTGGGCATCCAGGGCGGGTGTAACATCCAGTTCGCGTGGCGCGACGACGGCACCCCCGGCGGGGAGTACCGGGTCGTCGAGGTCAATCCGCGTGTCTCGCGGTCCTCTGCGCTCGCCTCGAAGGCGACGGGCTACCCGATCGCCCGCGTGACGGCGAAGGTGGCGCTGGGCAAGCGCCTCCACGAGATCGACAACGAGATCACCGGGCAGACGACGGCGGCCTTCGAGCCCGCGATCGACTACGTCGTGACGAAGGTCCCCCGGTGGCCGGCCGATAAGTTCCGGGACGTCGAGTTCGAGCTCGGCCCGGCGATGAAATCCACCGGCGAGGCGATGGCGATCGGGCGGACCTTCGAGGAGTCGCTGCTGAAGGCGCTTCGCTCCGTCGAGTATGAGCCGGCCGTCGACTGGACCGAGATCGACGACGAGAGCCTCGAGACCGAGTATCTCGTCCGGCCCACGCCGGACCGAACCCACGCCGTGCTCGAGGCGTTCGCCCGCGGGTACGAGGTCGAGACCGTCGCCGCGCTGACCGGGATCCACGAGTGGTACCTTCGGCGTTACCGGAACGTCGCGGCCGCAGCGCGGGCGGCCGCCGAGGGCGACCTCGAACGGGCGGCGAGGGTCGGGTTCACCGACCGGGAGGTCGGAGCCCTGACCGGAGCCCCGTTCGGGGACACCCACGCGAGCTGGCTGCCGGCCGGCGATCCGGGCGGGACGGGCGGAATCGACGGGACGGCCGAGACGGTCCCGGGAGTCGAGGCGTCGACGACGGACCGCAGGTTCAAGCTGGTCGACACCTGCGCCGGGGAGTTCGCGGCCGCGACGCCGTACTACTACTCGGCGCGGGAGCCGGTGACGAGCCTCGATCACGACGAGCTCCGCGTCGACCGAGACGTCGAGAGCGTCGTGGTCGTGGGCGGCGGGCCGATCCGGATCGGCCAGGGCGTGGAGTTCGACTACTGTTCGGTCCACGCCGTCCAGGCCCTGCGCGAGCTGGGTATCGAGGCCCACGTGGTCAACAACAACCCCGAGACGGTCTCGACGGACTACGACACCTCGGACGGCCTGTTTTTCGAGCCGATCACCGCCGAGGAGATCGCGGACGTGATCGCGGCGACCGGCGCCGACGGGGTGATGGTCCAGTTCGGCGGCCAGACGAGCGTCGACGTCGGACGGCCGCTGGCAGAGGAACTCGACCGGCGGGGGCTCGACTGTGAGATCCTGGGCACCGGCGTCGACGCGATGGATCTCGCGGAGGATCGGGACCGGTTCAACCGGCTCATGGACGAGCTGGGGATCGCACAGGCCGCTGGGGGCACCGCGACCAGCCGGGAGGAGGCCCTCGAGCTGGCCCACGAGGTCGGCTACCCGGTGTTGGTCCGGCCCTCGTACGTGCTGGGCGGGCGGGCGATGGAGGTCGTGTACAACGACGAGGACCTCCGGACCTACATGACGGAGGCGGTGCGGGTCTCCCCCGAGAAGCCGGTGTTGATCGACGAGTTCCTGGCCGACGCCGTCGAGCTGGACGTCGACGCGGTCGCCGACGGCGAGGACGTGCTGGTCGGCGGCGTGATGGAACACGTCGAGGCCGCCGGCGTCCACTCGGGCGACTCGGCGTGTATGATCCCACCGCGGTCGCTGGGGCGGGCGGTCAACCGCCGGGTCCGGGAGGTCGTCGAGGAGATCGCAGACGCACTCGGCACCGTCGGCCTGCTGAACGTCCAGCTCGCGGTGCGGGACGGCGAAGTGTACGTCCTCGAAGCCAATCCCCGCTCCTCGCGGACGGTGCCCTTTGTCTCGAAGGCCACCGGTGTTCCGATCGCGAAGGCCGCCGCGAAGGTGATGGCCGGGGCGACCCTCGACGAGTTAGAGTACGAGGAGCGGGTCCCCGAGCAGGTCAGCGTCAAAGAGGTCGTGTTACCGTTCGACCGGCTGCCCGGCAGCGACCCGCGGCTCGGCCCGGAGATGAAATCCACCGGCGAGGTGATGGGAACCGCGGACACCTTCGGCAAGGCCTACCAGAAGGCCCAGATGGCCGTCGGCAAGCCCGTTCCCCTCGGGGGCACCGCGGTCGTCGACATGCCGGTCGCCGGGTTCGAACAGCACTTCGAGGTCCGGGAGATCGGCGACTTTCCGGATCTCGGGGCGATCAAAAGCTGGCTCCGGGCCGGCGAGATCGATCTCGTCGTCTCCCGGGAGCGGGAGCTGCTCGACGTGTGTGTCGACCAGCAGATCACGTACTTTTCGACGCTTCCCAGCGCGCGGGCTGCCCTCGAGGCGGTCCAACACGCCGAGGAGCCCCTCGACGTCGCGCCGATCGGGGAGCGCCCGACGGTCAGAGAGCGGTGGGGCCAGCCCGAGGGCTACGGCGACCTCCGGGGGCAGCTCGGGACGATCGAGCGGGTCGCGAGCGAGGGCTACCTGACCGCGCTCGGCGCCCCCGAGGCGGACGTCACCGCCCTGGAGGAGGGCCTGACCGGCGTCGAAGCGGCGCTCGCGGAGTCGGTGCTCGTGTTTGGCTCTGGCGAGGCCAGCGGCGGCGGGAGCGGCGATCCGGAGCTCGACGCGCTCGCGGCGGCGCTCACGGAGCGTGGGTACGACCCCGTCACGCCGGCGGAACTGCCCGGTCGAGGGGCCGACCAGGACGCGGTCGCGGCGGCCGCAAGTCTCGCGGGCTTTGCGGTGATGCTCGACAGGGATCCAGGTCGGCGGCCGGCCGCCTACGACACCGCCCGGGCGGCCGGCGACGTGATCGCGCGGCTCGTCCCCATCGACCGATCCGACCCCGACCGGGCCGACGCGGAGACCGTCCGCGCCTTTGATTTCGTAGGGGAGCCGGTGGGGGCACTCGACGAGGCGATCGCGTGGGCCGAGTCGGTCCGAGAACGCCGGTAGCTCAGTCGGCCGCCGCGATCGCGCGCTGACCGACCTCGGCGACGTCTTCGGGCAGCTCGGCGGCGGCCTGCAGGTCCGCGGCGGTGAACCACTCCCAGGCGGCCGCGGGCGCCTCGTCCGGGCCGGGGTCGATCGCCCGGGATGGGAGAGTGCCGTAGTAGACGAAATCGACGTGTTGGTGCCCGACGTCGCCGTCTGTGACGTTGATGTCCTCGAGGAGAAACGCCTGGGGTCGGGGAATCGACCGAGCGGTTGCCGAGGAGAGCTCGCCGACGGGTGCGATCAGCTCGACCGGCAGGCCGAGCTCCTCGCGGACCTCCCGTCGGGCGGCGTCGTGGGGCAGCTCGTCGCGCTCGACGTGTCCGCCCGGGGGTAACCACATCTCGAGGCGGTCGTGCTCGTGCAGGGCGACGGCGCCGTTGTGGACCGCGTACACCGTCGCGACGAAGTGTCGTGTCGTCTCCACGGCGGTGCGAGCGGGCGCGGCGTCTTTTGCGTTCGGGTGCGGCGGCGCCGGCGACCGGTCGACTCCCGTCGGGCGGGCCGAGAGCGCTCGCCGGATCGCGCCGCTCAAGACGGTCCCGGGTGAGGGTCGTGTATGAGCGCGGGGGCGCGGATCGACCGGGAGCGGCTGTTCGGCGTCTGGCGACGGATCGCCGAGCTCTCCGGGCCGGTGATGATCGAGCAGGTTTCCCGGACGCTGATGCGGACCACCGACATCTTCGTGACCGCGCTGTTCTCGCCGCTCGCGGTCGCCGCGATCGGGCTGGCGGACCTGTACGCTCGGTTTCCCCTCCGGATCGGACTCGGGCTGGGAGCCGGGGCGATCGCGCTCTCGAGTCAGGACACCGGCGGCGAGGCGACCGCGAACCGCGACGAGGCGATCACGCAGGCGCTCGTGTTGGGCGCGCTCGCGGGGATTCCGTTCGTCGTCGTCGGGGTCACGCTGAGCGAACAGGCGATCGCTGTCTTGGGGTTCTGGGCCGAGACCGACCAGATGGCCGAGGTCGCCTCGCTCGGAGGACTGTACCTCGCGATCGTCTACGCCACCTCGCCGGCCAGACACGTCGCCCTGATCGGGGCCCGCGCGCTGCAGGGGACCGGCGACACCCGGACGCCGATGTACGTCAACCTGGTCTCAAACGGGCTGAACATCGCGCTCTCGCTGGTGCTCGGGCTCGGGCTGTTGGGCGCCCCCAGGCTCGAGATCGTCGGGGTGGGGCTCGCGACCGCGGCCGGAAACGTCTTCACCGCCGTCGCGTTCGTCGGGCTGATCGGCGCCGGCTGGACCGAGGCTGGATTCGCGTGGCCCCGGCAGCTGGTGATCGCGAAGCAGCTGCTCGTCGTCTCGGCGCCGAAGATCGCCGAGGGGCTGGTCGCGACGGCCGTGGAGTTTCCGTTCAACGCCTTGCTCCTGTCGTTCGGCGCGGAGGTAAACGCCGCCTACCAGATCGGCCGGCGGGTCTACCAGCAGGTGACCAGTCCGCTCTCGCGGGCGCTCAACATCGCCTCGAGCATCCTCGTCGGGCAGGCCCTCGGCGAGGGCGACCCGGCTGGCGCGCGGTACAACGGCTGGGCGACCGCCGCCTTCGGACTCGTGACCGTCGGCACGCTCGGGATCGGGCTCGCGGTCTTCGGCGAGCAGCTGGCCGAGCTGTTCACCGACGACCCGGCGACCGTGCCGGCGGCCGCCGGGTTCGCGATCACCTACGGGCTGACCGCGCCGTTCACCGTGCTGTATGTCACCCTCGCGGGGGCGCTGCAGGGCGGCAGCGACACCCGGACGCCGCTGCTGGCCCGGGCGAGCGGACAGATCGGCTTCTATTTCGGGTTCTCGTATCTGGCGGGGGTCGTCGCCGGCGTCGGCGTGATCGGGGTCTACGCCGGAATCATGCTCTACTACGCGTGGGCGATGCTCGTGGTGGCGGCCGGCTTCCGGTACGGCGAGTGGGCCGACCGCGCCGCGGCGATGATGGACGAACGGGACAGCGTCGAGAGCGGCCGGGCGGGCGAGTCCGAGGGTGAGGCCGACCGCGAGGCAGACGCCGCAGCCGGGGACGACGACTGACGGCGCCCGGCGAGGGCCAATGGAAAGCGTTAGGAGCTCCGGTGTGCTCTCTCATTCGTGTGATCGTTTCCTCGCCGCTTTTGATCGTCGGCCTGCTCGTCGCGGCGTTTGTCGCCTACAACATCGGCGGCGCGACCACCGGGCCGGCGTTCGCGCCCGCCGTCGGAGCGGGCGTGATCGGCAAGCTCGCCGCGGCCGGGCTGATGTCGGTGTTTTTCTTCCTCGGCGCCTGGACCGTCGGGCGACGGGTAGTCGACACGCTCGGGGTCGACCTCGTCGGCGACCCGTCGGTGTTTACCCTCACGGCGAGTATCGTCGTGCTGTTTTATGTCGGCGGCGCGCTGTTCGTCGGGAACCTGTTCGGCGTGCCGGCCTCGACGTCGATGACCGCGGTCGGGTCGATCGCCGGGCTCGGGCTGGCGGCCGGCGAGCTGGACTGGTCGGTGCTCGGCGAGATCGCGGTCTGGTGGATCGTCGCGCCGATCGTCGGCTTCTGGGTCTCGGGGATGATCGGACGGTACTTCTACGTCTACCTCGACCGGAAGATCGCGGTCGTCCAGACGGAGGGACGCCTGCTCGCGCTCGATCGGTCTGGGACGGTCCCGCGGCTCCGTCTGGGGCCGAACACGACCCCGCGAGAGCTGGTCGGAACCGGCGTGGTCGTTCTGATCGGGTGTCTGATGGCCTTTAGCTCGGGGACGAGCAACATCGCGAACGCGATCGCGCCGCTGGTCGGCAGCGGCGAGCTCGGGCTCGAGGCCGGGATCGCGATCGGGTCGGTCGCGGTCGCCGCGGGCGCCTTTACGATCGCGCGACGGACGATGGAGACGCTCGGAAACGACATCACGGCGCTGCCGCTGACCGCGGCCATCGTGGTGGCGACGGTGAGCTCCGGGCTGGTGATCGGGCTGTCCGCGATCGGCATCCCGGCGAGTTTCGTCGTCATCGCGACGATGTCGATCGTCGGCCTCGGGTGGGGCCGGGCGACCCGAACGACGACGCTCTCGGAGAGCGTTGCGGGCGAGGAGTCGCCACAGGCCTCGGTCGGCGCGCTCACCGCGGAGGCCGAGGAGGCGACCCCGACGGTCGGGGACCCCGACCGCTCCGAGCTCCCCGAGCCGGACCCGATCGGCGAGGGCGATCCATCGGAGGTTCCCGCCGCCTCAGAGCTGTTCGATCCGGCGACGACCTCGCGGGTGATCGTCATGCAAAACGTCGTTCCGCTGGTCGCGACGGTCGGCTCGTACGCCACCTTTCTCGTTTTGTTTGCCCTCGGGTAGGACACCAAGCCCGCGAGACTGGCAGGTCAGAAGAGCTTAACCGCCCCCTGGTGTATCAAGCGTATGGATCCCGGACGGGTCGACAGGCTGGTCGATGTCGGCTACGGCGTGTTGCTCTTTGTCTCGGTTGTGTTGCTGACGGTGATCGGACAGCGGGTCGGGATCGCGTTCGCGATGGGCGTGTTCGTTGCCTACCTGCTCCACGTCGTCTGGAAGATGGCGCGGTACGACCCCGAGTGGATGGCCCGGACCGTCGAAGAGACCGTCGAGAAGACCGTCGGCGAGGAGGTTGATCGGGCCGTCGGCGAACAGGTAGAGGAGACTGTCGACGAGAGCGTCGACAAGGCTGTCGGCGAGGTGCAGGAAGGCGTCGGCGCCGCGGTCAAAGAGCAGATGGACGACTCAGTCGATGAGGCAGTCCAGGAAGCCGTCGGCGAACAGGTCGAACAGGAGGTGGGCGAAACGGTCGAGCGGGCGGTCGAAGAGACGATCGAACAACAGGTCGAGCCGGACGTCAAGCAGGCGGTCGAACAGACTGTCGAGGAGACCGTCGAAGGTACTGTCGAGGAAACCGTCGGAGACACTGTCGAGGAGACGATCGAGCAGACGGTTGACGATCAGATCCTCGAAGAGCCGGACGGAGAGACCGAAACAGACGACTCCGACGGCGGCGAGTCCGGAAAAGAGCCCTCAAACTGACTGCCGACCCGGGAACGGACACGTTTTATTATGCGTCCCGTCCACCGACCAGTATGGCGACGACACAGACCAGCGACGATCCGGACCGGGCCTACGAGCAGCTGCTCGATCAGTACAAGCAGGTGTCGAACCTGCAACACGCCGCTGGTTACCTGAACTGGGACCAGCAGGTGGTGATGCCGGCGGGCGGCGCTCCGGGACGATCACAGCAGCTCTCTGCGGTGTCCGCGACCGCCCACGACCTGCTCGTCGACGAGCAGATGGCCGGGTGGCTCGCGACCCTTGAGGAGGCCGACCTGACACCGGAGCAGGCGGCAAACGTTCGCGAGATCCGCCACAGCCACGAGCGCGAGGCCGAGGTGCCAAGCGAGCTGGCCGAGCGGATCACCCAGACCGCCGCCGAGAACCAACAGATCTGGCAGGACGCGAAGGCAGACGACGACTTCGAGGCCTTCGCCCCGCGCCTCGAGACGATGCGGGATCTGCAGCGCGAGCGTGCCGAGCACATCGACCCCGACGAGAGCCCCTACACCGTCCTGTACGAGGACAGCCACCAGTACGTGCCCTTAGAGCGGATGGAGGAGATCTTCGCGACGCTCCGCGAGGAGCTCCCGCCGCTGATCGAGGCCGTCGCCGAGGCCGAGCCGCTTGCGGCGCCCTTCGACGGCGAGTACCCCGAGGAGGACCAGGCCGGGCTCAACAAGGCGGCGCTCGATTTCCTGGGATACGACCACGGGCGGGGCCGACTCGACACCTCGCCGCACCCGTTCACCGTCGGCACGCAGTTCGACGCCCGCGTGACCACCCGCTACCAGCCCGCGGATCCGATCGACGCCCTGATGGCGACGATCCACGAGATGGGTCACGCCACCTACCAGCTCGGGCTACCGAAAGACGCCTACGCCACGCCGCTGGGATCGGCCCGGGGGAGCATCCACGAGTCCCAGTCGCGGTTCTGGGAGAACCACATCGGCCGGACCGAGCCGTTCTGGGAAACGTTCACGCCGACGCTCAACGACCACCTGGGTACCGACGTGAGCCCGCGGGCGGCCTACGAGACCGCAAACCGCGTGCGCCCGGACAACCTGATCCGGGTCGAGGCCGACGAGCTGACCTACCACATGCACATCATCCTCCGCTCGGAGATCGGGCGGGCCTTCGTCGAGGGCGACATTGGGGTCGAGGAGATCCCCGGGCTGTGGAACGACAAGATGGACGAGTACCTCGGCGTGCGCCCCGAGACCGACGCCGAGGGCTGTCTCCAAGACATCCACTGGACCAGCGGCTTCGCCGCCTTCCACGGGTACACGCTCGGCAGCGTCGTCGCCGCCCAGCTCGACCGGGCGATCCGGGCCGACCTGGACGTCGACGAGCTGGTTCGGGCGGGAGAGTTCGGGCCGATCCACGAGTGGATGACCGAGCACGTCCACCAGCACGGCCAGCGCTACGAGACCCCCGAACTCGTCGAGCGCGCGACCGGCGAGCCGATCTCCGCCGAGCCGTTCGTCGAGTACGTCCGCGAGAAGTTCACCCGGCTGTACGACCTGTAGGCGCCCATCGGTATCCTTTTTGACCGGCCGGCCGCCAATCGAAGTATGACTCGCGGGGGCCGGGCGGAACTGGCGGAGAAAATCGCCGGCGAGATCGTGCTGAGCGACGATCCTGGGGCGACGCTGCGTAAGTGGCGGACCGACTTCGAGATCCCACAGACGGCCCTGGCCGAGGAACTGGACGTCTCGCCGTCGGTGATCTCAGACTACGAGAGCGGTCGGCGGGACAATCCCGGCGTCGACGTCGTCCGGCGGGTGATCGGCGCCTTACTCGACATCGACCAGCGCCAGGGCGGCGAGCACATCCGCCAGCACGCCCGCGTGGTGCTCGCGGGCTTCGACAGCGACGTCGTCCAGGACCTCCGGGAGTACGCCACGAACATCCCGATCGAGCGGCTGTACGAAGCCGTCGGCGCGACCGAGCTCGTCGCCGGTGATCGAGAGACTGTCGCCGGACACACCGTCCTCGACAGCATCGAGGTGATCCGGCGGTTCTCCAACGAGGAGTTCTATACGCTGTACGGGGAGAGCACGAACCGGGCGCTCGTGTTCACCAACGTCACCGACGGCGAGGGGGCAATGGTCGCCCTGCGCGTGGTGCAGTTTACGCCACATGCCGTCGTGCTCCACGGCATCGACGAGGCGGATCTCTGGGAACACGCCGCCGAGCTCGCCCGCATCGAGGGCTTTTCGCTCGCCTTGACCGACGCGGACCTGCAACAGGTGCTCGACGGGCTCCGTGGACTGCCCTGATTACTCGACGAAGGCGTACTCGCGTTCGCCCATCCGGCCCCAGCCGTCGAAGACGAACTCGCCGTCGGGCTCGGTGAGCGGCGCGACGTCGGTGCTCTGGTCGTGGTTGTGTGCGTCGTGGATCCGCTCGTACTCCTCGAAGCTGATCTCCCGGCGGTCGGCGAGCTGCTCACGGATCCTAAGTCCGTCGAGCTCGTCGGTCCAGCCCGGCTGGACGGTCTCGGCGTGGATCTCGGCCTGCGCGCCGCTGCCGTAGGAGGCAACCAGCAGTCCGGCGCCGGCGAGCTCCCGGCCGGCGTCGCGGGCCTCGAGCAGCCCGGCGACGCGGGTGACGTGCACCGAGGCGGTGTACCAGTTACCGACCTGCCGCGAGATGGCGAGGGTCGGCTCGACGGTCCGGTCGTACCAGCGCCCGTACTGGTCGGTCCCGGTGAGCGCCTCGGTGTACTCCGTGACGGCGCTCAGGTACGCCTCCTCGCTCTCGAAGCCCTCCGGGCGGGGCTGGCGGCCGATCTCGTCCGCGAGTTGCTCCTCGTACTCGGTGTCCCGGATCGCGTGCCGATAGCCAAGCGGCGCCGCCTTCCGGACCATCCCCGGGAACGGCGTGTGAAACGGCACCAGGGCGAACTCGTCGGGGTGGGTGGTGCCGCCGGCGCGGGCGAAATCCACCAGCGCTTCGCGCATCCGGGCGAGGTACACCTGCATCGACCGCTCGCCGTCGACGCTGGGGAACTGCTGGTTGGGCTTGAGAAAGTCCGTCTCGTCGACGCTACCGATTCCCTGTTCGGGGCCGAGCGCGACCAGGTCGGGATCCTCCGCGACGAGCATCGCGACCGCGCCGGCCCCCTGGGTGGCCTCGCCGGGGTCGTCCCGGGCGTACAGCGCCGTGTCGGTCGCGATCACCAGCGCCGCCCGGCCGCGGTGACGCCCGGCGCGGATCCAGTTTGCCGCGTCGTCGAGCGCCTGGGTCCCCGCCAGGCAGGCGAACTTCCGCTCGCCTTTGTTCGCGGTCGTGAGCGACCCCTCGTGGACCGACTCGAGACAGCCGGCCACGTACGTCGAGACCGGCTTCGAGCGGTCGAAGGCGCTCTCGGTCGACACGTCGATCCGGCCGATCTCGTCGAGGCTAACGCCTTTGCGCTCGAGCAGCCGGTGGGCCGCGTTGGCCCCCATCGTCACGATGTCCTCGTAGCTGTCCGGCAGCGAGGAGGCCTGCAGTCCCAACCCCTTCGTGTACTTTTCGGGATCCTCGCCGTTGGCCGGGGCGAACGTCCCCGGGAGATCGAGCCGGAGCTTCCCGGCCCAGAGTTCGACCCCGTCGATTCCGATATCCATAGGATTACTCGCGACGACTGGACACAAGTGCCTGTCGACTACGGGTTCGTCGCGCGTCGAATCTCGAGGGCGAGGATCGATTACTTTATTAATTGTTGTCGGTAACGTTACGTTAATGCACTCCGCCGAGCTGCTCGATCTGCTGGGAAACGCGAACAGGCGGCGGATCCTCAGGCTGTTGGCCCGGCGGCCCCACTACGTGACCGAGATCAGCGACGTGTTGGGCGTGGGGCCGAAGGCGGTGATCGATCACCTGGGGAAACTCAAGGCGGCAGGGCTGGTCGAGAGCCGGACCGACGACCGGCGCCGGAAGTACTTCTCGATCGCCCGTCACGTCCAGCTCGAGGTGACGGTCTCGCCCTACGAGTTCGGCGCGAAAAGCGCCTACCCGCGACAGTCACGGCCGTCGCTCGGGCGTCAGCACCTCAGCATCGAACTCGACCGGGCCGAGCCACGGGGCGGGGCAAACGAGCTCGCCCGGGCACTACGAGAGCTCGAGGAACTCGACAGGGAGCTCTCGCTTGCAAAGCGGTGGGTCGAGGGCCAGATCACGGAGCTGCGCGAGCGACTCGGCGAGGCCCTCGAGGAGGATCCGCGGCTGGTCGCGGGCGTCATCGCAGCGCTCGCCGAGGACGCGCCGGCGACCGTCGAGACGATCGCGGGCCGGGTCGAGCTCGACCCGCGGCAGGTCGCGGCGCTGCTCGGGAGCCTCGAACAGGCGGGAGTCGTCGGCAGAAGCGAGGACGGCTGGGAACTCGCCTGACTGGGGTCACCGCGGCCGGTCCTCGCCGAGGTCCCGGGTGAGCCCGTGGCGGAGGTCCCTGCCGAAGTACCCGCCCGCGACGGCCGCGAGCCCGCCGCCGACGAGCGCGACGGCCGCCAGCGGGACGCCCGGGCCCAGCAGCGTGAGCGCAATGTTGTTGAGCACCTGCCAGGCGGCCGTCGCGATGCCGCCGGCGACGGCGAGGGGAAGGTACGGCCGCGAGCCGGCGCCGACCCCGTAGGCGAACCCGCCAGCGAACACCCCGACGAGCCCGCCGACGAGCGCCAACGGCAGGAATCCGCCGACGAACACGAGCCCGAGGACGGTCGTCAGGAAAGCGCCGACCAGCTCCCGGGTCGTGACGATCGTCCCGAGCCGGCCGCGGAGACCTCCGGGGCCGTCGTTCTCGGCGGTCGGGTCGTCGGACCCGATCTCCAGCTCGAACTCATCCGTATCGGCGGTCCGGTCGAGCTGGCGCTCGCGTTCGCTCATACCAGAACAACGACCGCGAGGAGTATCTGTCTTTGGACTGGTCGCGGACGCGGCGAAATCGTTTTGCCCGGGACTCGCTAACCTCGTGTATGAGCAGCGATCAGAGCGACGAGGAACTCGAGCAACTCCGCGAGGAGCGCATGGAGCAGCTCAAAGAGCAGGCAGAACAGGACGATGAGGGACGCGAGGCCCAGCGCCAGCAGGCCGAGGCACAGAAGAAGGCGCTTTTGCGCCAGCACCTCACCGACGGTGCCCGCAAGCGGCTCAACACCGTCAAGATGTCGAAGCCCCAGGTCGGCGAACAGGTCGAACAGCAGATCGTCGCGCTCGCACAGAGCGGGCGGATCCGAGACAAGATCGACGAGGAAAAGATGAAACAGCTGCTGCAGGAGATCACGCCCGACTCGAAGAGCTTCGATATCAAGCGCCGATAGCAGATGGAGGTCGGCCTCCTGTACAGCGGGGGGAGAGACTCGACGCTCGCCGCGCTCGTTCTCGAGCGGTTCTGTTCGGTGACGCTTCTCTGCGGGAGTTTCGGTATCACCGACGACCACGAGCACGCCCGGCGGACGGCCGCGAAGCTCGAGGTCCCGGCGCGGCAGCTCGAGCTCGACCCAACGGTGGCGCGGGCGGCCGCCGACCGGATCGTGGCCGACGGGTACCCGCGAAACGGGATCCAGCGGGTCCACGAACACGCCCTGGAGCGGGCCGCCGCGACCGGCGTCGAGGCCGTCGCCGACGGGACTCGCAGGGACGACCGCGCGCCGACGGTCGACCGATCGCTCGCACAAAGCCTCGAAGACCGCCACGACGTGGCCCACCTGGCGCCGCTCGCGGGGCTGGGGCGGGGGGCGATCGACGCGCTCGCCGAGACGGCCCTGCGCGTTGAGACCGGTCCCTCCGAGCGGATCGAAACCGGCGATTACGAGGCCGAGCTCCGGGCGCTGATCGAAGCCGAGTACGACGCGACCGTCGAGGCGCTCTTTCCCGAGCACACCCAGTCGCGGGTGATCGGTCGCCGGTCGCCGCCTGCGGGCGGGTAGTCCCGGGCTCACCCGGTCGGCCCGGAGGCGCTGGGGGACCGGTGGCAAACCAGCGAAGGAAGGGTTCAAGCGCGGGCTCGCCGAACCCGTGGTATGACCGACTACGAGCGCGTCAAGGGCTTTCGGGACTTTTACCCCGAGAAGATGGCCGCCCGTCGAACGGTGATCGACACCGTCGAGGACGCCGCGCGACGGTACGGGTTCCGGGAGGTCGGGACCCCGCGAGTCGAGTCCGCGCGGCTGTACACTGACAAGAGCGGCGAGGACATCTTAGAGGAGCTGTACTCCTTCGAGGACAAGGGCGGACGGCAGGTGGCGCTCACGCCGGAGCTGACGCCGACGGTCGCCCGGATGGTCGTCGCCAGACAGCAGGCCCTGACCAAGCCGATCAAGTGGGTCTCGACCCGGCCGTTCTGGCGCTACGAGCAGGTCCAGCAGGGCCGGTTCCGGGAGTTCTACCAGACGAACGTCGACATCTTCGGGTCGGCCGAGCCGACCGCCGACGCCGAGGTGCTCGCGGTTGCGGCCGAGGCCCTAACCGATCTCGGGCTGACCGGCGCGGACTTCGAGTTTCGGGTGTCCCACCGGGACGTGCTCGGCGGACTGCTCGGGGGGTTCGATGCCGAGGTCGACACCCGGGCGGCGATCCGGGCGATCGACAAGCGCGAGAAGATCGCCCCGGCGGAGTACGCGGCGTTGTTGTGCGAGGCCGGACTCTCAGACCGGCAGATCGGCCAGCTCGACGACCTGCTGGCGACTCCCGCAGACCGACTCGACGAGCTGGTCGCCTTCGCGGACGTCGGAGCGGCCGTCGAGAACCTCGAGGCGGTGCTCGCGGCGGCCGAGCGACGAGGGGTGCGGGAGTACTGTACGCTCTCGCTGACCACCGCCCGCGGGCTCGATTACTACACCGGCGTCGTGTTCGAGTGTTTCGACTCGACCGGCGAGCTCAACCGGTCGGTCTTTGGCGGCGGACGGTACGACAACCTGATCGAATCGTTCGGCGGCCAGCCCACCCCGGCGGTGGGGGTCGCCCCCGGACACGCGCCGCTCGCGCTGCTGTGCCAGCGAGCCGGCGTCTGGCCCGAGGAACGGATCGCGACGGACTATTACCTCCTCCAGGTCGGCGAGACCGCAGAGACGGCCGGGCGGATCGCCCGCGAACTCCGCGATCGGGGCCACGTCGTCGAGACCGACGTCGCCGGCCGGAGCTTCGGCGCCCAGCTCGAGTACGCGGACAGCATCAACGCCGAGACGGTGGTGATCGTCGGCGAGCGCGACCTCGCGGACGGGCAGATCACGCTCAAGGAGATGGCCTCGGGCGAGCAGGTCCAGGTCCCGGTCGAGTCGTTCCCGGGCGAACGCGACCGGCCGACCGTCGAGCAGTTCTCCTGACCGTCGAGGAGTCCGGGCGGAACGGCACGTCCCGCGCCTCGCCGCCCGCCGGGAGGAGTTCTCAACGCTGATACCGAACGGACAAGACTGATACCGCCGCCGCGGCGACCGGGGGACGGGAGACGATGTGCGCACTCAGAGCGGCCGGGGTGGTCGCGCTCGCGGTGTTCGTGACGGTCGCCACCGTCGGCGCAGTCGGCGTGTTCACGCTCAACCAGACGGTGCTGTCGGCAGGGTTCGTCACGGACACAGCCGAGCAGGCGGACGCATACGAGACCATCGAGGGCGAGCTGGTCGAGGCCACGACCGAGGAGGTCCGGGCCGCCGGAACGGGACAGGTCCCGACGACCGCGATCGACGCGGAGGCAATCGCCGACGAGGCGATCACAGAGACGTACGTCCGGACACAGTCCGAGCGGGTGATCGCGGCCGGCGCCGCGTATCTCAACGGCGACCGCGAGGAGCTCGCGCTCGTGGTCGACACCGAGCCGCTGATCGAGAACGCGAGCGCCGCCGTCGGGACGGCGGTCAGGGACGTCGACCTGGCGGCGCTGGTCGAGGACCTCGGAGCCGAACAGATCGAAGCCGTCGCCGGCGTAAAGGTGCCACTCTCGGGTGAAACGCTCGCGCGGATGCAGTCCGGCCCGGCGGAGTACGCGGCCGTCGGCGAACAGTTCCGGGCGGATCTCCGGCAGACGGCGATCGACCGGGTACTCGGGGAGCGCTCGGCCGCGGTGCTGCTCGGACTGATCGGAATCGAGCCACCCGAGAGCCAGGAGGACCGCGAGCGGCTGGTCGAGGAAAACGAGGAGGAGATTCGGACTGCGATCGCCAAGGAGCCGGCGTTCCGGGCCGAGTTCGACGAGCAACTCGAGACACTCCGGGAGGAGGCTACGACGGCGATCGAGACCGAGACCCGACGCGTCACAGAGGAGTACGAGGCGAACATCACCGAGCCGGCCGTCGAGTTGCAGTTGGCGGTGCTCGACGGGCTGGTGACCGACCAGTCCTACGGTGAGTTCACCGACCGCGTCGAGGGCGCCCAGGCGGCGATCGCAGACGAGGCAGAGCGGATCGCGCGGGCGGAGATCACGGCCGCCCTCGAGACCGAGCTGGACCTCGCCGAGGAGCTCTCGGCGGAGGATCGCGGCCGGATCGACGAGATCGCCGAGTTCGTACAGCTGAGCGAGTTCGCCGGGTTCGGGCTCCTCGGCGCGATCGGGCTCGCAGGTGCCCTCGCCTACGGCCTCTCCCGGTCGATCGACGCGACCGCGGGGACCGTCGGAGGCGGGCTGGCGGCCGGGGGTGTCGTCGCCGCGCTCGTGGCGACACAGGACGGCCGCCTCGTCCGAGAGGTCGAAGCGGAGTTCGCCGGTGAGACCGGCGCCCGCGCCGAGACGGCCGAGGCGTTCGCCGTCGCGGTCGTCGAGGGGATCGGCGGCCAGCTGTCGGCGTACGGGCTGGGCGCGCTCGCCGTCGGAGGCGCCCTCCTCGCGGCCGTCCTCCTCCGGCGGTACGCACTCGACGGGTCCTCGCCCGAGCCGGCCGACTCCGGCGACGGGGCGGACAACCCGGGCCCGAGCGAGGAGCGCTGACTGCCGGCCGCGCGCCTCGAAAGCTAATTGGGCGGCGAGCGGAAAGCAGTCATATGCTCCGCCTGCTCGGGCTGTTGTTGCTGATCCCGCTGGCCGACGCCCTGCTGCTGGTCGTGTTGACCGGCTACCTGGGTTGGCAGCTGGTCGTCGCCCTGGTGGTACTGACGGCGCTCGTGGGGCTGTTGTTCGTTCGGGTCGCCGGCCGACACACGATCGTGCGGATCCAACGGAAGCTCCGCCAGGGCGAGTCCCCGACCGACGAGCTGATCGACGGCGGACTCCTGTTGGTCGCGGCCGGCTTCCTGCTCACGCCGGGGCTAGTAACCGACGCGCTCGGACTGCTGATCGTCGTCCCCGTGACCCGGTACCCGTTCCGGTGGGGGCTCAAGCGGTGGGTCCTGGTGCCGTACTTCGATCGGAAGACCGGTGGGTTCGTCACCGGGCGGATCTACTCCGGCGGGTTCCCCGGCGACGACCGCGGAAACGGCGGGACCGCGCCGGGCGGGCGGTCGGACTCGGGGACCGGTCCCGGAGGATCGGAGGCCGGCGCGGGCTCGGGCGTTCGCGACGTTGAGTACGAGGAAGTCGACAAGCGAAACGACGGCGGGAACTGACCGTCGGGTCGGCCTCACGAGGCTGCCGTCGGCCAAAGAGAAACCGTTAAGAGGACGAGCCCGGAATTCGACCGTGCGTCCACTCGGGCCAGTAGCTCAGTCAGGTTGAGCGCTCGGCTGATAACCGGGAGGCCCACGGTTCAAATCCGTGCTGGCCCACTTTTGCACTCGGGGAAAGGTCGACGGCCGACCGGAGTCCCCGCGTCGCCGTCCGAGTGCCCGGCGAAAGATCGAAACATCGGTCGCCGGACACCGCCGCAGTTCGGAACGGACCGCTCAGAACTTCTTCAGCGAGGTCACGTACGGAAGGTAGTTGAACAGCTTGACCCCGATCGGGAGCCCGATCACGGTCAGGCTGGCCAGATACGAGACGACCATCAACAGGCCGCTGGCCCACCAGCCGACGAACACGAAATACACCCCACGGACGATGAGGCTCGGCGAGTTGCCGCTGCTGCCGCCCATCTCGACGGTGTCGACCTCGTCGCTGGCGCCAGAACGTTTGAGCGTCAGCGTGTACGGCGCCTTATTGATGAGCTTGATGCCGAACGGTAACCCGATGATCGTGAGGTTCGCGAACCACGCGACCGTGAGGGCGATCCCGGTGAGCCACCAGCCGACGAACACGAACCAGACCGCGCGGACGATCAGGGATGGACTATCGGCCATCGGTCACTCGTAGGCCCGCTGGCGCTCGCGAACGGTGTTCGTGACCTCGGTGTAATCCGGGACGCCGTGCCAGACGAGTTCGTTGTTGGCGCCGGCTCGGAAGGAGACCGTCCCGTGGCCGACCAGTCGTTCGATCGCGCTCTGCGAGGAGGCGATACTCCGGAGATCGGCGATGCGGTACTCCATCTCGGATTTCGAGAGGACGCCGATCTTGCCCTTGATCCGCTCGTCGGTGACGATATACCGAGACTCGGCCCGCGAGTAGACGACGTAGCCGAAGATCGCACCCGCGATGACGACGCCGCCGATGATACCCTCGCTGCCGCTGGCGAGGCCGGCGAGCAGTACGAGGACCGCGAGGGCGATCTGTTTCCACCACAGCGTCCAGCTCGGTCGGCGGTTCTCGAGTACCGACTCACCCTGCATGAGCTGGATACCGTCGGTCGCTGCTCTGTGCTCAACCTGCCCCTCCGATGTCGCCGGTTCCCCTGACATTACATACCATACGCAGACGAGATTTATATGAACGTTTTTGTTATTTTCGGACGCTCAGTAAGTAAATATCACCGACGGACCGTGCCGCAGGGAGCGGCGGGGCTTAGTGCCGGCGGCCGGAACCGGCGGTATGCGCGTCAGCGTCATCGGCGGTTCGAGCGTCGGAGATCGAACGTACGAGCGGGCCCGCGAGCTCGGCCGGCGGCTCGCAGCACGCGATCACACGGTCGTCTGTGGCGGCCGGGGCGGCGTGATGGAGGCGGTCTGTCGGGGCGCCAGCGAGCGAAACGGGCGGACGATCGGAATCCTCCCGGGGCCGGATCGGTCGGGGGCGAACGAGTACGTCGAGACCGCGATCGCGACCGGACTGGGGGAGGCCCGAAACGCCGTGGTCGTTCGCAACGGCGCGGCGGCGATCGCCGTCGACGGCGGTCCCGGAACGCTCTCCGAGCTGGGATTCGCGCTGAAACTCGGCCGACCGGTGGCTGGACTCGACACCCTCCGGGTCGAGACCCTCGACGGGATCGAACACGTCGTAGACCCCAACCGAGCGGTCGCGTACGTCGAGCGGGAAGTCGGGAGCTCGTAGACGATCAGGCGGCGGAGTCCTCTCGGGGGAGGATCGCGGCGCCGACGGCGGCGGCGCCGATCACCTTCGCTACCCCGCCGGGGACGAACGGGAAGAGTCCGGCAACCCCGAGTTCGTACAGCGTGAGCGTCTCGCCGTTGACCAGCGTCAGCCAGGCGTACAGCCAGGGCAACCCGGTGACGAACACGACGGCGTTCGCGACTCCGAGAACGAGCACGAGCACCGGCAACCGGCGAGTGATCGGATACCGGTCGACGGCGTACCCGGCGAGCGCGGCCGCGATGGGGAAGCCGAGCAGGTAGCCGCCGGTCGGACCGACGAGCGTTCCGAGCCCGGCGCCGAACCCCTCGAACCACGGGACGCCGCCGGCACCCGCGCCGACGTACAGCACCTGACTCAGGCCGCCGACCCGGGTGCCGAGCGCGACGCCGGTCACCAGCACTGTGAACGTCTGGAGCGTGATCGGCACCGGGGTGAACGGGAGCGGAATCGAGATCTGAGCCGAGATACCCGTCAGCGCGGCCCCGAGGGCGGCGAGCCCGATCACGTGGAGTAGATCCGCCTCGCGGGGGTACGCGAACGCCCGGACGCGGGCCGTCCTGTACGTCTCGATCGCGTCACCGACTGCGCTCGTTGCCATCGATACGACGTGGCTCGGCGGCGAGCAGTATAAGACTCGCGGAGACGGCAGGGGACCGTCGAGCTGCCGGCGGCGTAAGCGGCTCCTCTGTGCCACCACGCTGGGGCGAGGGGCAACGACGCGTCAGGACCGAACCTTGCGAATCGCCTCAAGCAGCGGGCCGACCTCGATGTCCTGCGGGCGGTCGGCGTCGGTGTCGGCGGTGAGTCGGACGGTCCGGTCCGGATCGATCAGCGCCACCGAACGCCGGTGGATGTCGGCCATTCCCTCCTCGCGGTCGACGATGACGTCGTAGGCTCGCCCGACCGTTCTGCTGGTGTCCGACAGCAACGGATAGTTGAAGCCGTGGCGGTCGGCGTAGGCCTCGTGGGCGTAGAGGCTATCGCCGGAGATCCCGAGAATCCGAAGATCGTCCTCGAACTGGAGAAACTCGGTGTCCCGGAGCGCGCAGGTCCCGGCGGTGCAGATCGGATGAAAGTCAAAGGCGTAGAACGCGAGCAGCACCCACTCGCCGTCGGCTGCGTACTCGCCGAGTCGGTGCGTGTCGGTCTCGCCCTGGAACACGCCGGGCAGGGTGAACTCGGGCGCGTGGGCTCCCTCTGAGAGCATTAAACCAGCTTGGCGGCCGGTCGAAATAAAGGCTCGGGGCTACCGCCGATCTGCCGCCCCGCGGGATCGCGCGTGGATGAACGGAACGTCGACGTCGTGTCCGGCGACGTGTGCGTGGAGCTTCGCGGCCGCCGCCGACCGGCGAAACTGCCGGTCGCCGTAGCCGGCCTCGTCGAAGACATCGGTTACCCACCGCTTACCCCGGAGGCTGTACTTCTGATGGTACGGCTCCGCGGGGACGAACTCCTTGAGCTCGTCGATCCGGGCGCCGACGGCATCGCGGTCGAGCCCGCGGTCGGTCATGAACGCCTCCAGAGCCTCGGCGTGGCGCTCTGAGTCGAGCAACACGAGCCGGTGGTACTGGCGCCTGTCGGGCTGGGAGGGGCGGTGGAGGTCGTGGGCGTCGGCGGCGTGTGCGAGCAGCTCCCGGTACCGGATCGTCTCGGGGTCGTAGGCTACCCGCACCACCTCGGAGTGTGCGCCCAGATCGTGGTAGGTGGGATCGGGGCGCTCCCCGCCGGCGTACCCGACCGCGGTCCGGACCACGCCATCGAGTGCCGCGAACGACGCCTCCGGACCCCAGAAACAACCCAGCCCGAACACCGCCGTCCGGGTCGCGTCCGGGCCCGGCGCCGTCCGATCGTACTCTCGAACCGTCGTCGGCGTGACCGCCATCACCGTCTCCTCCGGGGGCAAGACCGCCCCAAGGGTCGCCGACGGTTCAGATCGGGCGTCGCGTCCGGCGCGATCGCGCCGCCGAGACCGCAGGATGTCGGAGTCACAGAACAACGTCGTGCCGAGGGCGCTTGAGCCCGTCGGCGGAGTCAGTCACTCGCCGCCTCCGAGGCGCCCGCGGCCGCGACGAACCCCTGGTCGTACAACCGGTCGCTCCACCGGCTGACGAACTCGTCGATCGGCAGTCCGGCGGGATCGTGGCGGTGAACGTCGGGGTGGTGCGTGTAGGCCACCGGCGTCCAGGCGCCCGTCCCCTCCTCGATCCGGAAGACGATCTCGGGGTCGCAGATGAGATCGCCGCGCTGGGTGTAGTGGTGGGCGACGCTCACCCGTCCGGGGGCGATCTTCTCGACTGTCAGCTCCTCGTAGCCCTCGACCGAGACGGTGTAGGAAGCCGGCGCCGTCAGGTCGGCGACCGAGTCGACCCCGACGGCCCGAAGGATCGCTCTCGCTGCCTCCATAGGGCGGGTGGTGCCGCTATCCCGGATAAGCGTCCGCGTTCCCCCGCCGTCGACCCGGTCTCGCGGTCGGCTCGCAGTGTTTATCACGGCGGGTCGGGTAACTCCGGGCAATGAGCGAATCCGACGCAACCGCGGGGACCGGGTGGGGCGACGACGACCTGCTGTATCTCCTCGGCGGCGTGATGTCCGCGGCCGTCGCGGTCCTGTTTTTGTTTTTCGCCTGGTTTTTCGCGCCGCTGTTCGGGTTCGCGGCGGCGTTTTTCGGCTATCAGCTGTACGCCCGCGAGGGACGGACGAGAGCCGGCGGGGCGATCGTCGCCGCCGGGCTGCTCCCGACGCTGCTGGCGGTCTTCAACCCGGTGCTGTAGCGGAGCGGGCTCAGTCGTCCGACTCGACGGCGGTCGTCTCCGGGTCGGCCTCGATCCACTCGCGGTGGCGGTCGGCGACCTCGGCGGGAGCCGCCTCAAGCAGCCCCGCGGCCTGCTCGCGGTACGCTCGCGTCCGGTCGGTCCGGCCGGCCGCCGCGGTGGCCTCGACCAGCCGTTCGAGCGCGACCAGCGCCGGCCCGGGAGCGTCGATCGACTCGAAGACCTCGACCGCGTCGTCCCATGCCTCGAGTGCCCCGTCGAGACGCCCCTGATCGGCCTCGTCCTCCCGGGCGGCGGCCGCGGCGACGGTTCCGCGGAGCCGGCAGGCGCGACCGTACCAGTAGACCGTCTCGGACTCGTCGAACACCTCCATGGCCGTCCCGACGTGCTCTCTGGCGGCGGATAACTCGCCACGATCGAGTGACAGCTGCGCGCTCTCGACGGCGAGTTTGCCGCGCCTGTTCGGGTCGTCGAACCGGTCGAGGACGCCCCGAGCGGACGCGAGGCGATCGGCCGCCCGATCGAGATCGCCCTCCTCGCGGGCCAACGCCGCGAGCGATCGGAGACACGCTGCCTCCTGGGGGTCCTCGAGCTCGCGTGCGATCGCGAGCGCCGACTCGAGGCGCTCGCGGGATTCGGAGAGCGCACCCTGTGCGAGCGCGACCACGCCGAGGCTGTAGATCGCGTTGAGTTCGCCGCGGCGGTCATCGGTCTCGCGGACCAGCGAGAGCCGCTCGGCGTGGTACTCGCGGGCCCGCTCGTAGGCGCCGCGCTCGTAGGCCATCGCCCCGAGACCGGCGAGTGCGGTTGCCTTTCCCTGGGCGTCCCCGACGCTCTCGAAGAGCTCGACGGCCCGCTCGGTCTGCTCGCGGCTCTGCCGGTAGGCGCCCTGGCGGCGGTTCAGCGAGGCGAGTGCGTCGAGCGTCCGGGCTTCCCACTGCGCGTTGCCGATCTCGCGGTACAGTCCCAGCGCCGCCTCGTAGCGGTCCCGAGCCGAGTCGGTCTCGTTCGTGTTCTGCGCGATCACGCCGAGGCTGTACAGCGACTTCGCCCGTCCGCGCTTGTCGCCGATCTCGCGCTGGATGGTCAGGGCCGCCTCATACCGATCCCGGGCGCGGTCGTGCTCGCCGGTCCGGTGGTCGATGATCCCAAGATCGGTCAGCGCCTGGGCCTCCTCGCGGCGGTCGCCGATCTCGCGGCTGATCTCGAGGGCGCGCTCGTACTCGGCGCGGGCGTCGTCGGCGTCCCCGCGCATGCGCATGGCCGCGGCGCGCCGCCGGATCGAGACGGCCTGTCCGTGGCGGTCGCCGGCCTCCCGGCGGATCGCGAGTGCCCGCTCGTGGTACTCACTCGCGCGGACGTACTGGCCCCGGCGGTGTGCGATCGTCCCGAGGCCGTCGAGCCCCATCGCCTCGATGCGGAGGTCGTCGGCCGCCCCGGCGCGCTCGACCGCGGTCTCGAAACGCTCGGTCGCGGCCTCGAACTCCCCGCGCTCGCGCTCGATCCGACCGAGCCGTGCGATCGCCTCGGCGGCCAGCGACGCGCAATCCGCGGCCTCGGCGAGGGCCAGCAGGCGCTCGAACTCGGCGGCGGCCCGGTCGTACGCGCCGGCGACGGTCTGCATCCGGCCGCGAGCCCGCAGGCAGCGTCCCTCTGCCCGGGGTGAGCAGGCCGCCGGGAGCGCGGGCCCCGAGGCCTCGGTGCTGCCGTACAACGGAGCCAGGGCGGAAGTCGTCTCCCCGACCTCGAACAGCGCCTCGGCGACGCGGTCGGCCCAGCCGGTCGGGTCGGCGGCGGCCTGTTCGAGCACCGGGGTCGCCCCGGCGACCAACTCCGCGATCCGATCGCACCTGGCGGGCTCGTCGGCCAGCGCGAGCAGCGTCGAGACGGCCGTCCCGAACCGCTCGCGTGCGCGGTGTTCGTCTGCGGTTTCAACCAACCGCGTGAGAAACCGGACCGACCAGGACTCATGGATCCCGCGGTAGCCCCGCTCGTCCGGCCGCGAAAAGAGCACGTGGCCGCGCAGCCTGTCGAGCGCCGCCTCGACCTGTCGGAGCCGGTCGTCGGGGTCGTCGGTACCGGATTCCTCCGGGTCGGCGACCGCGAGGGCGTACACCAGCTCGTCGTAGAGCTCGAGTCCGGCTGCGTTGAGGGCGTTCGCGAGGATCCCGGCCGCGAACGCGGTCTCGCCCGCCGCGGCCAGGTCGTTCCGGACCGCGTCGACATCCGCGTCGAGGGCGTTGCCGGTCTCGCCGGGCGGATCGCCGAACCGGGCGAGTCGGTTGAGCAACAGGAGTACGCCCCCGGGGGCGGGCTCTTCCGAGTCGGTCGCGCGGATATCTGCGAGTATCGCCGCCGGATCGACCGAGAGATCTGTCTCGAGCAGCGACTCGGCGCGCTCGACGAACCGGCGGACGTCAGCCTCGTCGAGCCGCGGCATCGCGAGCACCTCGAAGGCCTCTTGTCGGATCGCGTCCCGCCGGACATCGAGTTCCGTGTTCGTGGCGTGCCACTCGGATTCGCGGGCGTCGATTAAGAAGGCGACCTCGTCCCGGCCGGCGGTCCGCTCGACGAGGTCGATGGCTGCCCTAGCGTCGGGTCGGAGCAGGTCCTCGACGACGACCAACACCGGCGTCGGCACCCGGTCGATCGTGCGCGACAGCGCCGCGACCGACTCGAACGGCTCGGGGGTGTCACCGTCTCTGTACAGGACCGTACCCTGGTCGGTCCACCGGTACGCGACCTGCCGACAGAGGGTGCTCTTGCCCGTCCCGGGCGGCCCGACGAGTGCGACGTTCTCGCCGTCGGCGAGGCGGTCTGCGACCGTGTCGGCGTACCGCCGCCCGTCGTCGGTGATCCGTTCGACGGCGTATCCCGCCGCCACCTCCGGAAGCCTGAGTCCGGCACACCACGCCGCCGCCGGCGAGAGCGGCTCGCGGCGATCGAAGTACGCCTCGTCGACGCGGACGAACCCGTCCTCTCTGAGCTGTGCGGGCAGGCCGGTCGAGACCGCCGAGAGTCCGGTCTCGTCGCCCCCCGCGAGCCGATCGTCCCCCGGCGAGCCCTCCGCTCGGAGCTGTCCGTACTGTGTCTGTCCCCAGGCAACGGCCGCGTCGTCTGTGCTGGTGAGGACGCCGGGGGCCTCGTCGTCGAAGACCGGCACCAGGACCGTTCCCTGTCCCGCGTCCGCGGCGGTCGCACCCGGGGGCGAGGACGGATCGTCGGAGTCGTCGGTACCGGACTCCTCCGAGTCGGCGAGCGCGACGGGCTCGTCGGCGAGCACGAGACCGAACGGCGGCGACTCGATCGTCCGGGCACTAAACGAGTCGGCAGCCGCGAGATCCGCCCCCAGGTCGGGAAACTCCGTTCCCAGCCGGTCGAGGACCGCCTCTGAGGCGAGCAGCTCGATCGCGGTGTCTCCCCGGACGGTCACGTCGTGCCAGAGCCTGACGTGTCGGCTGTCGCCGAGTTGCGGCCAGACGATCCGACAGTCCTCGACCGCCCGGACGAGCCGCGTCACCCAGGAGAACAGCTCGTACTCGCCGTCGACCGGCACGACGCGCGCGTCAGCGACGAGCTCGACCGGCAGGTCGTACTCCGGCGGAACGGCGTCGACGACCGGCTGCGCGTCGACGATCGATCCGGCGTCGGCGAGAAAGGACCGGTACCGGGCGAGGGCGGCCCGCCCCGACTGTGTCGGCACGTACCCCCGGGCGGGTTGCTCGACGAAGCCGGCCTCAAGCAGCTCGCCGATCGCGCGGTCGACCGTCGACCGCGAGTCGCCGAGCTCCTCGACCAGGTCGCGCTTACACCGGGGGCCCTCAGCGAGCGTCTCGAGATACTCACGACGACGGGCGAGCGTCTCGAGTCGGTCTTGGACGTTTGGGAGTGTCATTTTTCCTTGCCACGGGCCACCGAGCAGGTAACACGTGATTGACGCGGACGCCTAATATAAACGTTCCCGAACGATCGACTGTGAGTTGATCACGAGAAACAAATACCGCCTGGAAGTATAATACCCCATAAATAACGAGAATCAGAAACACCGTCTGGGCGGACAGCCCACCCGCAGACCCGGCCTACGGCGGGTCAGGCGAGCGGCGGAAACATATGCCAACTGGTACGTTGTGTCACGCCGCGGGATCAACGCCAGCCGGTGAGCTAAGATACTCCCAGAAGGTATCTACGTGTGTGAGCACCGAGCGCGATCCGGACGACGACTCGCGGGGCCGAGCGGCGGCGACCGAGTCAGCCGAGCTCGAGGAGACCGACGAGACGGCCGAGCCGGTCGAGTCGGTTGATCGGGGGTCACACACCGTGTACGGCTGCGGGACGAAGTAGGGCGGCCGAAGACTCAAGCCGGCGAGGCCCGCAGACAGGGCGTGAGCGGAGACGAGCCGACCGTCGGCGTCGACGATCCTTACCGGTTCGTCGACCGGTGTGACTTTTTGTCGGAGGGACGGTGTCGGTTCGCCGTCGAGCACGGTGACTGGGACCCGGCGTTCGCCCGGGAGCGCCGCGCCGAGGAGTACCGGTGCCCGGTGGCCGGCGACCCGGACGAGTCGGGGGCGACCGGTCGGTGGGAGTTTCGGGACTGCCCGCACTTTCGCTCGCGGAGCCACGGCCACGACCGCGAGTGCGTACGGTGCGGGCTCGCGGAGCTTCGCGTGGACGACGAGCGCCCGCTGCTCGAGGAACACCACCTCTCCTATCCGGGCCCGGACAGCCACGAGATCACCGTCTTCCTGTGTCGGTGGTGTCACGCGACCGTCCACGACTCCTGGGGGCGGATCGACGACGAAGTCGGGCCCGATCCCGAGGCGATCGCCGAACGGGAGCGCCGGCGAGCGCGCCAGCAGGCCGAGCTGGGATTTGAGGCTGCGAGCGAGCGCGACGACCGCAAGTGAGCGGCCACGGACGCCCCGAACTCACTCGAGGGGCTCGACGACCGCCGGCGTGTCGTTTGCCGGATCGTTGACCGCCTGCGAGACCGGGTAGGCCTCGAGCGGGTCCGCGGGCGAGGGTTCGAGCAGCTGCCGTGCGCGCTCCGGCGGGGCCGTCAGCCACTCGCGTTCGGTCTCCCGGGGGAGGATGACGGCCATCCGGTGGTGGAGCTCGGCGACGAGATCGTTGGGCTCGGTCGTGACGATCGTGAACGTCTCGACCGGTTCGGTCGTCACCGTCGGATCGCGATCGCCGTCGCCGAAGGCATCCAGCCCGGCCTGGGCGGTCGCCGGCTCGAACCGCGAGTACAGCCCTGCCATCGCGAACGGCGCCCCGTCTTCGCGGGTCACGCGGTACGGTTGGGTGGCGCCGTCTCGATCGGTCCACTCGTAGAAGCCGTCGGCGGGGACCAGACACCGGCCGCCGGCGGTCCGCTCGAACGCCGCCTGGAAGCTCGGGCGCTCGGCGACGGTCTCGGCGCGGGCATTGATGTGGTTGCCCTGGCTGTCGTCGTCGGCCCACGGGGGGACCAGCCCCCACTCGGCCGTCGAGAGCCGGTCGGACTCGGCGTCGGTGATCACCGGGAGGGACTGCCCCGGCGCGGCGTTGTACCGGGGCTCGTAGACGTCGCCGACGCTGACGTCGAACCGCCGCGCGAGTTCCGCCGGCGAGACGAACAGACTGTAGCGGCCGCACATACTCCAACGAGGGCCGCAAGCAGCATAAATCGCCGGCCAAGCTAAGGGGACACGGACCCTATCAGGAATATGGCGTCGCCGTCGTTTGCGATCCCCGCCCGGCCGACCCGTCGGTTCCGCCGGGACGGCGTCGAGTACGAGGGCGAGGTGCTGTTCGTCTGCCGGCCCGACGCTGGGCCCGAACGAGACCTCGGGAGACTCGTCGAGGCGGTGCTCGCGGACGGCCCCTACCGGTACGGGGACTTTCTGGACCTGCCGATGGCGCTGTATCTGGTTCGGGACGAGGGGACCGGCGACGTGTTCCGCGTCTCTATCCGGGACGGTGCGGTCCGGCTGCACGTGCTGCCGGCGACCGAGCCGGCGGGCCTACGAGCGTTTTACCGCCGGCTCGTCGACCGCTCATCAGTAGAGTGGGACGTCGAGCGACGGATCGACCGGTGAGGTCGGAGCAAAGGAGGCTTTACGATCGCCCCGGCTAACGCCATCGTGATTTACTCGGCGATCGCCGCAGGCTGTGCGGCTGCCGCCGCCGCGCTGGTAGGCGTGGCGATCGTCGCCCGGCTGCGGGTTCAGGCGCCGGCCGTGCGGTCGTTTGCGCTCGTGGCGGCGACGATGGGCGTCGCCGCGGCCAGCGTCAGCGCCGGATTCGTCCTCAACTCGCGGCTCGTGCTCGTCTCGACCGTCGTGCTGGCCGGGCTGGTGCTTCCGCTCGTCTGGCTGTTTTTTATCTTCGAGTACATCGGCCAGGAAGAGTTTCTCTCGGCGCGAGTGGCCGGGCTCGTCGCGGCTCCGGTTCTTTTCGGCGCGTTCGCGACCGCGTTTCGAACGGGCGCCGCGGTCGTGCCCTGGTACACGCTCCCGACCGAAGAAACCGCGACCGGCGCGACGGCGGTCGGACTGGCAGCGCTCAAGCTGAGCCAGTGGTTCGGGCTGTTGTACGCCGGCGGGCTGGTCATCGCCGGCGCCGGCGCAGTCCTATGGACGTTCAGACGGTACCGACACCTTGATTCGGCGACGGGGATCGCGATCGGGGCGTTCGGCGTGGTGCCGTGGGTGTCGTTGCTCTTCGGATTGCAGCTCGAATCAACGTCGGTGCTCGTACTCGGCGTGATGGCCGTTGTCGGATTCGGAACCGGCGCGAGCGCGGCGGCCGGGCTCGTCGGACCGGCGGCCCTGTTCGACCGCGCGCCGTCAGCCGGTCGGGTCGGGGCACGCCGCCTCATCGAGGAGATCGACGACCTCGTCGTCGTACTCGGGCCGGAGGGACGAGTCGCCGAACTCAACGCGAGCGCCAAGGCCGCGTTCGGCGGCGCGGGCAGGTCCTACGGCACCGAGGTCGAGGCGTTGCTCGGACGCTCAATCGAAGAGTTGAGCGCGGGCGAGCTACTTGAGCTCAACGTACGGGACGGCCGGCAACTGTTCACCGCGCGTGTCTCGCGGCTCACCGACGGGCACGGCGTCCTCTTGGGACACGCCGTGGTGCTTCGAGACGTGACCGATCAACAGGGCCGGCGACAGCTACTGAACGTGTTCAACCGCGTGCTCAGGCACAACCTCCGGAACCGGATGAACGTGATCATCGGACACGCCAACCTCGCCAAGGAGCGCACCGACGACCCTGCCAGCGTCGAGAGCCTCGAGACGATCACGCGAATCGGCTGGGACCTGTCGGAGCTCTCTGATAAGGCCCGCGAAGCCGAACAGATCCTCGAGATCGACGCCGGCGACGCCCGGACGCCACTCGGAGAACTAACCGCGGATGTCACGGAAACGCTGCCCGCCCGGTGCCGAGTCCGAACGGAACTCGACACCAGCGCCGGAGGGGAGCTGATCGTCGCGGCACCGCCGGCGCCGCTCAGGCTGGCACTCCAGACGCTCGTTGAGAACGCGGTCGAGCACAGCGACAGAGACGAGCCGTTGATCGTTGTTTCGGCGGACTACAACCCCGGAACAACCTGTCCGGTGGAACTCGCCGTCGCCGATGACGGCCCCGGGATTCCGGCGGCCGAGCAAGAGGCGATCCGGGCAGGCCGAGAGACGGCCCTCGAACACGGGAGTGGACTCGGCCTCTGGATCGTTCGCCTGATCGCGACCCAGCTCGGCGGCAAGATGCGCCTCGACGACCGCGAGCCGCGCGGGGCGATCGTCACGCTCTGTTTGCCCGGCGAGCGCACGTCCGGGGACTGAGAGGAGTCACCGACCGACGACGAGCTGTACCAAGCTGAGAGGACTGGGGGACAAACCGACTGAGCGGCCGCGGCCGATCGAGATTCGTCCCCGGGACGATCAGCAGTACCGTCATCATGGCACGGCTACGGGGCCGAGATCGGCCGACCTGCGCGGCGGGGCCAGGTGGTCTGTGTCGTCGTCGGAGACGATCTCGAGCGTTCCGTCTTGGGTGTCCTCGTCCTGGTTCAGCGTCACCTCGACCTCGTAGGTGGCGGGCTCGGTCGGGTTGTCGACGCCGCCGAAGATGACGGTGATCACGTCGCCGACCGACGGGTTCGTGTAATTGCCGTCGAGTGTCATCTCTACCTCGCCGTCCACAAACGCCCAGTTGTCCGAGCTCTGGACGTCTCCGCTGATGCTCTCGGTTCCACCACCCTCCCTGTCGACCTCGAAGGTCTCGATGTCCCCGCGCACGACTCCCGAGAACATACTGTCGACGCCGTCGACCGATGGCGGCTCGGTGACCGACAGTTTCAGTTCGTTGAGTGAGTCCCCTTCCATGTCCGAGTCTGCGATCTCGAATCTGATTCGGTATCGGACATCCTCGGCCCCGGCGGTCGGATCCTCCGCGGCGACCAACGCGTCGCTGTCGCCGAAGGGATTCGACTGAGAGCCGTCGTCGGTCCCAAAGGCCGGCTCTTCTGGGGGTTCAGCAATCGACAGCGTCAGTCCCGCCACCGTCGCCCCCAACGCGATCACGATCGCAACCAATAATACGACATCCACAACTGCCGAGATACCGCGCTGACCGCTAAGCCGAGCGGGGACACGTGACATCGGGATCGCGAGATCCTCGTGTTGAGAGTCCCGAACCGAGCGTATTACTCTTGCCTGTGAGTTCTCATTCGTGATAATTGCCGGAGGTCCGAGCGCAACCGTCTTTGCGAGGGCCGCGTACCCTGCGATATGGCTGTGACGCGTGCCGTCGAGCTCGAGGGACACATCATCGACTCGGGGATGATGGAGGCGGCGTTTGATATCATCATGGACATGGACGGGGCCTTCAAGGTCGAGGAGTTCCAGATCGGCCGGAGCAAGACCGAGCGCTCGTACGCCCTGTTGACCGTCGAGGCCGGGGACGCCGAGCACCTCCAGTCGATCATCCACGAGCTCCACCAGAACGGCGCCAACCCGGTCAATCCAAACGACGCCGAGCTCGAGGCCGCGCCCGACGACCAAGTCGTGCCGCCGGGGTTTTACTCGACGACCAACCACCCGACCGATGTCCGCTACGAGGGCGAGTGGCTCACCGTCGAGGACCCGGAGATGGACTGTGCGGTCGTCGTCGACCCCGACGGTCCCGAGGGGCCGCGGGCCTATACGGAGGTGTTGAACGGCGTCGAGGCCAGCGATCTGGTCGTGACCGGCAACGCCGGCATCCGGGTCCGTCCGCCCGAGCGCCCCCGGGGACGGGAGGGCGCGTTCGGGTTCATGCAGGGGGGCATCTCCTCGGAGCGGCCCTCGCGATCGACGATCGAGAAGATCGCCGCCGCGATCGCCGAGACCAAACGTGAGGGGGGGAACGTGCTCGTCGTCGCCGGGCCGGCGCTGATCCACTCGGGGGCCCGCGAGGACCTGGCTCGGCTGGTACGAGAGGGATTTGTCGACATGCTCTCGATCGGCAACGGCTTCGCGGTCCACGACGTCGAGCGGGACCTGTACGGCACCTCCCTGGGCGTGGACACCGAGTCGCTCGATCACCCCCGGAAGGGACACAAACACCACATCTACGCGATCAGCGAGATCATCCGCGCGGGCGGGCTCGAGTCCGCGGTCGAGGACGGGGTCGTCGAGTCCGGCGTGCTGTACGAGTGTGTCACCGGCGATGTCGAGTACGTGATCGCGGGGTCGATCCGCGACGACGGGCCCCTCCCCGACACGATCACCGACGCCGTCGAGGCACAGAACGCCATCCGCGAGCAGGCCCACCGGGCCGACCTCGTGGTGATGCTCTCGACGCTGCTTCACTCGGTCGCGGTCGGGAACTGTCTCCCCTCGACGACCCGGACGATCTGCGTCGACATCGACCCGGCGACGGTCACCCAGCTCGTCGACCGGGGCAGCGCACAGGCCGTCGGGATGGTCACCGACGTCGGCACGTTCGTGCCGATGCTCGCGGAGGAGCTACTGGCCGAGTAGTTGCCGGCCGACCGATCGGGCCGGCGGGTCAGAGATACCGCGACATTCGGTGAGTCACCCCCACCGCGGTGATCGTACTGAACCCGGCCCGCCCGTAGAACCGTTGGAGACGGTGCCGATCGGCCCGGACCGAGAGCCAGACGTACTCGACGCCGGCCTCCCGGGCCCGTCCGAGTCCCGCCGCGAGAAGCCGCGTCCCGATCCCCGCGCCGTGGTACTCCTGGTGGACGAACACGGCCAGCTCGTGGCGACCGGTGCCGTCGGGAACGAAGCTGACGTGTCCGACGACCCGATCGTCGTGGACGGCGAGGACGTTCACGCCGTCCAAGATGTCTCCGAGCCACCGCCTGACGGCGGTCGGCGCGACGGGCGGGGTTCCCTGTGCCCGGTGTTCGGTGTCGAACGCGTCGTACATCTTCGCCAGTGCGTCAAACTCAGACTCCCGGTAGGACCGAACGAACAGCTCTCGCCCCTCCCGGTCAGTGATCGTGACCGGAGGAACTTCGGGGTGAATCCGATCGGCTCCGACGCGAGCCACGAGCGACCGGACGAACCGAACGACGCGCATAACAAAACAAATATTTTCTCATAAAGAAAACTATGGGTATATGCCCAGGAGATCCCGATATAATCAAAATATCGTCTATCACTGCGGAGCGTCAGCCGTCGGCGTTAGATTCATATTTTACAGCGACAAAGCTTTGTGTGTCAACCCATGTCGATGGGCGCCTACGACGAGGAAGAACACGAGCGTCGCGAGCGAAAGAACAGCGAGGTCGACGCCAGCTTCGACGACGAGCGCGAGGAGTACGACGGGAGCGTAGAGTTCGAGGGCGATGAGTCGACCGAGGCGCTCTTAGCGCAGTACGACCGGATCACCGACGAGTAGCCCGGTCGGCGAGTCGGTGCCGGGACCGAAAGGCCGTTGCCCGCCGAGGCCCCACTCAGGGTATGGCGACCGAACGGTGTGACGGCTGCGACGAGGCGGTCAACATCGGGGGCGGGATCGCCGACATCTGGACGCTCAGCTTCGAGCCCACCGAGGGGATGACCCTCGAGTTGGCCGACGGGACCGAGCATTTCCTCTGTTATGATTGCATCGACCGGCTGCCGGAGGACCGCGAGGTGACCGCCGAAGACGTCGCGGGACTCGGCGACTAGCGGCGGTGGGCGATTCGTTCGCCAGTCTCGATCCCGTTCCGGACGGCGGCGTGGAGTCGCGCCTCGCCCGCGACCCAGTCACCGGCGAGGTACAGGTCGTGTTCCCGGGCCGAGGCGACCGGGCCGGCTGGGATGCCGCCTTCGGGGAGCGCGTACCGCCAGCGCTGGGTGTCGACCCAGTCGGGGTCGGCGAGGCGGGCCTCGCCGACGATATCTGCGGTCATCGTTGCCAGCTCGTCGGCGACCGTCTCGGGGGCGGCCTCTACGTTGTCCCGGGACCAGTCGTGAGCGGCCTGGACGAGCAACACCGACTGACCCTCCGGGACGTGGCCGGGCTTGCACTCCTCGCGGCCGATCCACCCGACGTCGTGGTCCTTGCCGGGATTTACGAGCGCGTAGTAGGGCCGGTCGATCGCGGTCTCGTAGCCCAGCACGGCCGTCCAGATGGTCCGGAAGGGTACCTCCGCGGCCGCGGCCGCAAGCTCCTCGCGCAGCGGCACCGCCCAGTCGGCCGCCTCGAGCAGGGCCGCCGATTGGGGCGCCGGCGGCGTGAGCACGAGCGCGTCGAAAGGGCCCCGCTCGCGGCCGTCGTCGGTCTCGACGCGCCAGCCGCCGGTCCGGCTCAGCTCCGTGACGCGGGTGTTGCGGTGGACGGTCGCGTCGGTCCCGTCGAACAGCCGCTTGGCGAGCTGGGTGATCCCGTCGCGGTAGGTCCACCGGCGGGCGTCCCCCCCTCGCCCCTCAGAGACCGTTCCCTCGGCGTCGAAGACGTGGATCGGCTCCGCGATATCGACGAGCCCATCCGTCGAGAGCTCCTCGGTTACGAGCTCGACGACCCGCTCGTCGTCGTCTTTCAGGTAGTTGGCGCCGTGCTCGTAGGTGATCGGGCCGCGCCTGCGGGCCGCCGCGCGGCCACAGACCCCGCTGGACTTTTCCAGGACCGTGATCTCGGCGGCGGGCACGACCGCGTCGACGGTGTAGGCCGCGGCGGCCCCGGCCGCCCCCGCGCCGACGATTCCGACGTGCATACCCATGGTGAGTGCCGGGCGAACAAAGCGACTGCGGTCGATCAGGCCGGCCGCGTGACGGTGTGACGGAGCGTGCCGACCCCCTCGATCGTGACCGCGACGGTCTCGCCCGGCGAGAGCGGCCCGACCCCGGCCGGCGTGCCCGTCGCGACCACGTCCCCGGGCTCTAAGCTGCAGTAGCGGGTGATCTCGACGAGCAGCTCGGGAACCGAGAAGACGAGATCCGACCGGCTGGCGGCCTGTCTGCGGTCGCCGTCGACGCGGAGCTCGATCGCCGCGTCGGCCGGCACCGACGACGGCGGGGCGAGCACCGGGCCCAGCGGCGCGGCGCCGTCGAAGGCCTTCCCGCGAACCCAGTTTTGCTCGCGGGCCTGGTCGTCGCGGTTCGAGAGGTCGACCATGCAGGTGTAGCCGGCGACCGCGCCGGCGGCCTGCTCCGGTGAGAGGTTCCGGGACTGCTCGCCGATCACGACCGCGAGCTCGGCCTCGTAGTCGGTCTGCACGTCGGGCAACAGCGGGACCGCGTCGCCGTGCCCCGCCACCGCCGAGGGCGGCTTCAGGAAGAGTGCGGGGCGGTCTGGGACCGACGCGTCGCGCTCGGCGGCGTGATCTGCGTAGTTGCGCCCGACGCAGACGATCTTGGTCGGCTCGCAGGGCGCGAGCACCCGCACCCCGTTGGCCGCCGGATCGTAGGACCGCCCGGCGGCGACGATCCGTCCGTCCGCACCGGGCTCGCCGTCGACCCACCGGCCGGTCCTGACCGCCCCCGCCGGGTCGCGAAACCGGACGCTGTGTGTTGGCATGCCTGTTCGTTGCGGGGCCACGCACAAGAGTCTGGTCAGGGCTCGATCAGCAGCGCCTCCCGGAGCGCCCCGGAGCCGTCCTCGTCGCGGATCCGGCGCTGGCGGGCGGCGCCGCTCTCCCGATCGTACAGCTCGCGGAGCGCGGAGACTCCGAGCCGGTCGGCCTCCCGGTCGACGAGCTCGCCCAGCCCGACCCGCTCGGAGAGCCTGCGGTCGAACAGGACGGCCTCGTGGCCGTGCCGAAGGGCCTGCCACTTGTTCTGATCGAGCAGTTCCCGGCGGCGGTCGCTCGCCGGCTCGCCGTCCTCGTAACGCTCACAGAGGTCAGACACCACGGCATGGACGTACTCGACGACTGCGGCGACCCGTTCGGGGTCGTGCTGTGCGTCGGGCACCCGGATCTCGACGGTGCCGTGTCTCGAATGGGGCCGAACGTCATACCAGAGCTCTCCCCGGTCGGCGATCGCGTCGGTGTCGAGCATCCGCCGCTCGAAGGCCGCGAAGTCAGCGTATGAGTCAAACGCCGTCGGGATCCCGGTGTTTGGTAGTCCCTCGAAGATCAGCGCCCGCGCGGAGGCCAGGCCGGTGTCGAACCCGTCCCAGTAGGGCGAGTTCGCTGCCAGCGCGAGCACCAGGCCGACGTGCCAGCGACACTCGTTTGCGACCCAGACGGCCATGTCCGGGTCGTCAACGCCGACGTGGACGTGCAGCCCGGCGGTCGTGTTGCGGTGTTGGGGGTACTGGATCCGATCGAGCTGGGACTGATACCGGGACTTGCGGGCGTGATCGAGCTCGCGCCACCGGGCCGCGGGGTGGAGGCCGGCGGCGGCGATCCCGTACTCGTGGGCCGCGGCGTGCTCGAGCAGCGCCGTCCGGACGGATCGGACCGTCTCGCGAACAGCTCCGGGGCGCTCGATGATCGGCGTCTGAGTCTCGATGACGAACTGGAACAGCTCGTGGTCGAGCCGATCGACGAGCGGCTCGGGGGGCGCGGGACCGTAGACCAGCTCGTCGGTCCCGGCTGTCGGACGGCCGGTCCCGTCGACGATGAAATACTCCTCCTCGATCCCAATGGTCCCGCGCCGACGGAACGCCGACACACCAGCCTCGTCCATTCGAACACGCGTTGTTGCCGACTCGGCTAAAACCCTCCGGGGCCATGTCATCCCCGGACAGCGCCGCGGCTGCCGACCGTTCGTGGTACCCCGTGGGCCGTTCGAGCGACCGCGAGCGCCGCCGAGACGGAGTCGAGCGGTTCCGAGTGGGCCGCGGGTCCGCGGGTCGGTTACGAGCCTGTCGGCCAGACCAGACCGATACAGCCCGAGGTCGAGTCGTACTCGACGGCGGCGCAGTACACCGTAACGCGGCGTTCGACGCCGTCGACGCCCTGGGTGAGACACTCGACGGTCACCGTCTCGCTACCCGAGTCGAGCTCGACGAGCCGGGCGAGCGAGTCGTCGGTGCTCGCCGCGATGTCTTCTGGGGTGCTACCGACGAGCTGGTGTTTCGGGTGGCCGAGCAGCTCGGCGAGCCGATCGTTGACGTAAGCGAACCGGTCGTCCTGAAGGATGAACACACCCGCGAGGTCCTGCTCGAGGAGGTGGCGGTACCAGGACAAGGCGTTCCAGAACCGCTCTTGGGTGCGGTACTGCTCGACGGCGTTTTGGACTCGGTTCGCGAGCACCTCGTACTGGTCTGCCGTCAGCTCCTTTTGCATGTAGTCGGTCACGCCGGCCGCGATCGCGTCGCTCGCGATCGCCTCGCTGCCCTTCCCGGTGAACAGAATAAAGGGCAGATCGGGGTACCGCTCGCGGACGATCTCGAGCAGTTCGAGCCCGTTCGTGTTCGGCATCTCGTAGTCGCTGACGACACAGTCGAACCGCTGGTCGTCGAGGTGATCGAGCGCGCCGACGGCGCTGGCCGCGGTCACGACCTCGAACCGGTCGTCGATCCGCTCGAGGTGGTCTCTCGTGAGCTCGCCCAGCCGCGGGTCGTCGTCGACGTGTAACACGCGGACCGGCTCGTCCTCGACGACCGGCGGTACCGGCAGCTCGAGGGTCTCGTCGCCGATCAGGCCCCGGACCTCGCTCCGGACGAGCGGCGACTCCGCGTCGAGCGCGCGGCGGCTGGTCCGGAGCAGGGACCGGTCGAACTCGGCGAGCAGCCGATCGCTCGTGTGCGAGCTCATCGAGGGGAACCTCCCGGGGGGCTGCCGGGGTGACACGACACGATTGTCATCGATGAGAACAATGTGTGAGACGTACATAAAGATTTGGCCGGCCGACGAGACAGTGGATGGTGGTAATCGCTCGGCAGCGCTCCCCTCGGCACGGCGATCGCCCGGCATGCGGCGGCGCCCCGCGCCGACCTGCGAGGCGAACGCTCGCAGGTGTATCCGGTCTTCGTGCGCCCCGGCGGCGCCGTTCGGCGCGGTCGTCGGGGAGTTCGCGCCGCCGACCGGGCGGCACACTCGCGACTGGCCCGGCGGTGTACACGGCGCGTCGAGGAGGACAACCCACTGACCCCTCAGAGTGTCGGTACGCGCTCGTCGGAGCCGGGGGCGGGGCCGACTTCGCCACCGCCGGGGCGCAGGCGCGGTCCGAGACCGCGGCAGTGCTACTGGTTGGGCCGTGGGTCTTTCTGGCCTGCCTGGTCGCGGCCGTCTGGTTCGAGCCGCTCGGTCAGACGTCGAGCGTGAACTGCTCGTGTTCTTTCTCGGGGTTGAGCACGACGCTCGTGTTCGACTCCTTGATCTCCGGGGTCGTGAGCAGCTCCTTGATCGTCGCGTTCATGTCGTCGGTGTCCTCGAACTTGCCGATCGCGACGATGTCGTGGTCGCCGGTCACCTCGTAGACGCTGATCATCTGGGGCTGGTCGGCCAGCCGCTCGGTGACCTCGACTAACGCCTTGCCCTCGACGTTGAGCTGGATGATCGCCGTGACGTCGTACCCGAGCGTGGCGTAATCGACGACTGGCGTGTACCCCTCAATCGTGCCGGCCTCCTCGAGCTCCGAGAGGTGATTCGAGACGGTCGTGACCGAGACCTCGAGCTGTTCGGCGAGGTTTCTGAGGCTGGCGCGCCCGTCACCCAGCAGCGCGTTGACCAGTCGTCGGTCGAGATCCTCGTAGGTCATCGGCGGAGACAGGCGGGCGCGGGACTACAATCTTACGAACGTCCAGTTTCGGCCCGCTCGTCAGGGCGTCCGTCAGGCGGCTTACCGGGCGGGAGCGAGCGATCGGACCCCGGTGACCTCGAAGCGGGCGCCACCGGCCGCGGCGTCGCCGACCTCGATCGTCCAGCCGTGTCCCTCGACGATGTCTGCGACGATCGCGAGCCCGAACCCGGTGCCGGACTCGGAGTGGGTGACGCCCTGCTCGAAGATCTCCTCGCGCTGATCGGGGGGGATGCCAGGGCCGTCGTCGGCGACGTAGAACCCGCTCTCGCGGGGGCCGATCCGGACCGCGACGTCCTCGCCGACGTGTTCGACGGCGTTGCGAAACAGGTTCTCGAACAGCTGCCGGAGCCTGTCGGGATCGGCGTTGAGACGCGCGTCGTCGACGGTGAGGCTGGCCGCGGCGGTGTCGACGCTCTCCCAGGCGTCTCGGGCGGTTTCCGCAAGCGAGAGCTCCTCGCGGGCGAGCTCGCGGTCGCCCCGGGCGCGGGCGAGTAGGTCGTCGATCAGGTCCTCCATCCGAAAGAGCGCTTCGTCGATCGTATCGAGGTGTTGGCTCGGATCCTCGGCGTCGCGGGCGAGCTCGACGTGGGCGGCCGCGACGCTGATCGGGTTGCGCAGGTCGTGGCTCACGACGCTCGCGAACTCGTCGAGGCGTTCGTTGCGCCGGGCCAGCTGGCGTTCACGGCGGGCCCTGGCAAACGCCGAGGCGGCCGCCCCGGCGAGCACGCGAAACAGCTCCGTGTCGGGCTCGTCGAAGGCGTCGCGTTGCTCGTCGTAGACCGCGAGGACGCCGTACTCCCCGATCGGGACGAGCAGCTCCGAGGCGACGGCGTCAGGCCGGTACTCCGCGGTCGCGGCCGCCGGGACATAGCCCGTGAGCTGGGACTCGCCGTCCTCGTGGACGCTCCAGATCGGCTCCGTACCGGGGGCGACCGGGCCGGGTGCTGCGTCCTCGTCCGTCGCCGGGTCGGCCTCGATCCCCGCGCCGGCGGCGATCGGGACGAGCCGCTGGGTCTGTTGGTCGTGGCGCCAGACGATCACGCGGTTGTACCCGAGCACGTCCGCCGCGGCGCGGACCGTCTCGGCGGCGATCACGTCGTCGGATTCGGCGACCACGAGCTCCCGGGTGACCTCGTGGAGCTGTTCGAGCCGGTGCCGGAGTCTGACCTGTTCGGTGACGTCGCGGAGAAACACCGACAGGCCGTCCTCAGAGGGATAGGCGTTGACCTCGAACCAGCGTTCGAGCGGGCGGTAGTACTCCCGGAAGCTCGTCGGCTCCCGGGAGGAGAGGGCCTCGCGGAACGCCTCGTAGAGGTCCGTTCCGGTCGCGGCGGGAAACACCTCCGGGAACCGTCGGCCCAGCACCGACTCTTCCTCCACGTCGAGGACGAACTCGGCGCGGCTGTTGAGAAAGACGAACCGCTCGTCGGTGTCGAGGGCGAAAAACGCGTCCGTAATGCGATCGAGGGTCTGTTCGAGCCGGCCGCCGGCGCCGAAGGCCTGCTCGCGGTACTCGGTGATCTCGTGGAGATACGACTCGAGTCCACCGGCCCGGAGCGGGACCACCCGCAGGCTGAACCACCGCTCCGTGGGGGCGTGAAACACCTCGGTCGTGGTCGGCTCGCCCGCCGCAGCGGCCTCGCGGTATGTGGCGGCAAGCTCGCCGTCCCGGCCGGCCGGCAGCACCGTCCACAGCGACTCGCCGATCGCCTCGGCGGGGGCGGCGCCCGTCCACTCGGCCAGCCGAGGGTCCCAGTCGACGACCCGCCAGGCGTCGTCGACTGCGAGGTACTGGCCGAGCGTGCGGGGCTCGGCGTCGCCGTCGACGACTGCCCCGGCCAGCCGTTCGACCGCCGTCTCGGCGGGCGTACCCGCGTCGAACTGACGAACGTCGAGCCGCTCGGGGGCCGCGACCGGCTCGCCGGTCAGATTAAAGATCGGCGCGCCAGGCCGCCGGTCCGCGGTCTCGAAGACGACCGTCTGGAGCTCGGCGGGCGACAGCTCCGGGCCGCAGACGACCGCGTCGACCGGCGCCTCGAGAACCCGCTCGGCACCGTCCGGACCGGCCGTCGCCGCGTGGACCGAGCGGTGGAGCCGGGACTCGAACAGCTCGAGCAGGTCGACCCCTCGGCGCTCGTCACCAACGTACGCCACGAGAACCGGGGCAGGCATCGCTCTCTCGGAGCTTGTTCGGTGAGCGACATAACCGTTCGGAAGTCGTTTTCAGCGTTGATACTGGTCGAAGAGCCAGACGAGCAACGCGTTCTGCGCGTGGAGCCGGTTTTCGGCCTGCTGCCAGACGGCACTGTTTTTGGCTTCGAGGGCAGCGTCGGTGACCTCCTCGCCGCGGTGGGCGGGCAGGCAGTGAAGCAGCGTCCGCCGGCCCAGAAGCTCGCGGGTGACCTGAAAGCCCTCGAAGGCCCGGAGCTTTGTTTTCCGGTCGACGGACTGGCTCATGCTCACCCAGACGTCGGTGTAGACGGCGTCGGCCTCGGCGACCGCCGCGGCCGGGTCGGTGGTCTCTTCGGGGGCCCCGCCGAGCGCCCCAGCCCGGTCGCGGACCCCGCGGTCGATCTCGTAGCCCGGCGGCGTCGCGATCGTCAGCTCCAGGTCGGTCATCGCCGCGCCCACGGCGAGGGACTGACAGACGTTGTTGCCGTCACCCACCCAGGCGACCCGAGCGTCCTCGCCGTGCCGTTCGCGGATCGTCAGCAGGTCCGCGAGCGTCTGGCAGGGGTGTGCGGCGTCGGTCAGGGCGTTGATCACCGGGACCGAGGCGTACTCCGCGAGCTCCGCGAGGTCGGCATGGGTCCCGACCCGGGCGGCGACGACGTCGACGTACTGCGAGAGCGCCCGGGCCGTGTCCCGGATCGGCTCGCCGCGGCCGAGCTGGGTCTGGTCCGGTCCGAGAAAGACCGCGCGACCGCCCAACCGACCGATCCCGGCCTCGAAGGAGACCCGGGTCCGGGTCGAGGGCTGTTCGAACAACAGCGCGAGGGTTCGATCGAGGCGGGGCCCGCCGTCGCCGGCTTTCAGCTCGGCGGCCAGCTCGAGTACCTCCGCGAGCTCCGCGGGGGCGAGGTCGTCGACGTCGAGTATCGCGCGCGGACCGTCGCTCATAGCAGTCGCTCCGTGACCGTCTCGAGTACCTCGACCGCCCGGTCGAAGGCCGCGAGCGGGAGCCGCTCGTCGGGTGCGTGATCCAGTCCCGAGTCGCCGGGCCCGTAGGAGACGATCGGACAGTCCCAGGCCTCGGCGTAGACGTTCATGTCGCTCGTGCCGGTCTTGCGCAGCATGCGGGGCTCGCCGTCCGCGGCCCTGATCGCCGCGCGGAAGGCCCGGGCGACCGGCGTGCGCGGGCTCTCGAGCACCGGCTCGACGGCGTCCTGCCAGTTGACCGTGCCGGCCTCGAGACAGCCGTCTACGAGTTCCCTGACGTCGGCGGCCGTTCGGTCTGGGGGCACCCGGAACTCGACGTCGACGGTCGCCTCCACCGAGAGCCCGTCGGGGGTCGGGCCGCCCTCGACGGCGACAGGCTTTGGCGTGACCCGCTCGAACGCCGAGTGCCACTCGTCGCGCTCGAGGGCCGCCTCGACGCGGCTCCACCACGCGAACGCGTCCTGGATAGCGTTGTTCTCGGGGCGGGAGCTGTGCCCGGATTCGGAGGTACAGACGTAGGTCCCAGCGAGCAGGCCGCGGTAGCCAAGCGTCAGGCCGTCCCACCCGGAGGGCTCGCCGTTTATTACCGCCCCGGGAGCCGGGCGGTCCTCGACCAGGTGACGGGCTCCCCGAGAGCGCCGTTCCTCGTCGACGACGCCGGCGAAAGTCGCCCCCGAGCGGACCACGGCAACAGCGAGCGCCGCGAGCGACCCCTTCGCGTCGACGCTTCCCCGCCCCCACAGCGTCCCGTCCTCGACCCGGACCGGGATCTCCCCGGGCACGGTGTCGAGATGGGAGGTGAGCAGCAGTTCGTCGTCCCCGGGCGCCCGGACGTTACCGGCCGGGTCCAGCCACGCCTCTCTACCGTGCGCGCGGAAGTACTCGACGAGTCGATCGGCACAGGCGGCCTCGTCGCCGCTGACCGAGGGGGTCTCGACGAGCTCGACGAGCAGCTCGCGGGGGCGGGTCACTCGTCGATCACCGCCGCGAGTGCGGCGACGGCCCGATCGGCGTGCTCGCGGGTGATCGTCAGCGGTGGGAGCAGCCGAACGACCGTCCGACCGGCCGGCAGCGCGAGCAGGCCGTGTTCTAAGGCGAGCTCGCGGAGGACCCCGTTTGCGCCCCGGCCGACTTCGATCCCGATCATCAGCCCCTCCCCGCGGACCGCCCGAGCGTTCTCGAGTTCTGCCAGCCGATCCCGGAGGTAGGCTCCGACATCGGCGGCCCGTGCCGGCAGCTCCGCCTCAAGCAGCGTCGAGACGGTGGCGCCGGCCGCCGCCGAGACGACGGGGCCGCCGCTGAACGTCGAGCCGTGGGAGCCGTGGGCCTCGGCGATCCAGTCACGACACAGCGTCGCCCCGATCGGCAGGCCGTTGCCCAGTCCCTTCGCGGCGGTGAGCATGTCGGGCACGACATCGACCCGGTCGCTGGCCCACAGCCGGCCGGTCCGGCCGAGGCCGGTCTGGACCTCGTCCATCACGAGTGCCGCGCCGCTGGTCGCGGTCTCGACGCGCGTGGTCTGGAGGAACTCCTTCGTGCCGGGATTGATGCCGCCCTCGCCCTGGATCGGCTCGACGATCACCGCCGCGGTCTCCTCGTCGACGGCGTCTGTCATCGCCGCCGGATCGTTGTACGGGACGAACTCGACGTCGCCGATCAGCGGCTCGTAGGGAGATTTGTACTTGTCCTTCCAGGTGGTCGCGAGCGCTCCCATCGTCCGGCCGTGAAAGCCCTGCATCGTGGCGACGATCTTCGAACGGCCGGTGGCCGCCCGGGCGAACTTCAGCGCCGCCTCGTTTGCCTCCGCGCCGGAGTTACACAGCCAGACGTTGCCGGCGTCGCCGGGGGCGGTCTCCGCGAGCAGGTCGTACAGCGCCGTCCGCGCGGCGACGGGATACGAGGCCTGGACGAACGTGAGCTCGTCCAACTGCTCGCGGACCGCTCGGTCGACGGCCTCGTGGCCGTGACCCAGCGGCACGCAGGCGTAGCTCGCCCCCATGTCGAGATACTCCCGGCCGTCGTCGTCGTACAGGTACGGTCCCTCACCGGAGACGATCTCGATTGGCTTCTCCGAGTAGACGAAGCCGGTCATCGCTCGGCCTCCGCGCCCGACTCGGGCGCAGGTTCGCCGACGGCCGCGGGCAGGACGTGGGTGCCTCCGCCGGACAGTGCGACCTGGGCCGGACGGTCGACGGTCGCGTCGGCGACGATCGCCCGCCGGGCGCCGCCGGTCAGTGCCGCTTCGAGTGCCATGATTTTCCGTTGCATGAATCCCTCGGCAGCCGCGGTAAGTTCGGCCCACTCGTCGGGCGTCGCGACGCGTTCGATCAACGTTCCTTCGTCGTCGGGGTCCGCGAGCACGCCCGGAACGTCGGTGAGCACGGCGAGCGTGGCCCCGAGCGCGGCTGCGATCGCCGCCGCGGCCCGGTCGGAGTCGGTGTTGACCGGTACCACGGTCCCGTCGTCGCGTCCGGCCATCGGGGGCGAGACGACCGGGGTGTACCCATCAGCGAGCAGCCCCTCGAGCAGGTCGGCGTTGACCGACTCGATCCGCCCGGAGTGATCGCCCCGGCGGATCCGCTTCCGGTCGCCGTCCTGCACCCGGACGGCGTCGGTGCGTGGCCCCGACAGGAGCCCGCCGTCCAGCCCGGAGAGTCCGACCGCGTCGACGCCCGCTGTGCGGAGCCGGGCGACGGCGTCGGTGTTCAGCCGGCCCGGCATGACCATCTCGAAGACCGCCATCGTCTCGGCGTCGGTGAACCGACCGACGACCCCCTCGGGCGTCTCGACGTACTCGGGCTCGATCCCGAGTTCGGTCAGCTGGTCGTCGACGGCCGTCGAGCCGCCGTGGACGACGACCGCCTCCCGGTCGGCGGCCAGCTCGGCGATCGAGGACAGCGTTCCGCCCTGGTCGACCGCCCGGGCGCCGCCGACCTTTATCACTACCGGCGCCCCGGTCATGGTGCCCCCACGGGGTGGAGTCCCCGGTGATCGAGGCCGGCGGTCTCCTCGGCCCCGACGGCGACGTTCGCAGCCTGGACGGCCTGGCCGGCCGCGCCCTTCAGCAGGTTGTCGATCGCGCCGAAAGCGACGATCCGATCGGTATCGACCGCGAACCCGACCTCCGCGCGGTTCGTCCCGGCGACGACCTTCGGTTCGGGGTACCGGTAGAGTCCGCCGCCGCCGGCGACCACGTCGACGAACGGCTCGTCGTCGTACCGCTCGCGGTAGGCCGCCCAGAGGTCGCCGCGCTCGACGGACGCCGCGGCCTCCGAGAAGGCGTGACAGGTCGCGGCCGCGCCGCGGGTCATGTCCACGGCGTGGACGGTGAGAGCCGCCTCGACCCCGAGTTCGGCCGCGAGTTCGGCCTCGTGGCGGTGACCCGTCGGGGCGTACGGCCGGACGACCCCGGAGCGTTCGGGGTGCGAGCCGGCCGCGCCGGCGGCGGCGCCGCCCTCGCTCGAGCCGACCTTCAGGTCGACGACCGTCGGCTCGCCGACCAGTCCGGCCTCGACGAGCGGCGCGAGCGCGAGGATCGCCGCGGTCGCGTTGCAGCCGCCGACCGCGATCAGCTCCGCGCCGGGCAGCTCCTCGCGGTGCAGCTCCGGCAGCGCGTAGACGGCCTCCCCGAGCAGTTCCGGGCGGTCGTGGCCGTCGTAGTACCGGTCGTAGACACTCGGATCCGAGAGCCGGAAGTCCGCCGACAGGTCGACGACCGTCTCCGCGGCCGCCCGGTAGCGGTCGATCTCGGTCATCGAGACGCCGTGAGGCGTCGCCGCGAACAGCACGTCGACGGGCTCAAGCTCACCGGGATCTGTAAAGCGCAGGTCGAGATCCCGGAGGTTCGGGTGGACGTGTCCGACCGTGCGATTGGTCTCCGAGCGGCTGGTCGCCTGGACGAGCTCGAACTCGGGGTGATCGGCGAGCAACCGCACGAGCTCCCCGCCGGCGTAGCCGCTCGCGCCGACCACGCTCGCGGTGGCGGGTGCGCTCGGGCTCACGCGGCCACCTCCGCGCGGGCCTCGAGCCAGTCGACCACCCGAGCGGGCACGTCGGCGTCGGTCGCCTCGTTCAGGGCCTTGAACTCGACGGTGTGGTTGAGCTCGTGGACAGTGTAGCCCTCGTCGGTCTCCATCAGATCGACCCCGAGCAGGCCGCCGCCGACGGCGTCGCTCGCCGCACGGACCAGCTTCCGGGCCCGGTCGTCGAGCTCGAAGGCGGCGGTCTCCGCCCCCTGGGCGGCGTTGGTGAGCCAGTGCTCGCCGCTGCGGGTCATCGCTGCGATCGGCTCGCCGTCGGCCGCGAGCACGCGGATGTCCCGGCCGGGCTTGTCGACGTACTCCTGCAGGTAAAAGATCTTGTGCTCGTAGTGACCGAGCGTTGCCTTGTGCTCGAAGATCGCCTCCGCGGCCGTTCGGGAGTCGATCTTCGCCATCAGCCGGCCCCACGAACCAACGACGGGCTTGAGCACGCACGGGTAGCCGAACGACTCGACGGCCGCGAGCGCGCTCTCGACGGTGAAGGCAACCTCCGTCGCCGGCGTCGGCACGCCCGCCGCGGCTAGGGCCAGGCTGGTCTCGACCTTGTTCGCACACACCCGGGCCGTCGCGGCGTCGTTGACCGCGGGCACACCGTAGGCCTCCGCGAAGCGGGTCGCGTACAGACTCCGGCTGGTGGCCAGACACCGGTCGACCAGCAGATCGACGTCGAGGGCCGCCGGCGCGTCGGCGAGCCCGAACCGCTGCTCGCGAACGTCGATTTTCGTCACGTCGTGGCCCCGCTCGCGCAGCTCGCCGAGCAGCAGCTTCTCGTCCCGGCGGATCCGGGAGTACAGCACGCCGACGTTCATCGCCGGATCGACCCGTCGCCACCGCCGGTCGATTCGAGACGATTCCTGGCGTGGCTCACTCTCCCCAGTCCTCCTCGAGTTCGGGCGCGGTGTCGACGAGGATCGGGTCGACCCCGATGACCTCGAGCTCCGCCCCGCAGGTGCCACAGTCGACGATCTCTCCGGTCTCTACCTCGTGGTGCAGGCTGATCTCCGCGCCGCACTCGATGCAGTCGGCTGGCATACCTCCCGTTCGGACGGTGTTATACTTAAACACTTCGAAAATACCATCAAGATTATAGTATGGACTTCGGACTAAGCGGGTTCAGAACGGCCCTATTGCGAGCTTCTTTCGATTATGTTATGTATATTGATATGTACCCCGACGGGGACGGCGGTCGCTCAGACATACCGATCGACCTCCGTCGCGAGTCGAGTCGTCGCGTCGTCGAGCCGCCGCCGTCGGGTCGTGGCTGCCTCGCGGTGGGCGGCGAGTCTCGCTCCGGCCCGCTCGCGGGCGTCGGCGACGGCCGCGGGCGCCGGGCCGCCCCGGGAATCCCGCATCTCGACGCTGCCGGCCGCGGAGAGCGCCGCCGCGAGCGCCTCCTCGTCGGGCTCGACATCGTGCTCCGCGACGGCGGCGAGGATCGCTGCGACGTCGGGCGTGCCCTCGGTCGCGGCGGCGGCCTCGGCGACGATCTCGTGTGCGGTCCGGAAAGGGAGTCCGGCCATTGCCAGCCGGTCGGCGACGCCGGTGGCGGTCGAGAAGTCCGCCGTGGCGGCCGCGGCGAGCCGGTCCGTGGGCCAGTCGGCGGTCGCGACCGCGCCGACGGCGACCTCGACGGCCGGGGCGGTCTCGTCGATCGCCTCCCAGAAGTGGGTCGTCACCCGCTGGAGATCGCGGTTGTACGCCCGCGGGAGCCCGGCCAGGGTCGTGAGCACGGCGTTGACCGCGGCGCCGGCGTCTCCGACCCGGGCGCGGGCGAGCTCGAGCGTGTCCGGATTCTTTTTTTGTGGCATGATCGAGGAGGTCGAGGCGTAGTCATCGTCGAGTTCGATCAGCCCGTCGCTCGCGAACTCGACGGCGTCGGTGGCGAGTCCCGAGACCGTCACCGCGGTCGCCGCGAGCCCGGCGGCAACCTCGAGCAGAAAATCTCGGGCCGAGACGGCGTCGGCCGCGTTCTCGACGAGCCCGTCGAACCCGAGCAACTCGGCGGTCCGCTCGCGGTCGATCGGAAAGGGCGTGCCGGCAAACGCCGCCGCGCCGAGCGGCGAGCGATCGAGCCGGTCGTAGGCGTCGACCAGCCGCTCGGTATCGCGGGCCAGCGCCGCCTCGTAGGACAGCGCCCAGTGGGCGACGGTCGTCGGCTGTGCGGGCTGGCGGTGGGTGTAGCCCGGCATGGCGGTCTCGGACTCGGCGGCGGCGACCGCGAGCAGCCGTTCGCGGGCCTCACAGAGCCGCTCGCAGAGCCCGAGGAGGTCCTCGCGCAGCCGGTACCGAATGCAGGTCGCGACCTCGTCGTTGCGCGAGCGGGCGGTGTGCATCCGGCCGCCCTCCGGGCCGACGCGGTCGATCACGGCGGTCTCGATGGCCTCGTGGACGTCCTCGCCGCCGGAGAGCGCGTCGTGGCCGGCGGTCTCGACCTCGGCCAGCGCCTCGAGGATCGCGCCGGCGGTGTCCTCGGCGACGATTCCCCGTTCGGCGAGCATCACCACGTGGGCCCGGTCGACGGCGATGTCGGCCGCGAACAGCCGGCGGTCGGCCGCGAGCGAGGACAGAAACGCCCGTGCCGGGCCGCCGGTGAACCGGTCGCGCCGCACCGCCGTCTCGTCGGTCATCCGCCCTGTGTCAGCCGGCGGGTCGTCTCTTCGTCCGTCTCGGCGTCCGTCCCCGCCACGTCTGTCTCAGCCTCGGCGGTCGAGAGCTGGAACCGTTCGATCGCGGCCTGTGCGAGCCGGGACTGGAAGCCGTGGTACTTCGCGACGCCGGTCGCGTCGGCCTGGGTGATGTTGCCGGCGACGTCGGCCTCGTCGAAGGAGGCCGCCCGCTCGCTGTAGACCGAGGCCTCGCTCTCGCGGGCGACCGGCCGGACAGTTCCACCCTCTATCCGGAGGGTGACGGTCCCGGTCACCCGAGCGTTCGTGGCGTCGATAAAGCCCTCGAGGGCCTCGACCAGCGGCGAGGCGATCAGTCCCTCGTAGGCGGTCTCGGCCCACTGCTGGTCGACCTGCTGTTTGAACGAGCGCTCCTCCTGGGTGAGCACGAGCCCCTCGAGGGCCTCGTGGGCGGCAAGCAGGACCGTCGCGGCCGGGTGCTCGTAGTTCTCCCGAACTTTGAGCCCGAGCATCCGGTCTTCCATGATGTCCGACCGGCCGACCCCGTGCGCGCCGGCCCGGGCGTTCAGCCGCTCGATCAGCGCGACCGGGTCGAGCTCCTCCCCGTCGACGGCGACGGGTCGGCCGGCCTCGAAGGCGACCGTCAGCTGTTCGGCGCCGTCGCCAGGGGCTCGAGTCCACTCGTAGATCGATTCCTCGGGGATCGTCGAGGGGTCCTCGAGCTCGGAGCCCTCGACCGACCGGGTCCAGAGATTCGAGTCGACGCTGTACCGCCCGCCGTCGCCGCCGTCGACGGGGAGCCCGCGGTCGGCCGCGAACTCCGTCTCCCAATCGCGGGTCAGCCCCAGCTCGCGGACCGGCGCGATCACCTCGAAGTCGCTCGCACGCCAGACCGCCTCGAAGCGCAGCTGGTCGTTTCCCTTGCCGGTACAGCCGTGTGCGAGAGCGTCGTAGCCCTCCTCGGCGGCGAGCTCCGCGATCGCCTCGGCGATCACCGGGCGGGCTAGTGCCGTCCCGAGCGGGTAGCCCTGGTAGGTGGCGTTTGCCTTCACCGCGTCGAAACACAGCTCGGCGAAGGCGGCGGTCGCGTCGAGGACGTGGTGTTCGATGCCCAGCGCGGCGGCGGTCTCTGCGGCCTCCTCGAGCTCGGCGGTCGGCTGGCCGACGTCAACGGTGACGCCGACGACCTCGTCGTAGTCGTACTCCTCCTCGAGCAGCGTGACGCAAACTGTCGTGTCGAGCCCGCCCGAGAAGGCGAGCGCGACGCGGTCGTGTGTCATGTGGTGTGTCGTGTGGTGTCGCTATCGCGTGTCGGGGGTCGATGCCCGATCCCGACGGATGGGTGGCGGGCGGTGCGAACCGTCTGTGAGAAGAGTAGTAGTCGGGCCTAACGGCCCGGTCGCGGCGGTCGAGCGGCGTCGCGGCTGCCGGGGAGCGCGGTCGCGCGGAGGCGACAGCCGTTCGGGATCATCTGTAAATGTGTACTCGCTGGCCGGAACATATAGCTTCCGGACTCGCCCGGAGGGAGTGTACGCGGCCGGTCGGGGCGGGCTCGCGGGTCACAGCCCGGTCGGACAGTCGATGACGGTCGTCTCCGGGCCCCACCCGGCGACGAGGTCGGCGAGCGCGCGGACGCCGAAGGTCTCGGTGGCGTAGTGGCCGGCCAGCAGGACGTGGACCCCGGCCTCGCGGGCCTGGTGGTACAGCTTCTGTTTGCCCTCGCCGGTGACGAAGGCGTCGGCGCCGGCCGCGGCGGCCTCCTCGAGCCAGTCGCCGCCGCTGCCGGTGAGCACGGCCACACGCTCGATCCGGTCGGGACCGAAGGGAAGGGATCGGACCGACCGCCCGCCGGTGTCGAGCCCCGCGAGTCGATCGCGGAGTCCCTCGAGGTCGGTCGGCTCGTCGAGCCGTCCCTGCCGGCCGACGTGTTCCTCGCCGATCGTCCCAAAGGCCCGCCGGTCGACGAGCCCGAGCCGGTCGGCCACCCCGGCCGCGTTGCCAAGCTCCGGGTGGCCGTCGAGGGGAAGATGCGAGACGTACAGATCGATGTCGGCCTCGACCAGCGCCGCGATCCGGTCGTAGGTCCGGCCGGTCACCCGGTCGAAGCCGCCCCACGAGAGTCCGTGGTGGACGACCAGCAGGTCCGCGTCCGCGTCGCGGGCCCGGGCGATCGTCTCGGCGGCGGCGTCGACCGCGAAGGCCGCCCGATCGACGGCTCCCGTACTGGCCCCGACCTGGAGCCCGTTCGCGCTCGCGTCGACGTCGGCGTAGGCCGCCGTTCGGAGCTCCTCGTCGAGTCGGGCACACAGCGCCTGACAGTCCATACCCTGGGTCGACCTGCGCGGCGGTTATAGATTTCGCGCCGTGGCCCGCTCGATCGGGGGTCGGCGGGCGAGCCCGCGGTCGGCCGCGTCGATGACGGCCGCACAGTTCGAACGGCCGGGCCCGTAGGGGTTTGTCGTCGTCTCGATCTCCGCGCGGTCGATCGGGAACTCGCGGGTCCGGAGCAGCCGCGACACCGTCCGGGACTCCCGGGGGATGAGCTCCGCGTCCGTCTCGCGCTCGGCGGTATGCCCTCGACGAGGACGATCGGATGCTCTCGCCCGCGGAGACGCGGGGAAAGACACATTGGGTCGAGTCGGCCAGACGGAGTCGTGCCAACGATCGTCGGCTGTCCGCTGCCCAAGCCGTACGACGGCAGGGTCGAATCGATCCGCGAGGAGCTGGTGGCCGCGTTCGGCGTCGAGGAGTACCCGAACCCGTTCCCACACTTCACGCTGTACGCGCTGCCCGAGGACATCGAGATCCCGCCGGTCGTGGGTGCCGTCGAGCGGGCGATCGACGACCGGTCGCCAGTGACGGTCCACACCGACGGCATCGGCGTGTTCCCGCAGGGAGTCGTCTGGCTGCCCGTCGCGAAGTCGCCCGAACTGGCCGCCCTCCAGTCCGCGGTCGTCCGGGAACTCGAGGAGCCGGCGCCGGTGCCGTACTACGAGCCCGGCCGGTGGTTCCCACACGTCGGGTTCGCCGGCACCGAGAGCGACGGACAGACCGGCGCGATCGTCGAGTTTCTGCTCGAGTACGACCTCGACTGGGAGTTCACCGCCGAGGAGATCGCGGTCACCCGCCCGCCGGCTGAGGACGCCCCTCACGAGCGGCTGGCGACGATCGACGTCTGAGCTCTCGGATCGGGCGTACGCCCTCGGGGAGCGGGGACGGCCCCGACCCCGGCCTGACCCGCACCTTGTTGTACGCTCGCGCGCACCGACGCGCATGGGCATCGAACTCACCGAGGACGAGCGGTGGGAGCTGCTCGAGTCGAACGCGATCGCGCGGCTGGCGACGGTCGACCCGAACGGGCTGCCACACGTAGTGCCGCTGTGGTACGTCACCGACCGGGACGGGGGAATCGCCTTCTCGACGCCGGAAGACACCGCGAAGGTCCGGCACCTCGAGGCCACGCCGAAGGCCTCCCTGACCGTCGACGAGGGCGAGTCGTACTTCCAACTCCGGGCGGTGATCGCCGAAGGGACGGTCCGCCGAGTGGAGGAGCCGAGTCGGATCGAACGGCAGTGGTGTCAAAAGTACTTCGACCGGGACGAGCGGCCGGCGTTCATGGAGGCGCTGTACGAGGGCCGCGAGTGGGTGTGGTTCCGGCTCGAGCCAGGTCGGTGGGTCTCCTGGGACAACGGCAAGATCGACCGCGAGCGGCTCTGACAGGCGTCAAAACAGACCGAACAGGAAGCCGACCCCACTGCTGACGAGAGCGGCCGCCGACACCACCAGAAGGTACGGGGTGTCCGCCGCGAGGCGCCGCTCGTAGCGCTGGGGCCCCGCGATCGACAACAAAGTGAGCCCGACGATCCCGGCGACGACGGGAGCGTACGCACTGATCATCGTCGTCGGGGCGGCCCGGTCGCGGCTGCCCGCGGCGGATTAGTCCCGATCTCGATCCGGGTCCCGATCCCGGTCCGTGTCTCGGCGGACCTCGTGGCGGCCGAACCCGTACCGGAGCCGGTTGGCGAGCCGGCGGGAGAACCGCTCCTCGCGGCTCGCGAACCGCTCGGCGAGCGCGCCGTGGATCAGCGGCACCGGCACCTCCTGTTCGAGGGCCTCCTGGACCGTCCAGGTGCCCGTCGAGCCGCCGGCGACGTGATCGGCCACGTCGCCGAGATCCGTCCCCTCCTCGCGGAACGCCTCGGCACACAGCTCAAGCAGCCACGAACGCACGACCGCACCCTCGTTCCAGGTCCGGGCGACCTCCGCAAGATCGTACTCGTACCGGCCGCGGAACAGCAGCTCGAAGCCCTCGCCGTAGGCCTGCATCAGCGCGTACTCGACGCCGTTGTGGACCATCTTCGCGTAGTGGCCCGCGCCGCTGGGTCCGAGGCGTGCGTGTCCCGCCGGCCCGGTCGCGATCGCGTCGAAGGCCGGTCCGAGCCGGTCGTAGGCGGGCTCGGGGCCGCCGATCATCAGGGAGAATCCCCGGTCGGCGGCGGCCGGCCCGCCGCTGGTGCCACAGTCGAGGTACGCCGCCGCCGTCCCCTCGGCCCGCCGGACCGAGTCCGCAAAATGGGAGTTGCCGCCGTCGACGACGACGTCGTCGGCCGAGAGTCGGGGCTCGAGCTCCCCGAGGGCGGCGTCGACCGGGTCGCCGGCGGGCACCATCAGCCAGATCGCCTTGCGCCCGCCTAGCGCCGCTGCGAGGTCCGCGATCGACTCGGCCGGCTCCGCCCCGACTCCGGCGGCCTCCTCGACGGCCGCGTCGTCGATGTCGAAGGCGACGACGTCGTGTCCCCCCGCCAAGAGGCGATCGAGGACCACCCGTCCCATGCGCCCGAGTCCGATCACTCCGAGTTCCATACCGCCGGCTCGTGTTCCCGGGTGGTAGGAATTGCGGTCCGAGCGGGGTTGGCAGGTCAGACCGCTCGGTCAGTCGTCGGCGACGGCGGCGTCGGGACGGTAGTTCTCGCTGATCGCCTTCCAGCGGTCGGTTCGGAACCGCCAGTAGTTGATCGCCGCCGGTACCGTCGTCTCGGCGAAGAAGGCGAGGTACACGCCCCACAGCCCGATCGGCGGGATTGAGATGCCGGGGGTCGTCAGCCCAACCACCGTCACCGAGGGGATCGTCAGCCCGGCCGCGCCCAGGTACGCCAGGGGAATGCCCAGGACGAACATACCCAGAAACTGGCTGACAAAGGGCACGCGCGTGTCGCCGCTGGCGTTGAGCGGGCCGGCGGCCGCGCCGGCGATGCCCTGGAAGACGATCGCGCCGCAGGCGGCGTAGACGAGCGCGACCGCGATCGGAACCTGCCCGCCGGTCGGGTCGTCGGTGAAGAGCACGACGATCTCCCGGGCGAAGACCGCGATCAAAAGCGCCGAGACCGCGTAGGTGGCGACGGCAAACCGGATGATGTCGCGACCGTACCGCTCGGCCTCGCGGGCGTCGTTTCGCCCGAGGGCCTGCCCGACCAGACTCGACGAGGCGAGGCTGAACCCCCAGCCGGGCGTGTTCATCACCCCCCAGATCCGGCGGGCGATCACGTACGCCGCGACGGTGTTCTCGCCGAACATATCGAGAATCCCGAGCATCGGGAACTCCGCGACCGTCCAGACGAGGTTGCGCGCCCCGACCGGCAGGCCAATCTCGACGAGATCGCTCAGCATGCCGCGGTCGGCGTAGCGACCGACCGGCGACACCCGGACCGGGAAAGCCCCGACGACCGGGAGCCCGCCCCGGACCAGCCCGACCGCGAACGTCCCGGCGACGGCGACGTTCGAGAGCACCGTCCCGAGCGCCGCGCCCGCCACTCCCAGCCCGAGTCCGAAGATGAGCACGGCGTTGAGCGCGATGTTCGCGACCGCGCCGCCGGCCCGGAGCTGCATCGCGGTGTAGGCGTCGTCGCTGCCCACCAGAACTCGACTCCCGACGAGGTTCAGCCCCGCGAAGGGGATGCCCAGCCCGATGATCCGGAGGTAGGTGGCGCCGAACTCGATCGCGCCCTCGTTGCTCGTGAGCAGGCCGACCAGTCGCTCGGGGATCGCCCAGAAGACCGCCGCGACGGGGACGGTCGCGACCACGACCAGCAACACGCTCGACCGGACCGCCCGCCCGAGGTCCTCGCGGGCGTCGGCGCCGTACCGCTGTGAGACCAGGGCGATCGTCCCGCCGGCGACGCCACCCCCGATCGCGAAGGCAAGCCCCCAGAACGGCGAGGCGAAGCCGACACCGGTCACGGCCGTCACGCCGACGGCCACGCCGACCATCGCGACGTCGACGGCGTTTTTCGACATCCGCGCGACGCCGGTGAGGATCCGGGGCCAGGCCAGCTCGGTCGTCCGGCGGGCCCGCTCCGTGTCGATCAGCCCGGCCTTCGCGAGCGCGAGTCCGATCCAGAGAATCGCCAGCCCGAAGGGATTGGGGAGGCGAGAGAGCCGTCCGGACATCGGCTACTGCGCCCACTCCGGTGTGTCGGCGAGTATCTCCTCGAGCGACGGCCGGTCGACGCCCGCCGCGAGCAGCGGATCGACGAGCCGCTCGAGCAGTCCCTCCGCGACGACGCGGGTGTACCCGTCGGGGACCGACCCCCCCCCGAGGGTGATCTGTCGGGTCCGGGCGCCGTCGAGGGTCGCGACGATCAGCGCCGCCGTCTCCTCGACATCGACGGGGTCGAAGGCGCCGGCGTCGGTCCCTTCCTCGACGATCGCCACGACGGTCCCCCGGAGCAGGCGGTCGCTGCGGACCAGCTGGTCGCGGATCCGGGCGTCGTGAGGGCCCTGCGAGCGCATCTCGAGCAAGGCGAGGTGGAAGGCGATTCGCTCCTCGTCGTCGGGGCCGAACACGAACCAGGCGATAAACGCACACAGCTGCTCGACCGGCGGTCGCTCTCCCCGGTCGGCAAGGCGCCGCTCGTTGTCATCGAGCAGCCCCTCGAGGAAGGCCGCCAGCAGGTCCGCCTTCGTGTCGTAGTGATAGTGCAGCGCGGCCGTGCTCACGTCACACTCCGCGGCGATGTCCTGCATCGTGAGATCGGCGTACCCGTGGGTCCGCAGCGCCTGCCCGACCGCCGCCATGATCCGATCGTGATCGCCGTCGGTCACTGACTGAACGGTCAGTCAGCCGGGGCAAAGACGATTTCGGAACGCGAGCGCTGTCCCGGAGAGGCCGACCCGTCGCGAGGCCAGAGTGTGCGGGCGGGCGACGGTCGGCCCCAAGACGGGGGCCGCGGTTACGCCGGCGGTCCGTCCTCGTCGGGCGTTCTGAGGACGATCACGGGGCCGACGGTCGCTCTGTTCAGCCGGTCGGCCGGGTCGCCCAAGACCAGCCCCGACAGCGACGGGCTGTACTCGCTCACCACGACCGCGTCGTGGCCGGCCGCGGCGTCGGCGATGGTTGCGATGCGGTCGTCGCCGGAGACGACCTGCTCGGCGTCGACCCCGGCGGCCGTGAGCGCATCGAGCGATTCCCCATCGCCGAGGACGGCCGTGACGGCGATCTCGCGGTCGCCCACGAGCGTCGCGACGAACGCGGCGATCCGATCGTGTGCCACGCCCGGAGGGAGCGAGACGAGCAGCCGCTCGATCGCGCCCGTCGATCCCGGCAGCGCGTACCCGTCGACGCCGAGCTCGGCGGCGACGCGATCGATGGTCTGCTGGCGGTCCTGCGTGAACACGAGCTGGTGGTCGGCCGCGCTGCCGGCCGCCCGGAACTCGGCGGTGATGTTCTCGAGCGCCGCCGTCGCCCGCTCTTCGAACTGCGAGCGGGCCTGGTCTGCTGGGGTCTGTTCCGGGAGGACGTGATACCCCAACACGGTGACGTCGACGGTCCCCAACAGTTCGACCAGCCCCGACGACGGCGACTCGCCTTCGAGCACCGCCACGGGAACGAGTATGCGGGTCATTACAGTACCCCCTTGAGACGCACGTCGGCGGCGTAATAGAAGTACCACCCGGCGGTCGCGAGCATCACCCCGAGACCGACGACCTGGGAGGCGGTGTCCATGAACCCGATCAGCCCGAAGCTGGCGACGGCCCCGACCGCCGGGATCACCGGACCGCCCGGAACGCGGAAGTCGGGATCGTACCAGTCCGGCTCGTCCCGGCGGATCGCGATCAGCGAGACACAGATCAGCCCGTACATGATCAGGTGGAGGAAGGAAGCCACCTCCGCGAGCAAGGCGACCTGTCGGGTCGCGGCGAGGACGACGACCGGGCCGCCGGCCATCGCCAGGGCGATGTGTGGCGTGCCGTACGCGAGGTTGACGCGGCTCGCCCAGCCCGGGAGCAGGGCGTCTCGCGAGACCCCGTAGATGGCGCGCGAGGTGCTCAAAATCGAGGCGTTGGCACTCGACATCGTCGCGAGCAGGCCGCCGACGATGATCACGACCGCGCCGGCCGTGCCGAGCAGTGCGCGGCCGATCTCGACCATGGCGGTCTCGCCGGCGGCCTCGAGCGCCGCCTGATCGAAGACGCTGGTGGCGACGAAGATCGTCAACGCGTACAGGACCGTCACGATCACCACCGAGCCGACCATCGCGAGCGGGAGGTTCCGCCCCGGATCCTTCATATCGCCCGCGACGGTCGCCACCTGCGCGAACCCCAGATACGAGGTAAAGACAAGCGCCGCGACAGACATGACCGGTCCGACCGACCAGACGTTCGCCGCCTCGCCCGGGGGAACGCCGGCGTCGACGATATCGAACGCGTCGAGCATCCCGTAGGAGAGAAAGGCGACGAGCATCGAGAGAAGCAGTGCGACGATCGCGTTTTGCAGCTTCGCGGCGTTTTCTGTCCCCGTGGCGTTCAACACGGTGAACCCGACCCCGGCAAGCACCGCGATCCCCGAGACGATCGCGCCCGTCGAGCCGATCACGACGCCGGCCTCCGCCAGCGCGTCGAGCAGGTAAAATCCCAAGCCGACCAGGTAAAACGCCGTCGCGAAGACCAGTCCGAGCCACAGCGACAGGCCGACGACGGTGCCGGCGAGCGTGCCGAGCCCGCGGGAGATGAAATAGTAGCCGCCGCCACTTTTCGGCATCGCCGTAGCTAGCTCCGAGGCCGGCAGCGCCACGAGCAGGGCGACCACGCCGCCGATCCCGAACGAAGCCACCGCGGCGGTGCCGACCTCGGCGCCCGCGAGGCCCGGAAAGACGAAGATGCCGGCGCCGATCATCGTCCCGATGCCGATCGCGAGCCCGCCGGTGAGCCCGATCGTCCGCTCGAGCTCGCTGTCTTCCGTGACGGTTGCCTCCCCGGCCGCGACCGACTCCTGGGTGTCCGGCACCTCGCCGGCGGCGTTCTGTCCGACGTCCGCCTCTGGCGATGCCATACATACGATTCACTCGACGAGTACTTGTAAATAACGGGGAGACGGCCGGGGCATCCACAGCGTTTTACACCGGGACGCTCCCAGAACGGGCATGAGTGAGGGCGGAATCGTCGGGGAGTTTTTCGAACTCAAGGCTGCGGCCGAGGACGACGCCGACGCCGATCTGCTCGCGATGCAGGTGGGAGACTTCTACGAGTTTTTCGGCACGGACGCAGAGACCGTCGCCGACGAGCTCGACCTGAAGGTGTCACAGAAGTCCTCGCACGGCTCGTCGTACCCGATGGCCGGGGTTCCGGTGGACGATCTCACGCCGTACGTGACCGCGCTGGTCGAGCGGGGCTACCGGGTGGCGGTGGCCGACCAACGCGAGACAGACGCCGGGCACGCCCGCGAGCTCGCGCGGGTGGTCACGCCGGGGACGCTGCTCGAGACGAGCGGCGAGCGGGCGCAGTACCTCGCCGCGGTCGTCGCCGGCGAGGGATCGGTCAGGGAGACATACGGCGTCGCCTTCGCCGACGTCACGACCGGCAAGTTCCACGCGACGACCGTCGAGACCGGCATCGAGGGGGTCACGACGGAGCTGTACCGGTTCGACCCCGTCGAGGTGGTGCCCGGGCCAGGCCTGAGCGAGACGTCCCTCGCCGACCGGACCGACGCGACGATCACCGACTACGACCGGGAGGCGTTCGCCCCGGGACAGGCCCGTCACCGGGTCAGCGAGCAGTTCGGCGACGAGCGGATCCGGACCCTCGACGAGCCGGCGGTCCGGGCGGCCGGGGCGGTGCTCGCGTACGTCGAGGAGACCGGCGCGGGCGTGCTGGCCTCGATGACGCGGCTCCAACGACACGACGAGCGGGTCGCGCTCGACGCGACCACTCAGCGCAACCTCGAACTGACCGAGACGATGCAGGGCGACCGGGCGGGGAGCCTGCTCGCCACGATCGATCACACCGTCACGAGCGCCGGCGGGCGGCTGCTCGCGGAGTGGCTCAGACGACCGCGACGGTCGCGGGGCGAACTCGACCGCCGGGCGGGGGCCGTGGCGGCGCTGGCAGAGGCGGCCCTCCCCAGGGATCGGCTCCGCGAGGCACTCGACGGCGCCTACGACCTCGAGCGGCTCGCGGCCCGCGCGAGCTCGGGGACCGCCGGGCCACGCGAGCTGCGGGCGGCCGCTGCGACGCTGCGGACCTTCGAGGAGCTGTCGGCGCTCGTCGGCGAGGCCGATCGGCTCGCGGAGTCGCCGGTCGCGGACGTGCTCGGCCGGCCCGACCGGGCGGCCGCGGGTGCGCTCGCGGACCGGATCGAGGCCGCAATCGTCGAGGAGCCGCCCGGGAGCGCCGGAGCGGGAGTGATCCGGCGGGGCCACGACGACGAGCTCGACGCGATCGTCGAGCGCCACGAAGCCGCAAAGCGATGGATCGAGGATCTGCCCGACCGGGAGCGCGAAGCCCACGATATCACGCATCTCACCGTCGACCGGAACAAAACAGACGGCTACTACATCCAGGTGGGAAACAGCGAGACCGAGAACGTTCCCGACCGGTACGACCGGATCAAGTCGCTGAAAAACAGCGAGCGGTACACGACCGCCGAGCTCGAGGAGCGCGAACGGGAGATCCTCCGGCTCGAGGAGCAACGCGGGAACCGCGAGCGCCAGCTGTTCGAACAGCTGCGCGGGGCCGTCGCGGACCAGGCGGGGCTGCTCCAGGCCGTCGGCGGCGCGCTCGCGGAGGCCGACGTGCTCGCGAGCCTGGCGACTCACGCCGCGCGCAACGACTGGACCCGCCCGGAGCTGACCGACGATCGGGCGCTGTCGATCGAGGCCGGCCGACACCCGGTCGTCGAGCAGACCACCGAGTTCGTGCCAAACGACCTCCGGCTGGACCCCGAGCGCCGGATCCTGCTGGTCACGGGCCCGAACATGAGCGGCAAATCCACGTACATGCGACAGGCCGCGCTGATCACCGTCCTCGCACAGATCGGCAGTTTCGTGCCCGCTCGGCGGGCGCGGGTCGGGGTCGTCGACGGGATCTACACCCGCGTCGGGGCGCTCGACGAGCTCGCGGAGGGGCGCTCGACGTTCATGGTCGAGATGGAGGAGCTCGCGAACATCCTCCACTCGGCGAGCGACCGGTCGCTGGTGATCCTCGACGAGGTCGGACGGGGCACGGCCACCTACGACGGCATCTCGATCGCGTGGGCCGCGACCGAGTACCTCCACAACACGGTCCGGGCCAAGACCCTGTTCGCGACCCACTACCACGAGCTGACGGCGCTCGCCGATCACCTCACCGGCGTCGAGAACGTCCACGTCGCCGCCGAGGAGACTGGCGACGAGGTGACCTTCCTGCGGACCGTTGAGCCCGGGCCGACCGACCGCAGCTACGGCATCCACGTGGCCGGACTCGCAGGCGTGCCCGAGCCGGTCGTCGACCGGTCCCGGACCGTGCTCGATCGGCTGCGCGAGGACGAGGCGATCGAGGCCCGCGGCGGTGCCGACGACGACTCCCGGCAGGTCGTCTTCGACGTCGGGAGCGGGCAGTTCCGGCGGGCGGGTGAGCCCGAGGAGCGCTCGGCGGACGGAGAGTCACTCGAGGGCCGGTTCGACGGCGAGCCCGGGGCGGTACTCGAAGAGCTCTCCGCGCTCGAGGTGCCCGAACAGTCACCGATCGAGCTCCTCGAGCGGGTCAGAGACTGGCAACGGAAGCTGAACGGCGGGTGAAGGCTACGAGAGCCGGGTGACGAGTTCGGTCGCCCGGCCACCGGGGAACTCGATTTCCTCGATCTCGTGGTCGACCTCGTCGCCGGCAATGCCGGTGACGTTGTCGAGGGGCACCACCCGCTGGCGGTCCGCGTCTCGGGGCGTGAGCCGGACCACGTCCCGGACGATCGTTGCCTCGGTGCACTCGAGTTCGTGGTCGCCGTCGACCGCCGCATCGAGATAGACCGTGACGGTCATATCTACTCGTACGGCTCGGCGGATCAAAACTGTCCGGATCGGCGGGTCCGGAACTGACCCGTGGGACCTGCGATGGCCGGCCAGGATTTATACCCGCGTTGGCCGTTTGCACAGGCGATGTACGACTCCGAGACGCTCCGGGACGTTCGCGAGCAGCTCCAGCGCGCGGCCGACCACGAGCTGTACGCGCAGGCGTTCGCGGAGGGCGGGATCGAGCCGGGGGCGATCGACTCGTGGGCGGCGTTCCGGGAGGTCCCGTTCACCGATCCGGAGGACGTAGCCGCCGACATCGAGGCCGAGCCGCCGGCCGGCTCGCTGTACGAGCCGGGGGCGATGGTGACGTTCTCGCCGCTCGGGGACGACCTGGCGCCGATGGTCGACACGCGGGGCGATCTCGCCTACGAGGCCGAGGTCCACGCGGCCGCCTTCGAGCGGGCCGGCGTCGAGCCCGGCGATCGGGTCGCGAACACCTTCGGCTACCACCTGTTTGGCACCGGCGAGGTGCTCCAGCGCGGGCTCGAGGAACTCGGCGCAGAGGTGTTCCCGCTGGGACCCGGCGACTCCGAGCAGGCCGCCGAGCTGATCGAGGCCTACGAGATCGACTGTCTGCTCGGGAACCCGAGTTTCGCACAGAAGATCGCGGATCAGGGCGCGACCGTCGAGACGTTCGTCGGCGCCGGCGAGCCGTTCACGTCGGTGCCCGGCTACCGCGAGCAGCTCAAGGAGGCCCTCAGGGCGGAGACGGCGGTCGATTACTTCGGCACGCGGCAGTTCCTGCCGATCGCCGTCGAGACCGCCGCCGAGGACGGTCTGCGCGTCATCGAGGAGTACGCGATCGTCGAGCTGGTCGATCCCGACACGGGCGAGGCCTTAGAGCCCGGCCAGCGCGGCGAACTCGTCGTTACCCACCGCCGCAAGGAGGGGATGCCGCTGGTCCGATACCGGACCGGCGACCTCGCCGAGCTCGAACGCCGGGGCGACGAGTTGGTCATCCCCGAGGGCGTGATCGGGCGCACCGACGACCGGCTCAAGATCAAGGGCGTGAAACTCTACCCGAAGGCGATCCCCTCGGTGTTGGCCGGGTTCGAGGGGCTGACCGGCGAGTTCCGTCTCGAAGTCGAGCGGGAGGCCACCGACCGGCTGACGGTCGTCTGCGAGGGAACGGCCGACCGCGAGGCGCTGAGAGCGGCGCTCGCGGATCGGCTGCTCGTCAGTCCCGACGAGGTCCGGACCGTCGACGAACTCGAGGAGACCGGCGTCGTCGATCGCCGGTACTGATCCGACCGGCCGGTCGGCCGCGACCGCCGGCTTACTCCCGGGGTGGGCGCCTCGGCGGGTCGGCGGCGGGCTCGAGCTCTAGGTCGAGGTACTCGCGGGCGGTCCGGAAGAACAGATCGCGAACAGTTTCCGCCGGCAGCCCGCGGGCGAGCAGCCCCGCCCGCTCCGCGCGGTACGGGTAGGGAACGTTCGGGAAATCCGAGCCGTACATGATCGACTCCGAGAGGTCGATCAGCGTCGCGTCGTCGATCACCCCCGGATCGAACCCCATCGTCTCGGTGGCGCGGGTCGACATCGCGAAGGTGGTGTCGAGGTAGACGGTGTCGTGCTCGCGAGCCAACGCGAGAAACGCCTCCGTGTCGTAGGTTCCCATGTGGGCACAACAGACCCGCAGGTCGGGATAGGACGCGAGCAGCTCCTCGAAGGGGTCGATTCCAACGTAGGGGCTGTCCTCGAACATCGGCGCAGTGCCGCCGTGGTAGGTTACCGGCCGGTCGGCCGCGACCGCCGCCTCAAGCGCCGGCGCGATCCCCGGATCGGCGGGACGACACTGCTGGACCGGACAGTGAAACTTCAGGCCGCGGGCGCCCCGGTCGAACGCGGTCCGGACGATCTCGCCGGGAGCTTCGTCCTCGGGGTGGACGGTCGCGAACGGCACCAGCATCTCCGAGGCGGCCGCCCGATCGAGCAGCCAGTCGTTGAGCTCGGCCGCTGCGCCGGGCTCGTGGACGTACGGCAGGGCGACATACCGGACGACGCCGGCCCCGCGCAGCGTCCGCTCGATCCCGCGGCGGTCGACCGGGTGGTCGAACTCCCAGCCCGTCTCGGCGGCGATGGCCTCCCTGATCGCAGCGGTGAGCCCGTCAGGAAACAGGTGCGCGTGGGCGTCGATCGCCGGGGCGAACCCCGACCCCGAGCCCGCCGCGTCGGCACCGGTCTCGTTGTCGTCGACTCGGAAAGAACGTTCGGTCACGGGTGACCCCGAACGGATCGGGTCCCCGTCGCCGGTCGAACGGGGCCCCGGGCGCCGACACTGCGTCCCTGCCGTACCATCAGTACGCGTACGGCCACGAGCGCAGGTACTGCTTAACCTGGCCCAGCCCGGCGATGATCCCTTTCGGCTCGAGTGCCAGGTAGACGATGATCACCGCCCCAAAAAAGAGCGGTTCGAGCGCCGTCGCGTCCCGAGCCACGACCTGGATGATCTCGCGGAGCTCCTCTTGCAGGAAGACGACGACGCTGACCCCGATGATCGCCCCCCAGACCCGGCCGACCCCGCCGAGCAACAGCATGAGGTAGTGCTCAAGGGTCAGGGTGATGCCGAACTGGCCGACGTTGAGCGTCCCGATGTAGAATCCGAACAGCCCGCCGGCGACGCCCACCATGAACCCGCCGACGGCGTAGGCGAGCAGCTTCGTCTGGAAGACATCGATCCCGAGGACGGCAGAAGAAAGGTCGTTTTCCTTGACCGCCCGGAACCGGCGGCCGATGCCGGTACGGCTGATGTTCAGGGAGACGAGCGCGAACAGCGCCGCCGCGACTAGGGCGACGTAGTATGTGTCCTGGATCGAGGAGATCGGGACCGCCCCGCCGACGAGCCCGATCTCGCCCGGCAGGGTGGTCAGTGGACCACCGTGGATCCCCGAAAACTGGCGGGCGTTGATGAACCACTCGGTGATGAACTGCAGGGCGAGCGTCGAGATCGCGATGTAAAATCCCTTGACCCGCCAGGAGGGGAGCCCGAACAACACGGCCGCGACCGCCGTCACCAGGCCGCCGACGAAGACAGCCGGAAGCAGTCCCGGGCCGAGGGTCGTGATGACCCGGGCGGAGGAGTAGGCGCCGATGGCCATGAACGCCCCCTGGGCGAGCACGATCTCGCCGGCGTACCCGAGGATGACGTTCAATCCGAGCACCGCGATGATGAAGATGTATATTTGCGTGATAACAGAGAGCATCCCCGTATCGAGCAGGGCAGGCAGCGCGAACGGGATCGGGAGCGCGAGCAGGAAGGCAACGCGCTCGGTGCGCCACCTGACCAGCCCCATCCGGGAGACATACGAGGTGAAATACTCACCGCAAGGCATCGCTCTGCCTCCAATGGGTGCAGTCGGCCGAGCGCTCGGGCCGGAGCCGAGCCCCGCCGTCGGTCACAGACTGTGCGGCTCTCTGGTGTGGGTGTGCGTACATGTGTATCAGAGTCGTTCGATTCGCTCGGTACCAAACAGGCCGTACGGGAGCACGAGGATGATCACGAGCAGGAAGATCATCGGCAAGACGGTGCCGAAGCCGGGCGCGACGACGGGATCGAGATAGCCGGTGCCCAGCTCCTCGATGACTCCGATGGTGATCGCGCCGATGAAGGCCCCGGGGATGCTGTCGATCCCGCCTAGCACGACCGCGGCGAACACGAGGATACCGATGTTCGTGTAGGGGGCAAACGACCAGCCGCTTGTCGACATCGCGAACAGGACGCCGCCGATCGAGGTGATCGTGAGCGAGATCGCCCACGCGACGACGATCGTCCGCTCGATCGAGACGCCGAGCACCATCGCGGCCTGCTGGTCGCTCGCGGCCGCCCGGAGGATTGAGCCCATGACGGTGTACCGGAAAAACGCCATCAGCGCCGCGACCGTCGCGACCGCGAAGACGATCGCGAGCGCGAACGGGCCCTGGAGCTCGACGCCGAGAGCGAGCGGGACGGTCCAGTCCGGGAGGACCGCCCCGGGATAGGCCCGGTAGCCGGGGCCGACGAGGTACTGGACGAGGCCCTCGATGCTCGCGACGAGTGCGAGCGTGACGACGATCACCGACAGGACCGGCTCGCCGATGAAAAACCGGAAGATCCCGAACTCGAGGACGAGTCCCAACAGGAGGCCGGCGAGGACGGTGATCGCGACCGCCACGAGCGGGGACACCTCGAAGGAGGCAACGAGCGACGTCGAGAGCACGACCGGGAGGAGCCCGAACAGCGCGGCGAACCAGCCCTGCGCGAAGTTCAACACGCCGGTTACCTTATAAATCAGCGCGAACCCAACCGCGATCAGCGCGTACACCGAGCCTTTGCCGAGGCCGTTGACGAGAAATTCGAGACCGGTGGCAACGTCGACCACGTCACTCACCCCCCGGGAGCTCGGTGACGACCTCGTCGACGTTGACGACGCGCATCTCGCCGCGCTCGGTCGACTCACGGCCGTCCTGGTAAACGATCGTCGTCTCAAGGTCGACTGTCTCGGCGCCGGCGTACAGCTCGTCGATCATCTCCTGGTAGCGGTCGGTGACGACCTCGCGGCGGATCTTGCCGGTCCGGGTGAGCTCGCCGTCGTCGGCGTCGAACTTCTTGAACAGGACGACGAACCGCTCGATCGGGTGCTCGCCCAGCTCCTCGTTCGTCGCGACGACCTCCCGGCGGAGCAGCTCGTGGACGGCCGGACGCTCGGTGAGCTCCCGGTACCCGGAGTACTGGATGTCTCGTTGGTCGGCCCACTCAGAGACGTTGTCGTACCGGATGTTCACCACCGCCGACAGGGACTCCCGGCCGTCGCCGACGACCAGCGCCTCCTTGATGTAGGGGTTGAACTTCAGCTTCGTCTCGACGCTGATCGGCGCAACGGCCGAGCCGTCGGCCAGCTCCATGACGTCGTCCATCCGATCGAGGACCCTCACCTGGTCGTCGTCGGTGACCGCGCCAAAGTCGTCGGTGTGGAGCCACTCGCCCTCGATGGTCGACTCGGTCTTCTCGGGCTGGTTGTAGTAGCCGTCGGTGACCACCGGCCCCCGGACGACGAGCTCGCCCTCGGGGGTGAGCCCGACCTCGACGTTTGGGAATACCTCGCCGACGGTGTCTGCCTCGATCCGGCCGTCGCGGTGCATCGTGACGAAGCCACAGACCTCCGACTGCCCCCAGATCTGTTTCAGCTCGACGCCGAGGGCGTGGTAGTACTGGAAGTGATCCTCGCCGAGGGGCCCGCCGCCGGTGTAGACGTTTTTCGCGCGCTTGAGCCCGATCTTATCCAGGATCGGCCGGTAGGCCGCCCAGTAGGCCAGCCGGTGTTTCAGGCGGAGGCCGAGCGGGGGCTCCTGATCGCTGCGGTCCCCGCTCGTGTACCGGGCGTACCGCTCGCCGATCCGCATCGCCCGGTCGTAGACCCACCGTTTCAGACGGGTGCTGTTCTCGATTTTGGCCTTGATGTCCGCGACCCAGCCCTCGTAGGCGTTCGGCGAGGAGAAGATGATCTCCGGGCCGATCTCGCGGAGGTCCTCCTGTTCTGTTTCGGGCTGTTCGGGGAAATTCGCGGTCCAGCCGCCGACGAAGGCCGCCGCGATCAGGATCATCTGCTCGCCGACCCAGGCCATCGGGAGATACGAGAAGTAATCCGACTCCTGGGGCAGTGGGTCGATCTCGATCGCGGCGTTTGCGAGGTTGACGAAGTTGAAATGCGTCAGCTTGACCCGCTTTGGCATACCGGTCGTGCCCGAGGTCGGGGAGAGCATCGCCGTCGCGTCGGGATCGAGCCCCCGGATCCGGTCGGCGAAGTCTTCGTCGGTCACCTCCTCTGTTGCCCGCTCGCGGCCCCGGGCTTCGAGTTCCTCGTAGCCGATCACCGGCACCGCGGTGTCGTCGTACCGGAACATACCTTTGCGGTCGCGGTAGACGATCGCCTCGAGCGCTGGCGTGCGATCTGCCACCTGGAGGAGCTTGTCGACCATCTCCTGGTCTTCGGCGTAGGCGACCCGCGGGTCGAGCAACTCGAGTTGGTTGCCGATTCCCTCGGGGAGCATGTCCTCGTAGTTCGGCGCGGCCATCCCGCCCAGCGACTGGGCGGCCAGCCACGCCCACAGCTGGTGGGGCCGGTTGTAGCCGATCGTAAAGAGCACGTCCTCGGCACCGAACCCGAGGGTCTCGAGCCCGAGCGCGAAGTGTTTGACCCGCTCGTAGTACTCCGTCCAGGTGAACTCTTCCCAGACCCCGTAGCGTTTCCACCGCAGGGCGGTGTCGTCGGCGTTCTCCTCGACGTGCTCGAGCAGCACCTCCGGGAGCGCCCGGTCGATGATCTCGATGTCGCCCTCGGGGGCGGTGACGATCCGGTCGATCCGCGGTCCCGAGGACGCTTCCGCCTCGATTTCGGGGTCGGTCTCGGCGACGGGGTCGGCGGCCTCGTCCGCGGCCGGCTCGCTGGGGGTGCTCACTCGTCCACCCCCGTGTAGATGCGCCGCACCTCGGGATCGGCGACGACCGCGTCGGGGTCGCCACGGGCGATCACCGAGCCCTGGTGGAGCACGATCATCCGCTCGGAGACGTCGGTCACGACCTCGAGGTCGTGTTCGATCATCACCATCGTCAGTCCCTCCTGTTCGTTGAGATCGGCCAGAAACCGGAACATGTCGTACTTTTCATCGTAGGTGAGACCGCTCATCGCTTCGTCGAGCAACACCACGTCCGGCTCAAGCGCGAGCGTCCGGGCGAGATCGACCCGGCGCTGGATGCCAAGCGGGAGGCTCGCGACGGTGCTGTGGCGGTGTTCCCACAGCTCGAGGTAATCGATGATCTCCTCGACCCGGCGCATGTTCTCGGCTTCGAGCTGTCGGCCGGGTCCGAGGTATGTAAGCGCCGAGAGCAGCCCCGGGTTCTCGCGCACCGCCCGAATCGCCATGACGTTCTCGATGACGTCTTCCTCCTCGTATAGCTCAAGGCCCTGGAAGGTCCGGCCCAGTCCCGCCCGCGCACGGTCGTGGGTTTTCGCGTCGGTGACGTCCTCGCCGTCGAGGAAGATCCGCCCGGTGTCGGGATCGTCGGTCGCGTCGGGATGGTAAAAGCCGTTGAGCACGTTCAGCAGGGTCGTCTTGCCGGCGCCGTTCGGGCCGACGATCGAGACCCACTCGCCGTCCTCGATGCCGATCGAGACGCCGTCGACGGCCGTGATCGCGCCGAAGGTTTTCGTCACCTCGCGACAGCCAAGCGCCGCCCGCTCGGGGGGAACGTGTGGCCCCGCTCTGAGTCCAGTCGTCTGTCGTGTGCCTGCCATGCGTGGGTAGTGTCGGTGTCAGTTGTACCGCTTGCGGATCTTGTAGTGTCGCACCTCGGAGTACTGGCTCTCGTCGCCGCCGGCGCCGAGATAAAACTCCTTGATCTCCTCGCGGTCGACCAGCTCGTCGGCCGGCCCGCTGAGCTCGATCTGTCCGCCCTCGAGGACGTAGCCGTGGTCTGCGATCTCAAGAGTCTCCTTCGCGTTCTGGTCGGCGATGATCATCGTGATGTCCTCGTTTTTATTTATCTCGCGCATCGTCTCGAAGATGTCCTCGACCAGCTTCGGGGCCAGGCCCAGGGAGGGCTCGTCGAGCAACAGGAGGTTCGGGCGGTGGATCAGCGCTCGGGCGATCACGAGCATCTGCTGTTCGCCGCCGCTCGTGTAGCCCGCGTTCACGTCGAGCAGGTCCTCGAGCTGTGGGAAGTACTCGAAGGCGAGCTCGTAGTCGCTTTTCTTCGAGCGGAGCCGCCGGCCGCCGCGGTAGAGCCCACACCGCAGATTCTCCTCGACGGTCAGGTCCTCGAACACCCGCCGGCCTTCGAGGATGTGGGTCACGCCGCGGTCGACCATCTCCGTTGTCTTCGCGTTGGTGATCTCGTCGCCCTCGAAGCGCACCGACCCGCGGGTAACCTCGCCGCGCTCGGCCCGCCCGATCCCCGAGATCATCTTCAGGATCGTCGACTTGCCGGCGCCGTTGGGACCGAGTAAGGCGACGATCTCTCCCCGGTGAGCCTCGAGCGAGACGCCTTGGACGGCCAGGAAGTGCCGGTCGTAGACGATCTCGGCGTTGTCGAGCGCCACGACCGGCGGGTCTCCGTCGGCTCCGCGCATCTTAGAACTCGAAGGGCGGAATCCAGCCCTCGTCACGCGGCAGCTCGATGTCTTGGTCGGGCACCATCTCGCCGTCCTGTACCTCGTAGGTCCGGCCGGTCATCGTCGGGCGGCGGTCGCCCTCCTGGAAGTTCACCGGCTCGATCAGGAGTCCGCGCGCGTCGAAATCGTCGAGTCCGAAAATCGCATCCTGGACCGCGGGCCCCGAGGACGGGTCGTCGGCCGCGCTCATCGCCTCGTAGAGCAAGAGTGCGTGGACTACGCCGCGAACGTAGTTGATGTTGGCGACGGTCGGGTCCTCGATGTCTCGGCCCTCGCGCTCGATCGATTCTTCGATGATCTGCCAGCCCGCGGGCTCCTCGGACTCGACCTCGCCGAAAGACTTGTTCGAGTTGACGTACCGGACGCCGTTGAACAGCTCCGGCGAGTCGAGTACCTTGCCCTCGTCGGTGGTCCAGGTCAGCCCCATCACCGTGATGTCTGAGTCGGCGCTGTCGATCGAGTCGAGCAACACCTGCATCGGCGCGCCGGTGTTCTGGTGGATAAGGTAATCGACGCCGTTGTTCTCTGCGGTTGTGACCTGCGTCGAGGCGTCGGAGGCAGCGAGCTCAAGGGCGATGTTGTCAGCCATCTCGACGCCGTCGAGGCTCTGGCCGTAGGCGTTTGCGCCCTCGACGATGGTCGTCCCGAACGGCGTCGTGTTGTGGATCAGGGCGGCCGTCGAGTCGGGATCGTTCTCGCTGATCCACTTGAGGTGGGCCCGGGCCTGGCTCGTGTAATCCATGTTCGTGAAGAAATTATAGTCGGTCTCCGGTGCGAGCAGGTTGTCGCTGTACGACGCCGAGACGTAGACGATCTCGTCTTCGGCGACGTTGCTCGCGAGAGCCTCGGTGTCTGCTGTCCCCCAGCCGATGAACGCCGGCGGGTCCTCGGGGGCGAACTCGTCGTAGTGGCTCTGTGCCTCGGGAACCTCGTAGGCGTAGTCGATCCACTCGTGGGCGATTCCCTCCGCGGTGCCCAGCGTGTCCCCGACGTCCTCGTTTTCGTTGATCCAGGCGATCGCGTCCCGGGAGCCGAGCCCGGTCGGGCGTCCCACGTCCGAGGTCGCGCCGCCGAGGTCGTAGAGCCCGGGGACAAGTACTCCCTCGGCGTCGCTGCCGAGGAATCCACCGATACAGCCGGCCGACGAAACGGCGCCGCCCGCCGCTGCCACCCCACCGACGCGTGTCAGAAAGCCGCGACGATCGTGTCCGGTCGACGGTTCACCATTGCCACCGTTTCCCATGCTATCTCTAGTGTACCTTTAGTCATTTAAATATTACCCAGGACCGGCTCCGAGGAGTTGGTTCCGACGGTCTTTTTCTTCCGGCGAGACTGCCTGCGCCATGGGACTGGACGAGGATGCACTCGAGTACCACGCGACGGACCCGCCGGGGAAACTCGAGATCGCGACGACCAAGCCGACCAACACCCAGCGGGACCTGAGTTTAGCGTACTCGCCCGGGGTCGCCGCCCCCTGTCGTGCGATCAGGGACGACGAGGAGCGGGCATACAGCTACACCGCGAAGGGGAACTTGGTCGGGGTCATCTCGGACGGGAGCGCCACCCTGGGGCTGAGGGATATCGGCCCGACCGCGAGCAAACCCGTCATGGAGGGGAAAGGCGTCCTGTTCAAGCGGTTCGCCGACATCGACGTCTTCGATCTCGAGCTCGATCACGACGACCCCGACGCGATGGTCGAGTCGATCGCCGCGATGGAGCCGACCTTCGGCGGGATCAACATCGAGGACATCGCCGCCCCGGAGTGTTTCGAGATCGAGCGCCGGCTCCGCGAGCGGACCTCGATTCCCGTGTTCCACGACGACCAGCACGGCACCGCGATCATCTCCGGGGCCGCGCTCCTGAACGCCGTGGACATCGTCGGGAAGGAGCTCCCCGAGCTCGAGGTCGTGTTCGCGGGAGCCGGCGCCGGGGCGATCGCCACCGCCAGGTTCTATCAGGCCCTGGGCGTGCCCGCCGAGCAGATCCGGATGGTCGACTCCGAGGGGATCATCACCGAAAAGCGGGCCGCGGCCGGAAACCTGAACCGTCACAAAGAGGAGTTCGCCCGCGACGTCTCCGGGGGCGATCTCGCGGACGCGATGGCGGGTGCGGACGTGTTCGTCGGGCTCTCGGTCGGCGGGATCGTCGACCAGGAGATGGTCCGGTCGATGGCCGCGGATCCGATCGTGTTCGCGATGGCAAATCCCGACCCGGAGATCGACTACGACGACGCCAGGGCCGCCCGCGAGGATACCGTCGTCGTCGCGACCGGACGGTCGGACTACCCGAACCAGGTGAACAACGTGCTCGGCTTTCCGTTCATTTTCCGCGGGGCGCTCGACGTTCGGGCGACCGAGATCAACGAGGCGATGAAAACCGCCGCCGCGCGGGCCCTCGCCGAACTCGCCCGCGAGGACGTCCCCGACGCGGTCGTCGAGGCCTACGGCGACGAGCCGCTGCAGTTCGGGCCGGAGTACATCATCCCGAAGCCGCTGGATCCGCGGGTGCTGTTCGAGGTGGCCCCGGCCGTCGCCGAGGCGGCCGTCGAGAGCGGCGCCGCCCGCCGGGAGATCGACCTGGCGGCGTACCCGGAGCGACTCGAGGCCCGGCTCGGGAAGACCCGCGAGCTGATGCGGGTCGTGATCAACAAGGCCCAGCGCGATCCAAAGCGGATCGTACTCGCGGAGGGGACCGACGAGAAGATCATCCGGGCGGCCTACCAGCTCGAGGATCAGGGCATCGCCGAGCCGGTGCTGGTCGGCGACCGCGAGACGATCGCCGAGGCCACGGACCGGCTGGGGCTTGCCTTCGAGCCCGAGATCGTCGATCCGGCCACCGCGGCGTTGGGTCGGTACGCCGACCGGCTCTACGAGCTCCGGCAACGGAAAGGGGTCACCAGAGGCGAGGCGGCCGATCTGGTCACCAACGGGAACTACCTGGCGAGCGCGATGGTTGAGACCGGCGCGGCCGACGCGATGCTGACCGGCCTCACATATCACTACCCCTCCGCGCTCAGGCCGCCGCTGCAGGTCGTCGGCACCGCCGAGGGCGTCGAGCACGCCGCGGGCGTGTACATGCTCGCCGTCGAGAACCGGGTCGTCTTTTTTGCCGACGCGACGGTTACCCAGTCGCCGAGCGAGGACGCCCTCGTCGAGGTCGCGGGCCACGCGGCCGACGTCGCCCGACGGTTCGGCGTCGATCCGCGGGTCGCGCTGCTGTCGTACTCCGATTTCGGCAGCGTCGACACCGATCGAACCAGGCGGGTTCGCCGGGCTGCGGACCGGCTCCGGGCCGACCCCGACGTTGGTTTCCCGGTCGACGGGGAGATGCAGGCCGACACCGCCGTCGCCGAAGACGGGCTCGAGGCCTTCTCGTTTGCCGAGCTGGACGCGCCGGCGAACGTGCTCGTCTTTCCGAACCTCGAGTCCGGCAACATCGGCTACAAACTGCTCCAGCAACTCGGCGGCGCCGAGGCCGTCGGGCCGATGCTCGCCGGGATGGACGAGCCGGTACACGTCCTCCAGCGCGGGGACGATGTCGCGGATATCGTCAACCTCGGCGCGGTCGCGGTCGTCGACGCGCAGGACTGATCAGAGCGGATCCGTCGGCGGATGGACGAGGAGCGCGTCGATCACGAACGGCAGGCTCGCGACCGCGCCGACGGCGGCGGCGGCCTCGACCGGTACCGACAGGACGGTCGCGGCCGCGAGCGGGAGCACGAACGCGGCCGGGATCGCACAGAGCAGGAGATCGTACCACGAGACCGCCGCGAGTTTCCGAACCGTCGAGTTGGTACTGATCACCATTAGCTGTTCACCACCCGTATAGACGTAGTCGAACGATCGATATTAAACGTTTTCGCGATCTCGTGGAGCCACCCGAGAGAAGTTCTCCGGGCCGAGGAGTCTGAGTTCGGTACGTGGTCTGTCGGAGAGCGGTCCCGATCGGAGGGTACGGACGGAGGGAGCGGTTAGTCGCTCGCGGTCCGGTCGGCCCGGGAGGGCGGGGGGACCGACTCCCCGTCGGCGAGCGGCGCGGGACGGACACACCGCCGCGCGGCCTCGCTGAGGTGGGCGTACTCCTCGGGGGTGTTCGCGAGCGGGTGGGCGGGGTTCGTGTCGCTCGGGATGCGGGCGGCACGGACCGCTTCGAACCCGCGGAGCCGGGCTCTAATTCCCCGCCAGTGCAGCCCCGTGTCGTGTGGAATCGACACCTGGTGGAGCCCGGGGCGGCCGTCGCGGGCCGAGAGCACCGAGGCGTTCACGTTGGCGGCCAGCTGGTCGTGATCGACGAGCAGTCCCACCCGGGCGTCGGCGGGAGAGCGGTCCGAGAGCACGTCGAGCCCCAGGTGCAACGCCCTGTACTCGGCGACGTTGTTGTCCGGGGGCTCGTCGGGAACGGACAGTCGAGTCACCCGTCGGCCGTCCCGGGTCTCGATCACGACGCCCAGCCCGCCGCCGGCGTCGCGAAACGAGCCGTCTGTAGCCAGGTAGAAATCCCGGTGGTGGGTGTGTGGCGGGTGGGCGATGTGTGGCGTCGGCGCCTCGTCGAACAGGTCCCGCAGCGACGACCGGCCGTACGTGGCCATACCAGTAGTTGCGGAGCGGCCCTCTTAACTATGCTGGCGTCAGTACCGGCTGAGAACCAACGCAAGCAGGTTGATAACGAGCAGGCCGAGGAAAGCCGCGGCGCTCGTCGGCGAATCGAGTCCGGTGGCCAGAAGCGGGAGGTACAGAAACGGGACACCGACCACGAGCCAAAACGCGACTCGCGTGGCGATCGCGGTCGCGAGCTCGGGGACCGATCCGAGTTCGGGGGCAAACGTCGGGAGCTGGAATCGTCGGGGCATCGAGAACTCACCTACTATCCCGTAGGACACCCAACAGCATATAACCGGGCGAGCTTTCGGCACGTTTCAGCTCGTTTTACCGGCGCAACCGCCGGCGTTCGAGAGTCCTCAGACCGACGTTCCGCCGCGGAAACGTTTTATCGGGGGCGTTCGTCCGTTCGTGTGTCCCCGGCAACGGCGGGACCGTCGCGGTCGTCGAGATCGCCCAGCACCGCCACCGTCACCGTCGTCTCCCCGGCCGGGGTGTCGATGGTCGCGCGGTCGCTGACGGCCCCGAGCAACTCCCGGCGCCAGTCCGCCAGCGCGGCGGCGTGGTACTCCCGGTGGCGGTCGACGGAGTAGGTCTCGGCCGGGTCGGCCCGGAGCCGGTCGGCGGTCGCGGGCGGGCGGGAAATGTCCGGCGCGGACGGCGCGAGCAGGCGGGCCGGCGGGATGTCCACCGGCGCCGGATCGGCGGCGTCATCGCGGTCGCCGGCGTGGATGCGGGCCTGCATCCGCCCGCTGAACGGCGGAGTGATCCGGAGGACGGCGTCTTCGCCGCTCGTAGGGATGAGCTCGACGGCGGCGGCCAGATCCGCCGCCGACACTGCGATCGAGCGGATCACCGTCGGATCCGACGCCATACCAGCCCTGACGGACACGCCAACATACGGGGGTTGGCCGACGCGAGTATCAAGCGTGATAACCAACGGGGCGGATTTAAGTCCCGTCGTCCGGAACGTCGCGTACGAGGATCATCTCGGGGGATCTAATGGCTGCCACAGCAGACACAAACGCGACCGAGGGCGAGACGGTGCTGGTCGTCGACGACGAGGAGGACATCGCCGACCTGTACGCCGCCTGGCTAGAGATGGATTACGAGGTCCGGACGGCCTACGACGGGGGAGAAGCCCTCGAGAAGGCCGACGAGACCGTCGACGTGGTCCTGCTCGACCGGCAGATGCCGGATTACTCCGGCGACGAGGTACTCGAGCGGTTCCGCGAGCGGGAGCTCGACTGTCGGGTCGTAATGGTGACGGCCGTCGACCCGGACTTCGATATCGTCTCGATGGAGTTCGACGACTACCTGACAAAGCCCGTGATGCGCGAAGACCTCGACGAGGCCGTCACGTCAATGCGCGAGCGCGACGCCTACGACGAGACGGTCCAGGAGTACTTCGCGTTGACCTCGAAGAAGGCGACCCTCGAGGCCGAAAAGCCCCGGGCGGAACTGGAGGACAACGAGGAGTACCAAGAAATGGTCGCCCGCGTCGACGAGCTCGAAGAGGAGGCAGACCCCGCGACCGCGGGGTTCGACGACGACTACGAGTCGCTGTTCCAGGAGCTCCCGGACGGCGACGGACCCACGTTCTGACCCGCTACTGGTAGTCTATCTCGCCGTCGCCCTCACCGACCCAGGCCTCGCGATCCGGCTCTCGGGCCGCGAGCGGGTCGGTGCCCTCATACCAGGGGACTCGCTTCAGCTCCTCCATGCCGTAGGCCAGGTCGTCTGCGGTCTCGCCGGTGAACTCGAACTGCTCGGTGAGCACGATCGCATCAACCGGACAGACCTCCTCGCAGAGCCGACAGTACAGACACTGGCCGATGTGGAGGTTGAACTGCTCGCCCGTCCGGCGGTCGTCGGTGACGATCTGGATCGTGTCGTTGGGACAGACCGACTCGCACTGGCGACACCAGATACACCGCTGTTGGCTGAACTTGTGCACCCCCCGAAACCGCGGGGAGACCTCGGGGGCCTCCCCGGGGTAGCTGACGGTGAAGGTCTCGCCGGCGAGGGCGTGTTTCATCGTCGTGGCCATCGACTTGAGCACGCCGATCACAGCGCCACCTCCACGATCGCGGCGGTCACGACGAGGTTTGCGACCGCGAGCACGAGAAGCACCTTCCAGCCGACCGCGACGAGCTGGTCGATCCGGACCCGGGGGAGCGCCGACCGGGTCCACTGGGTGAGCAGGAAGACCGCCCAGAGTTTCACGAGAAACCAGACCACGCCCGGCAGCACCGGGCCGGCCGGCCCGCCGAGAAAGACCGTCGCGACGATCGCCCCGCCCAGGAAGATGTGGACGAACTCTCCCAGATAGACCAACACAAAATACACCGAGGAGTACTCGGTCTGGTAGCCGGCGACGATCTCGGTCGGCGCCTCCGGGATGTCGAAGGGGTTGCGCCCGACCTCGGCCATGGTGGCGATCAAGAAGATGCCGAAGGCAAAGGGGTTGACGATCGCGAACCAGGCCGGCAGGCCGACCGGGCCAACCGCGATCGTCTGCTGTTGGGCGGCGACGATCTCGCTCGTCTGGACCGAGCCGGCAAACAGCGCGACCGAGATCCCGGTCAACACGAGTGGGATCTCGTAGGCCAGGTTCTGTGCGACCGCGCGCAGCCCGCCCAGAAGCGAGTACTTGTTGTTCGAGGCGTAGCCGGCCATCACCAGCCCGACCGAGGCCACCGAGGCGGCGGCGAAGGCCACCACGAGTCCCACCGCCGGGTCGGCGAGCTGGAGGCCGCTTCCCATCGGGATCACGGCGAAGCCGACGAGCGCCGAGCCGGCGATGACCACCGGCGCCAGGTCCCAGGCCGGTCGGTCGACACCCTCGGGGACGATCAGCTCCTTCGAGAGCAGCCGGACCGAGTCCGCGACGATAATCAGGATTCCGGCTGGGCCGATGTGATTGACCGCGACGCGGTCGGTGAAGGCGGCGGTTATCTTCCGTTTGGCCCACGGGCCGGCGACGGCTGCGTTCGCGAGGACGAACGTCGCCACCACGGCCGCCCCGAGGAAGGCCCCGGCCAGAGTCCCCGTTGGGCCGGACAGCCCCAGGAGGTCGGCGATCCGGGCGGGCAGCAGCGTCGGTGCGGTCGTCACCGGTCGACCTCCCCGAGCACCACGTCGAGGCTGCCGAGCGCCGCGATCATGTCGGGAACGTACTCCCCCTCGGCGATCGCCTCAAGTGACTGAAGATTCGAGAACGCGGGACTGCGGATCTTGAACCGGGCCGGGCGCTCGGTGCCGTCGGTTCGGACGTAGATGCCAAGCTCTCCTTTGGCGGCCTCGACGGCCTGGTAGATCTCCTGCCCGGGATCGGGCTTGAGCGTCCGGGGGACGTTGGCCTGCACGGTCCGGTCGTCCTCGGGCCAGTCGGCCAACCGGTCGACACACTGCTCGACGATCCGGGCGGACTGTTCGAGCTCGCGGAGCCGGACCATCGCTCGGGCGTAGTTATCCCCGGCGTCGTCGGTGACAACCGCCCACTCGAGCTCGTCGTAGATTCCGTAGGGGTCGTCTCGGCGGAGGTCGTACTCGATCCCCGAGGCGCGGGCGACCGGCCCTGTACAGCCGTACGATCGGGCGGTCTCGGGGGCGAGCTCGCCGACGCCGACGGTGCGGGCCCGGAACAGCTCGTTCGCGGCGATCATGTCCTCGAACTCCGCGAGCCGGTCGGGAAACTCGGCGAGAAACGTCCGGACCAGATCGAGGTACTCCTCGCGGGGATCGGGCAGGTCCCAGACGACGCCCCCGAGGCGGAGGTAGTTGAACATCAGCCGCTGTCCGGTCAGCTCCTCTAAGAGCTTCTGGACCTTCTCGCGGTCGGTGATCGCGTACATAAAAATCGCCGTGAAGTCGCCGTAGACGTCGATCCCGTATGTGCCGATCGCGAGCAGGTGGGCGGCGATCCGGCTCAGCTCGGCGGCCATCGTCCGGATGGTCTGTGCGTAGGCGGGCACGTCGATGTCCGCGAGCGTCTCGACGGTCCGGGCGTAGGCCCACTCGTTTAAGATGCCCGCCGAGACGTAGTCCCACCGGTCGGGGTAGGGCATGATCTGGTGGCGGTAGGTCGAGGCCTGGCAGAGCTGTTCCTCACACCGGTGGAGGTAGCCGATGTCGGGCTCGACGTCGGCGACCCGCTCGCCGTCGAGCACGGTCTTCAGGTGCAACACGCCGTGGGTCGCCGGGTGGTGTGGCCCGATGTTGACGAACATCGTGTCCGCGCGGTCGGTCGGAGTGTGCGATTCCATCGGGTTCGCGTGCTCGCGCAGCGGGACGATCTGGGGCTCGTCCTGGTCGGAATCCAGCGAGAGGGGGTGGCCCTGCCAGGTCTCGGGCAACAGGATGCGCCGCAGGTCGGGGTGGTTCTCGTACTCGATACCCACCAGATCGTAGGCCTCGCGCTCGTGCCACCGGGCGGTCTCGAACACGTCGGCGGCGCTCGCGGTGACCGGCTCCTCGGTCGCGGTCGGGGCGACGACGTCGAGCCGGCGGGTTGGCTCGTCGTAGCTCCGGAGGTGATAGACCGACTCGTAGCGGTCGCGGTACTCCTGGGCGGTCACGGCCGCGAGGTGATCCAGCCCGGCCCGGTCGCGCAGCCGTGCGAGCACGTCCGGGACGTCGTCGGGGCCCACGACGACCGCCTCGCAGGTGGCGTGTGACTCCCGGCCGAGCAGGGCGTCTCCCAGGAGCGCCTCCAAGCGATCGGGCGCGAGCGGCCCCTCGGGGGGCGACCGGGGGCGGCTCACCGGGAGACCTCCTGTGTGTCCCCGACGACCCAGTCGTACCGCATCACGAGCTCCTCCTCGTCGATTTCGTCTGCGAGTTTCTGCGCCAGGGCGTCGGCCTCGAGCTCGCCGAACTCCTCGAGCTCGTAGGGCTTGACCGTCACCGGCGAGCTCTCGCCCTCTCGGATCTGCTCTTGGAGCTTGAGCACGCCGTAGACCAGCGCCTCGGGGCGGGGCGGACAGCCCGGGACGTGGATGTCGACGGGGATGATCTTCTCGACGCCCTTGATGACGTTGTACCCCTCCTGGAAGGGGCCGCCGGAGATCGTACACGCCCCCATCGAGACGACGAACTTCGGCTCGGGCATCTGGTCGTAGACCCGCTGCATCCGGGGCCCGAACTTCGAGACGATCGTGCCGGGAACAATGAGCACGTCGGCCTGTCGGGGAGAGGCCCGCGGAACGCCGGCGCCGAACCGGTCGAGGTCATGCTTGGTGGCGTAGGTGTGCATCATCTCGATGCTACAGCAGGCGATCCCGAACTGGAGCATGAACATCGAGTTGCCCCGCACCCAGTCCATGAACCGGTCGAGCTTGGTGAGGATGAACGGCGTCGTCCCGAACGCCTGCCGCAGGCGGGAGTTGAATCGGTCGTCAATCTCCCGGCGGGCCCGGGTCGGGCGCTCGCCGTCGGCCGCCGCGTCGGGAAGGGTCTCCTCGCTCATCGGTCCGGCTCCGACTCGGGGCTGGGCGGAGCGGTCGTCCACTCCAGGGCGTCTTTCTGCCAGGCCCACGCGAGCCCGGCGACCAGTACGGCCAGAAACGCCGCCATCGGCGCGGCGACCCGGAGGAAGCCGGCCTCAGCGGCCGCCCCGTCGAAGGCGACCGCCCACGGGATGATGAAGGCGAGCTCAACGTCGAAGACGACAAACAACAGGGCGACCCGGTAGTACTGGACGTTGAACTGCACGTTCCGGCTCTCGCCGGTCGGAACCTCGCCGCTCTCGTAGGCGGCGCGCTTGCCCCGCGTGGGCGCGCTCGGACGGAGCAGCCAGGACAGCCCCATCATGCTCGCGGCCACGAGCCCGGCGACGACGGCGAGTGCCGCGATGGCGATCCAATCGCTCATCGGACTTCGGAGTGAGTTATCCTGCGCACAAATAAGCCGTCGGGTTCGACCGACCGTCGGCTCGCCGGCTGTTCTCCTGACCGGGCACCGCGGGCGGGCACAGCCGGCGCCCGACGGGACCGAGTCGGGACGGCAGCCTTACCTGGCGGGGGGCCACACCGCCGGTATGGGCGAAGGGACCGACGCCACGGACGCGGGCGCGCTCGATGCGCTTCTCGAACGGCTCCGATCGGAGGCCGCGGCCGACCGTCCGGCCGCGGCGACGCCGGATATCGGGATCGTGATGGGATCGGACTCGGATCTCGAGGTTATGAGCGGGGCCCACGACGCGCTGACCGAACTCGGAATCGAGGAACAGACCGGCTACCACGATCCGCCGGAGTCGCGGTTCAGCTTCGAGACCCACGTCGTCTCGGCCCACCGGACGCCCGAGCTACTCTACGCCTACGGCGAGACGGCAAGCGATCGGGGGCTGGAGGTGCTGATCGCCGGCGCCGGCGGAAAGAGCGCCGACCTGCCGAACATGCTCGCCTCGATCGCGTATCCGCTGCCCGTGATCGGCGTGCCCGTCCAAGAGAAGTCCGTCTCGTCGGTCATCGGGATGCCGACCGGGGCACCCCTGACCGCCGTCGACGCCGGCAAATCGTTCAACGCGGGACTGTCGGCGACACAGATCCTCGCCCGCGGGGACGAGAAGCTCCGGGATCGGCTCCGAGCCGTTCACGACGAGCAGAAAGACGGCATCGGGGCGGTCTCCGAGGAGCTGCACTCGCTCGGGACGCCGGCTTTCCGCGACCGACGCGAGTAGACGGCCGACGAACTCCGGTGACACCGCCGCCCCGGGAGCGCACGGGCGACCTGTCCGCCGGCGTCTGGCTCGTCGGTCGGCGAGTCGAGCGGCCCGCAACGGACCGGGATTCCGTGACGCTCGCGCGTAGGTAGGGCGAGCACACGGGTACGAAAACGATAAGCCTGGGGCGGCAAAGATCGGAGTATGCCGGTATCAGACGGGTGGGAACACAGATGAGCGTATTACAGCGCGATCCCACCGACCGGGTCGAGATTCTCGACGAGGACGGCCACGTCCGCGAGGGCGCGGAGGTTCCCGAGATCGGGGACGACCGTTTGGTCGAGATGTACCGCCACCTGAGACTGGCGCGTCACTTCGACGAGCGGGCCGTCAGCCTGCAGCGCCAGGGCCGGATGGGAACGTATCCGCCGCTGTCGGGCCAAGAGGCCGCCCAGGTCGCCAGTTCCTTCGCGATGGACGAGCAGGATTGGCTGGTACCGAGCTACCGCGAACACGCCGCCATGCACGCCCACGGCTGGCCGCTCGAGCAGATCCTGCTGTACTGGATGGGCGCCGAGGACGGAAACGTCCCGCCGGCGGAGACGAACATCTTCAGCGTCGCCGTCCCGATCGCCACGCAGATCCCCCACGCGGCGGGGCTGGCCTGGGCGATGAAGCTCAAGGGAGACGACGGTGCCGTCGTCTGTCACTTCGGCGACGGCGGAACCTCGGAGGGCGATTTCCACGAGGGGCTGAACTTCGCCGGGGCCTTCGACGTGCCGGCGGTGTTTTTCTGCAACAACAACCAGTGGGCGATCTCGGTGCCACGAGAGCGCCAGACCGCAAGCGAGACGCTCGCACAGAAGGCACAGGCCTACGGGTTCGACGGCGTCCAGGTCGACGGGATGGATCCGCTCGCGGTGTACTCGGTCACCGAAGAGGCCCTCGACCGGGCCAAAACCGGCGGCGAACCCGACGAGATCGGGACCGCGACCCGGCCGACGATGATCGAGGCGGTCCAGTACCGGTTTGGCGCCCACACGACCGCCGACGATCCGACGGTCTACCGCGAGGAAAGCGAGGTCGAGCGCTGGAAACAGAAGGACCCGATCCCGCGGTTCGAGACGTTCCTCCGGGGGCGGGGGCTGCTCGACGACGAGCGGGTTGCGGCGATCGGCCAGGCGATCCAGGACGAGGTCGCGGAGGCGATCGAGGCCGCCGAACAGCACCCACAGCCCGAGCCGGCCGAGATGTTCGCCTCGGTCTACGAGAACATGCCCGACCGGCTCGACGAACAGCTCGCGTACCTCGAAGATCTCAGAGACAGCCACGGCGACGACACACTCACAGACGAATGAGCCAGACGACACAGACACAGAGTCTCACGCTGGTCCAGGCGGTCCGGGACGGACTCTACGGCGAGATGGAGCGCGACGCGGACGTACTCGTGATGGGCGAGGACGTCGGCGAGAACGGCGGGGTCTTCCGGGCCACCCAGGGCCTGATCGAGGAGTTCGGCAAAGATCGGGTGATCGACACGCCGCTGGCGGAGTCGGGGATCGTCGGCACCGCGATCGGGATGGCCGCCTACGGGCTGCGCCCGGTCGCCGAGATCCAGTTTCTCGGGTTTATGTACCCCGCGTTCGACCAGATCGTCTCCCACGCCGCGCGGCTGCGCACCCGAAGCCGGGAGGCCTACACCGCGCCGATGGTCGTCCGCGCGCCCTACGGCGGCGGCATCCGCGCGCCGGAACACCACTCCGAGTCTACGGAGGCGTTTTTTGCCCACCAGCCCGGGCTGAAGGTGGTGATCCCCTCGACGCCGCACGACACCAAGGGACTGCTCGCGAGCGCGATCCGGGATCCGGATCCGGTGATCTTCCTCGAGCCGAAGCTGATCTACCGGGCGTTCCGCGAGGAGGTGCCCGAGGAGACCTACACCGTGCCCCTTGGCGAAGCCGCGGTCCGGCGGGAGGGAAGCGACGTCTCGGTGTTCACCTGGGGCGCGATGACCCGACCCACGATCGAGGCCGCCGAGGAGCTCGCCGAGGAGGGCATCGACGCCGAGGTGATCGATCTGCGGACGCTCTCGCCGCTGGACGAGGAGGCGATCGTCGAGTCGTTCAAGAAGACCGGGCGGGCGGTCGTCGTCCACGAGGCGCCGAAATCCGGCGGGCTCGCCGGCGAGATCACCACCACCATCCAGGAGGAGGTGTTGCTCTACCAGGAGGCGCCGGTAACGCGGGTGACCGGCTTCGACGTGCCCTTCCCGCTGTACGCCCTGGAGGATTACTACCTGCCCGAGGCCGCGCGGATCAAAGACGGCATCCGCGAGACGGTCGAGTTCTGACATGTTCGAGTACGAGCTCCCGGACGTCGGTGAAGGGGTCGCCGAGGGGGAGGTCGTCGTCTGGCACGCCGAGCCGGGCGACGCCGTCGAAGAGGACGACGTGCTCGCCGAGATCGAGACCGACAAGGCCGTCGTCGATCTGCCCGCCCCGGTCGACGGGACGATCCACGAGCTGCACGCTGCAGTCGGGGACGTGGTGCCGGTCGGGGACGTGATCGTGACCATCGACGAGGGCGGCGAGGCCGATTCGGGAGAGTCGGCCGAGGCCAGAACCAACGGGCAGACCGAGACCGACGACCGGGCAGAGACGGAGGCCGCCGGGGGCGATACGAACGGGACCGCCGACGGTCGGGTGTTCGCGCCGCCGCGGGTCCGCCGGCTGGCCCGCGAACTCGGGGTCTCGCTGGACGCCGTCGAGGGATCGGGTCCGGGCGGGCGGGTCACCGAGGGCGACGTGCGGGCGGCCGCCGAAGACGGGTCGGGTGAAACGACCGAGTCCGAGACGGAGCCGGACCCAACACCGCCGTCGGCCGCGGTCGCCGAGAACGGCAGCACAGACGCCACGGAAAGCGACCCGTCACCGTCGACCGGCGTCGAGCCGGCCGACAGGGAGCGAACGCTCGCGGCACCGGCCACGCGGAGGATCGCGCAGGACCTAGATGTCGAGCTCGATGCGGTGCCGACCGAGAAACGACGGGACGGCGAGCCGTTCGTCGAACCCGGGGACGTGCGCGAGTACGCAGAGGCTCAACGGGCCGCACAGGCGGCCGACGCCGCGGCGCTGAGCGAGGAGACGGAGACACAACAGCAGCAGGTGAAAGCGGAGGCCGCCGCCGGACGAGAGCCGGCCGCGACGGGTGAACGCCCCGAACGCCGGGAGCCGTACGGCGGGATCCGCGAGACGATCGGCGAGCAGATGGAGGAGTCGGTCTACACCGCCCCGCACGTCACCCACCACGATACGGCAGTCGTCCCGGAGTTAGTCGAGACCCGCGAGCGGCTCAAGGCCCGGGCCGACAAGCGGGGCGTCTCGCTTACCTACCTCCCCTTCGTGCTGAAGGCGGTCGTCGCCGGGCTCGAGGCCCACCCTGTGTTGAACACGAGTCTCGACGAGGAGGCCGGCGAGATCGTCTACAAGGACTACTACAACATCGGGGTCGCGGTCGCGACCGACGACGGGCTACTGGTGCCGGTCGTCGAGGACGTCGACCGGAAGGGACTGGTCGAGCTGGCCGCCGAGGTCGACGACCTGGCCGCGCGGGCGCGGAGCCGGGACTTAGCCCCTGAGGAGATGCGCGGCGGGACCTTCTCGGTGACCAACTTCGGCGCGATCGGCGGCGAGTACGCCACGCCGATCATCAACTACCCAGAGACGGCCGTGCTCGGCTTGGGCGCAATCGAACAGCGGCCGGTCGTCGAGGACGGGGAGGTCCGCGCCCGGGCGACGCTGCCGCTGTCGCTGTCGGTCGATCACCGGGTGATCGACGGCGCCGACGCCGCGGCCTTTGCCAACACGGTCATGGAGTATCTTGAGGATCCGGCGCTCTTGCTGCTGTGAGTGCCACGACCCGAGGCGGTCGCCGGCGGCGCGGACGAACACACTGATACCGACTGCGACACGAAAGGGAGATACAGATGGTCGTCGGAGACGTCACGACTGGCACGGACGTACTGATCGTCGGCGGCGGGCCGGGCGGGTACGTGGCCGCGATCCGGGCGGGACAGCTCGGACTCGACGCCACCCTCGTCGAGATGGACGAGTACGGCGGCGCCTGCCTGAACCGCGGCTGTATCCCCTCGAAGGCGCTGATCACGGGCAGCGACGTTGCCCACAGAGCCGGGGCGGCCGAGCGGATGGGCGTCTACGCCGACCCGGCGGTCGACCTCCAGGGGATGGTCGCCTGGAAGGACCGGATCGTCGACCGGCTCACCGCGGGCGTCGAGTCGCTGTGTGAGCGCGCCGGCGCCGAGCTGATCGAGGGCCGGGCCGAGTTCGTTGACGAGAACCGCGCCCGGATCGTCAAGGGCGGCGACGGCCAGGGCTCCGAGTCGATCGAGTTCGAACACGCGGTCGTCGCGACCGGGGGCCGCCCGATCGAGCTGCCCGGCTTCGAGTTCGACGGCGACCGGATCCTCTCCTCGGAACACGCCCTCTCGCTCGAGTCGGTGCCCAAGAGCATGGTCATCGTCGGGGCGGGCTACATCGGCATGGAGCTCGCGACGACCTACCAGAAGCTCGGGGCCGACGTGACCGTCATCGAGCAGCTCGAGGAGCCACTGCCACAGTACGACGAGGAGATCACCGAGGTCGTCCAGCAGCGAGCCGCCGGGTTGGGGGTCGACTTCGAGTTCGGCCTGGCCGCGAGCGACTGGGAGGCGGCCGGCGAAGGGCTGACCGTGTTCGCCGAGCGCGAGGACGGGACCGTCGCCGAGTTCGGCGCCGAAACCTGTCTGGTCGCGGTGGGACGGCAGCCGGTCACCGAGACCGCGAACGTCGCCGCCGCGGGGATCGAGACCGACGACCGGGGATTCATCCGGACCGACGACCAGACCCGGACCAGCACCGACCACATCTTCGCGGTCGGGGACGCCGCCGGCGAGCCGATGCTCGCACACGCCGCCTTCGCGGAGGGCGAGGTCGCCGCCGAGGTGATCGCCGGCGAGCCCGCCGCGTTGGATCACCAGGCGATCCCCGGGGCGGTGTTCACCGAGCCGGAGATCGGCACCGTCGGGATGACCGAACGCGAGGCCCGGGAGGCCGGCTTCGAGCCGGCCGTCGGCGAGATGCCCCTGCGGGCCTCCGGGCGGGCGATGACGCTTGACGACACCGACGGGTTCGTTCGGATCGTCGCCGACGGCACGGACGGGTTCGTCCTCGGCGGGGCCGTCGTCGGACCCGAGGCCTCGGAGCTGATCGCCGAACTCGGGGTGGCCGTCGAGCTGGGCGCCACGGTCGAGGACCTCGCCCGGACGATCCACGTCCACCCGACGCTCTCGGAGGCCGTCCACGAGGCCGCCAAAAACGCCCGCGGGGAGAGCATCCACTACTGAGCGGAGCCCGGGAGACCGGTCAGGCCGCGTCGGCGGCGATCCCGACGAAGTTCTTCAGAATCCGAAGCCCGGTCTCGCCGGATTTTTCCGGGTGAAACTGCGTCCCGAAGATGTTGTCGTCTGCGATCACACTCGCGAACCGACGGCCGTACTCCGTCGAGGCGACCGTCGCGCGCTCGTCTTCGGGGGCGGCGTAATACGAGTGGACGAAGTAGGCGTACTCGCCGTCGACGCCCGCGACCAGCGGGTGCTCGCGCTCGACGCAGAGCTCGTTCCAGCCCATCTGCGGGACGGTCACGTCCGCGGAGAACCGGCGGTTTGTCCCCGGGATCAGGCCCAGCCCCTCGGCGTCGCCCTCGCCGGCACGGGTCGCCTCCTCGCTGGTCGAGAGCAGCATCTGCATCCCGAGACAGATGCCAAACAGCGGCGTACCCGCGTCGGCCTGCTCGGTCAGGACCGCCCGGAACGGGCCGGCGTTGTCCATCCCCTCGGCGAAGGCCCCCACCCCCGGGAGGACGATCCCGTCGGCGCCGGCGACCGCCGCCGGCTCGTCGACGATCCGAACGTCGGCGTCGGCCCGCTCGAGCCCCCGGCGCACGCTCCGGAGGTTCCCGAGCCCGTAATCGACGACCCGAACGTCGGGTCGGCCGGTTGTGCTCATACGAGCCGGTAGGCAAGAGGCCGGTAAGTGTGTTCGGCTTCCCGACGAACCGAGCCTCCGAACCCGGCGGAAGGGACGCGATCGCCCGTCCGGCGTGGGTTCGAAGCGCTTTTGACCGCGCCTGTGGAAGCCGCGAACATGGATATTCAGCGGAAGACGGTGCTCCAAGTCGCCGTCTCCGTCGCTGTCGGGCTTCTTTTCCTCGGCGGGTTACTCGGGTTGAGTTCCGTGTACGGCTCCGAGATCAGCTACGAAAACGAGTCGTTCGCCGGCACCGTCACCGGCGAACTGCGCGAGCCCGCGGGCGGGACGGTTTCGCTCGAGGGCGACCTCGACGGACAGTTCGAAGAGCGGTCCGGCGGGCTCGCCGCCTCGATCAACGGGACCGTCGACGGGACGCCGACGAACGGGACCCTGACCGGGCCCCTCGAGGCGACGATCACGGACGAGATCGCAAGCGGGAGGATCGCTGGGACCGTCTCCGGGACCGTCGAAGACGGCACGTTCGAGGGCACGTTCGAGGGCACCGTCGACGCGACCGACCCCGACACCGCGGTGACCCCGACCGGCGGGCTCGCCTTGGTCGGGCTGATCGCCGCGTTCATCGTCGCGATGCCGATCGTCGGCTACCTGATCGAACGCTCCGAGGACTGAGACCGATCCGCGAGACCGGGCGATCGAACCCGATCAGGCCCGCCCGGGGTTCGCGGGATCGGCGTCGGAGTCGGACTCTGATCGGCGATCGCGCCAGTCGACCAACTCCCCGCTGTCGGCCTCGCCGAGGGCCCGGTCGTAGGCGGCCAGCGGGTTGCCGAGTCGCTCACAGCGCTGGTCTGACTCGGGACAGATGCCGTAGGACCGCAGCGTCGCCGTCGAGGGCGGCGCGTACTGTGCCGGGCCGGCGGCGCCCCGAACGTGTTCGACGGCGTGAGAGATCGGCTTTGTCGCGGAGCCGGAACCGGAGCCGCGGTCGAGAAAGGCGACGGTCTCCGCGGCCGAGAGCCCGATACTCACGAGAAAGGAGACGAGGGCAAAGCGGGCGTGGGGCTCGAGCGGGCCGTCGCGGGCCCGCTCGGCTAGTGTCTGCATGCAGGACGGGAACAGCTCCGGAACGACGGTGTCGATCCCGCGGGGCAGGTCGACGTCTGCGAGTCCCTCCCGGAGCCGGTCGCGTCGGGCAGCGAGCGCGTCGGCGATCGGTTCGGGGACCGAGAGCGGGAGTCCCTCGGCGACCCGGTCCCGGACGGCCGTCTCGAGCAGCGCAAGCAGCTCGTCGCGGTCGACCGGCACCGTCCCGTCGGCGAGCCGGCGGTTGACCAGCCGCCACCGCTCGTCCTCGCGGTCGGCCGCGAGCTCGAGATACGGGCCGACTGCGATCCGGTAGGCGTGCTCGGCCACGTCGTCCTCGACCCGCCGAACCGCGGCGTCGAGGTCGAACTCCGCAAGCAGCTCGGCGAGCGTGAGCGGCTCGGTCCGGCTGCTCTTGAGCCGGTCGCCGGACCCGCCCAGATCCGCGCGGAACCGTTCGGCCGCGGTCGCCGCCTCTGCCCGTGCGTACTTTTTCGTGAGCGCGCGCTCACCGATCAGCGAGATCAGTACCCGTGCGACCGGATAGGAGAGCAGCTCGACGCGGGGTCTGCGGTGTGGATCGCCGGGTTCGGCGGCCCGGATGGTCCGCTCGACGCGCTCGACGGCCCGATCGACAACCGGCCCGTCGCGCTCGACGACCGCGGCCAGGTCGATGTCGGCGGCCTCGACTGCCTCCCGGGCCGCCCGCGTGAACGGGTAGCGGGCGTGGCGCGGCTCGATGGCCATAGTCGAGGATCGGGCCCGGTCCGCAAAAGAGCCGTGGTCGGTCAGTCCTCGAGTTCGCGGAGCAGCTCGGCGGCGTCGCCGCCGTCGCCGACGAGTTCCCGGTAGCGCTCGCGGCTCACCTCGACGGTGCGGCGCTCGCCCTCGCGGGAGAGTTCGACTCGGACCGTTCCCTGGGGATCGTTGCGCCGGCGGAAGGAAGCCAAGGCGAGAAAGACAAACCACAGGGCGACCGCGCAGCCAAGCGCGTAGAGCGACAGCGTCTCGAGGGCCAGCGAGTCCGGAGTACGGGTCCAACGATCCGGGTACGCCCGGACGAACAGCCACACGCCGGCCGTCGAGAGGGCCGTTCCGGCGGCGACACCAAGCCGGGCGCGACGGGCTGCCGGGAGAGCGATCACCACCCCGAGCAGCATCGCCGGGACGCCCAGTCCGGCGACGACGCCGGCCCAGGTCTTCGCGGTCGTGGTCTGTGAGAGCCCGAGCAGCCCGACGGCGCCGAGGACGGCCAGCCCGCCGGCTCCGACGAGCGCGAGGCCGACGGCAACCCGACGGGGCCGCGGGACCGACCCGCGCCTCTCGTAGGCTTCATCGAGGCTCGGCATACCCCGAGTTGGTGGCGCCGGCACAAAACGGTGTGTCAGACGGCCGTCGGACGGCCACCCGTGCGGGATCGCCCCAAGCGGACCGAACGGGCCGGCGTTCGCTGTCACTCGGCAGGAACGACCGCCCGGAGCTTCGCGGTCGCGTCCCGGGTGACGTTCTCGCCGTGGCCGACGACGATTCGGTCGGGCTCGTACTCGGCGAGCCGGCTCGGAGGCTCGTCGATCGCCGGGTGGACGCCGAGCTCGCCGCTGTCGGCGGCGCCGTCGAACGCGGCGAGCGTGCCAAGCGTCTCGGGGACGACGAGGGTGCCGGTCGCCTCCTCGGCAAGGATCGCCTCCTCCCACTCGTCGGACTCGATCAGCGGGCGCAGCCGGTAGTCGGTCCCGGGGAGTCGTTCGGCGATCGGCGCGGGGTCGACCGAGAGTTTCTCCCTGCCGAGCGCCATCCACTCCGGGAGGGAGACGGACACGTCGTGTCGGGCGGCGAGTTCGGCGGCGTCGCGGGTGTGTCGGTCGAGCAGGACGACCACGCCGGCCACCTCCCCGAGCGCGGCGATACGCTCGTCGAGCCCGGGCGCGTCGACGGGGTCGACCAGCCAGACGCCCGCATCGGTCGCGAGCGCGTGACTGGCCCGCTGGCCGCGTTCCTCGGGACGTGCGATCCAGCTGAATCCGCCTTCGAACTCCGCGACCTCGCCGGGTGACCCCTCGTCGTCGTGATCCGGTGGCATGTGCGTCGCGACGGACTCGAGGAATATACGTCTGTGTGGTTTAGTTTTGGATCCGCGGGGCGAGCATGTACGTGACCGACCCCTCGCCTTCCGCGATCTGGAAGTGAAGTTTCACCGGGAACTCCTCGCCGAGCTCGATCGTGACCTCGGTGTCTTTGGGGATGGCCTTGTTCATGTCCTCGAGATAGTCCAGCGAGAACAGGGAGGAGGCGGGGCCGGCGACGAGATCGATCAGATCCTCCGGGCCCAGTTCGAGGTGGACGTCGTCGGTGTCGCCCTGGGCTTTCACGTAGAACTGCTCCTCCTCGTCGTCGACCCCGAGCTCGATGTGGTCGCTGACCATGTCCGCGGCGGTCACGGCCCGGTCGATGTCCCGGCCCTCGATCACGATGTCGGCCGGCAGGTCGAGCTCGGGGAGGTCCGGCTCCTCTCGGATCGACTCGGGATCGATCAGCGCGAGCGTGTACTCGAGCCCGTCGATCGAGATCCGGAGTTTCCGGGTGGCCTCGTCGAGCTCGAGGTGGACCAGCTGGTCGCTGCTGGCCATCCCGGCGATGTCCTGCAGCCGAACCAAGTTCACGCCGATGACCCCGCCGTCGGCCTCGTAGGACTCGAAGGCACTCGCCGGCAGCGAGAGGTCGACCATGCCGACGTTCGCAGGGTCGACCGCGCGGATGTCGAGCCCCTCCTCGTCGAGGTGGATCTTGCACTCGTCGACGAGCACGCCGACGGAATCGAGCGTCGCCTGGAGCGTGTCCGCGCGCACGATGGCTTTGAACATTATGATCGCTTGACCCGACGTACGACGCCATCCATTAAAAAGGCAGTTATCTCGCGCGCGGGCGCGGGAGTACTTGTCGGCTACCGCCTGCAAACCAAAGACAGTTCCGTGTGTGGGGCCCCGGAGGCGATTGGACTCCGAACCGTTCAACAGGACGCGGGCCCTCACCGTGGTATGGACGACGAGACCCGGGAAGACGTCGTGCCCGGCAGCGACGCCGAGCTCGACAGCCCGGACGTTCGGGGGTACGATTTCCGCGGCGAGTTCGATTTCGAGGCGATGCTCGACGCCTATGCGACGACGGGGTTCCAGGCGACACACCTCGCGGAGGGTGTCGAGATCGCACGGGAGATGCGAGCGGAGGACGCGACGATCTATCTCGCCTTCACCTCGAATATCGTCTCCTCGGGGCTGCGCGAGACGGTCGCCTACCTCGTCCGGGAGGGGTACGTCGACGTGCTCATCACCACCTCGGGCGCGCTGACCGAGGACGTGATCAAGACCGCCAAGCCGTTCAAGATGGGCGAGTGGGACGCCGACGAGGCCGAGCTCCGCGAGCGGGGGATCAACCGCCTGGGGAACATCTTCGTCCCCTCGGACCGGTACGTCTGGCTCGAGGAGTACCTGTATGAGTTTTTCGAGGATTTCTTCGCGGAGGAGAAAGTCAGGACGCCGACGGCGTTTGCCCGCGAGCTCGGCGAGACCCTCGAGGACGAGGATTCGGTGCTGAAACAGGCCGCCGACCACGACGTGCCGGTGTACTGTCCGGCCCTGACCGACGCCGAGGTGGGGAACTTCCTGTATTACTACCGGCAGGGGTACGACTCGGCGGTCGGCATCGAGATCCTCGACGACTACGACGCCCTGATCGAGCAGGGGCTGCTCGCCGACACCACCGGGCTGATCGCCGTCGGCGGCGGCGTCCCGAAACACCACGCGATCATGACGAACCTCTTTCGGGGTGGGGCCGACCACGTTATCTACATCTCCACCGGAATGGAGGGGGACGGCTCGCTGTCCGGGGCGCCGCCGGAGGAAGCCGTCTCCTGGGGCAAGATCAAGGACGGCGAACGGAACTACACCCAGATCGAGGCCGAGGCGACGCTCGTCTTTCCGCTGCTCGTGGCGGGGGCGTTCACGGACTGAGTCGGGGGCACAGCGCAGCCCTCTCGTGTCGTGGGCCGTCACGCGGGTACGGGACCGACTCAGCGGAATGTCGGTCCGGGGTATCCGACGTATCTTTCAGCGTCGGCGGCGTCTTTCTTGTATGAACACGGATTCGCCACCAGTTTACACGCAGAATACGTCACAGCACTCGGAGAGGGACAGATGACCGGCAGAGACGAGTACTACAACCGCGCGAAACAGGAGGGCTATCGGGCGCGGTCGGCCTACAAGCTCAAGCAGCTCGACGAGGCCGCCGACCTGCTCGGACTGGGAGCCACGGTCGTCGACCTGGGCGCGGCCCCGGGGGGGTGGCTGCAGGTCGCGGCCGAGCGGGTCGGGTCGGAGGGGCGACTCGTCGGAGTCGACCGCCAGCGGATCGACCCGATCGAGACCGACGCGACCGTCGAGTACCTGCGCGGGGACGTGACCGAGGGTCGGACCCGCGAGCGGATCGGGGTTGCCGTCGAGGAGAGCGCGGATCTGGTTGTCTCGGACATGGCGCCGAACGTGACCGGCGAGTACGAGTTAGATCACGCCCGGTCGGTGCACCTGGTTCGGCAGGCGCTGGCGGTCGCGACGGCGGTGCTCGGGCCCGGCGGGGACTTCGTCGCGAAAGTCTTCGACGGGCGGGACCTTGAGGAGCTGGCCGCGGAGATCGAGGCTGAGTTCGAGTACGTCCGACAGGTCCGCCCCGAGGCCTCGCGGGACGCTTCCTCGGAGCTGTACCTGGTCGGGAAGGGGCGACTGACGGCGCCGGTCCGGGCCGGCGAGGAGCTGACCGTCGAGATCGTCGACGTCGGAGACGAGGGTGACGGGATCGCCCGCGTCGAGGGGTTCACGCTGTTCGTGCCCGGCGCCGAGGTCGGCGAGCGCAGAGTGGTGCGGGTGACCGAGGTTCGGCCCCGCTACGGGTTCACCCAGCCCATCGAGTGACCGCCGGCGATCAGGGCAGACGGCTGTGGGCGCCGATCAGCGCGCCCGTCGAGTCGAGTCCCCGAACCAGGGCGTCGTGATCGACCAGCGACTCCCGGAGCGTAGCGTCCTCGACGGTGGCGTCGGGAAAGACGACCGCACGTTCGAGCGTGGCGTTGCGGACGGTCGCCCCCTCCATCACGTGGACGTTCGCCCCGAGGGTGGCGTTGTCGACGGTTGCGGTCTCGGCGACTCTCGCCTGGCCGTCCAGCGCCCACGCGACGGCGTCGAGGTAGTTCTCGGGCGTGCCGATGTCGAACCAGGGGTCCGCGAAAGTGAACGCACGGACCGTACTGCGGCCCTGGAGCCACTGGAGGAACCAGCCCGGCTCGTCGGGGTTGTTCTCTCCGGCGAGGTACTCCCCGAACCTGACCTCCTCGGCCGGGAACGCATAGCATGCGATCGAGACGAGCGTGCTCGCCGGCTCGTCGGGCTTTTCCTGGAAGTCAACGACCCGGTCGCCGTCGAGCTCGACCAGGCCGAACTGCCGTGCCCGCTCGCGGGAGCCGACGTCGTAGGCCGCAAGCGCGGCGGTCGTGCCGGCCTCGAAGAAATCGAGAAACGCAGAGAGGTCAAAGCCGAGCAGGTTGTCACCGGCGACGACGAGCAGGTCCTCGCCGCCGATGCCCTCCCGGTCGACGAGCTGGGCGAGGGCCCCGACGACGCCGAGTTTCTCGTCCTCGGCGACGGTCTCCTCGACGCTGAGCCGGGGCTTCTCGTAGGGGGCGGCTCGTAGGTGCTCGGTGAACGCCTCGGCGAAGCGCTCGTTCGTGCTCACGTAGACGTCCTCGATGCGAGCGTCGGACTCGAGCGCCGCGAGCACGCGGTCGATGACGGTCGTCTCGCCCACCGGGAGGAACATCTTCGGTCGGTGGCGGGTGATCGGCCACAGCCGCGTGGCGTACCCGCCGGCGAGAACCACGGCGTCCATGGGCTAAGCCTGCCACCCCGGGGTAATGTCAGTTATGAACCCCCGGAACAAACGAACCGGTAATGAAACGGACGACCCGCGAGCGGATCGCCGACCGACTCCGCGAGGAGCCGCTGTCGCCCAGCGAACTCGCCCGGGAGTTCGAGATCACCCCCGCGGCGGCCGTCGAGGCGGTCGAACACGTCGCCCGGTCGGCGGCCGCCGAGGACGCGCAGCTGCTGGTCGCGCCGCCGGTCTGCCGGGAGTGTGGGTTCGACGGGTTCGACGAGCCGGCGAGCCGGCCGAGCCGGTGTCCGGCCTGTCGCGGCGAGGCCGTCTCGGAGCCGGTCTTTCGAATCGAGACGTAAGTGTAAGAGCTTTGTAGACGGACCGAAGAAATTGACCATCATGAACGTCGAAGACATCATGACTCCCGGAGCGGAGGTCGTCACCGTCGAGCTGCCCGGGACCAGAGACGACGTTCTCGAGTACCTCCAGGAGCGCCCGTTCTCCTCGGTTCCCGTGCTCAAAGAAACCGCCGAGGGACCGGTCTACCGGGGGTTGGTTTCCCGGACCGAGCTGATCGAACACCCCGACGAGGACCAGCTCGCGATGCTGGCCGAGTCGGTCGCGACGATCTCGCGGGAGGCCTCGCTGGCCGAGGCGATCGAGCTGATGGCCGGGGCCGGCGAGCGGCGCCTGCCGGTCGTCGACGGCGACCGCCTCGAGGGGATCGTCACCGCCACCGACGCGGTCCGGGCGATCGCCCGCGGGGAGATCACGGCCGGGGCCGACGCGGCCGTCGAGACCGTCGCCGGCCGGGAGGTCAACTGCGTGTACGCCGGAACGCCGCTCTCGGTCGGGGAGCGGGAGCTGTCCTTCGCGGGCGTGCCGTACGCAGTGGTGCTCGACGAGCAGGCCCGCCAGACGGGCATGCTGACCGAGGAAGACATCATCGCCGTCGCCCGCGTGGTCGAGGGCGAAGAAGACACCGGCGAGTCGATCGCCGGCGAGGACAGCGACTGGGCCTGGGAGGGGATCAAAGCGGTCGGCAACAGCTACCTCCCGACCCGGAACGTCGAGATCCCGGCGACGCCGGTCGAGGACGTGATGACCCCCGACCTCGTGACCGTCGGCACCACCCGAACCGTCCGCGAGGCCGCCCAGCTGCTGATCGAACACGACATCGAGCAGGTGCCGATGGTCGGCGGCGACCGCCTCGAAGGGATCGTCCAGGACATGCACCTGCTGGAGGCGGTGCGATGAGCAACGGGGCGATCGCGGAGCTCGCGAAGCGACGGGGGTTTTTCAGCCGGACGGCCGAGCCCTACGGCGGGGTCGCCGGCTTGTACACCTACGGTCCGCAGGGGGCCGCGCTCAAGGACAACATCGAGGCCGCCTGGCGGGAGCTGTTCGTGACCCGCGAGGGCCACATGGAGATCAGCGCCCCGGACGTGCTGCCCGGAGCGGTGTTCGAGGCCTCGGGACACCTCGAGACGTTCGACGACATGATCATCGAGTGCCCCGAGTGCTCGGCGAGTCACCGCGCGGATCACCTCGTCGAGGACGCAACCGACCTCGAGGAGGCCGAGGCGCTGTCGCCCGAGCGGATCGGCGAGCTGATCGCCGACCGCGAGATCGGCTGTCCGGTCTGTGGGACCGCCCTGGTAGACCGGCCCGTCGAGAGCTTCAACCTGATGTTCGAGACGAACATCGGGCCCGGGAGCGGCTCGCCGGGGTATCTCCGCCCCGAGACCGCACAGGGAATTTTCGTCGATTTCCCGCAGTTCGCCGAGTACGCCCGCAATCAGCTGCCCTTCGGCGTCGCACAGATCGGCGACGCCTACCGCAACGAGATCAGCCCCCGGAAGGGACTGCTCCGCCTGCGCGCGCTCGTCCAAGCCGAGCTCGAGCACTTCTTCGATCCAGACCGCGACGAGCCCCCACTCGAGCGGGTCGCGGACGTCGAGCTCCCGCTGTACACTGCCGATGCCCAACGGACCGGCGGCGACGTGCGGTCCCTGACGGTCCGGGCGGCCGTCGAGACGGGCGCCGTCGAGCCGTGGGTGGCCTACTACCTGGGGCGTTCGCTGGGGTGGTACGACGAGATCGGCGTCGACATGGACCGGTTCCGGTACCGCCAGCACCGCTCTGAGGAGCTGTCTCACTACGCCGCGGACTGCTGGGACGCCGAGGCCGAGGTGGAGGGCGACTGGATCGAGCTGACCGGCTTCGCCTACCGCGGGAGCTACGACCTGGAGAAACACGCCGCCGGGACCGGCGAGGAGTACTCGGTCTTTCGCCAGTACGACGAGCCCGTGACCGTCGAGCGCCCGGACGTCGATCCGGACATGAGTGAGCTGGGGCCGGCCTTCGGAAGCGACGCCGCCGCGATCGCAACAGCTCTGGAGGGGCTCGTCGAGCGAGACCCGGAAGCGTTCGAGGGCGAGCGGGTGGTCGTCGAGGCCGCCGGGGACCGCCACGAGGTGCCGGTCGAACAGACCGGGTTCGAAGTCGAGGAGGTCACCGAGTCCGGCGAGCACGTCACCCCCCACGTCGTCGAGCCGTCCTTCGGGATCGACCGGCTCGTGTACACCGTGCTCGCCCACGGGTACACCGAGGACACGGTCGACGGGGAAACGCGGGCGTACCTCGCGGTCCCGCCGGCGGTGGCGCCGACGACGGTCGGCGTGCTCCCGCTGATGGACCGGGACGGACTCGCCGACCGCGCCCGAACGGCGGCCGAGCGGCTGCGGGCGGCAGGGATCGCGGTCGCCTACGACGACTCGGGGTCGATCGGCCGGCGGTACCGTCGCCAGGACGAGGTCGGGACGCCGTTTTGCGTGACCGTCGACTACGAGACCCTCGAGGAGGAGACGGTGACCGTCCGCGACCGGGACACGACCGAACAGCGCCGGGTCCGGACCGACGGGCTCGCGGAAACGCTCCGCTCGCTTCGGGACGGCGATCGCTCGTTCGAGGAGCTGTAATGGCCGACGGGGACGGGCTCGGCGTCCGTATCGGGGACGGCCTGACCCCGCCGGGCGACGAGTTCGGGCGCCGGCTCGTCCACGCGAGCGGGGCCGCGTTCCCGGGGCTGTACCTCACCGACATCGCCACCTGGGCACAGGTGACGGGGCTGTTGATCGCCGCGGCCGCCGTCGCGGCGGTCCTCGAGGCCGTGCGGCTCTCGGTCGGACTCGAGTGGATCGTCTACGAGCAGCTCACTCGGGAGTACGAGGCGGAGATCGTCGCGGGCTACGCGCTGTACCTGTTCTCGAGCGCGGCCGTCGCGGTCGCGTTCGCGCCGACGATCGCCGTCCCGGCCGTGCTGATGCTCGCGCTCGGCGATCCGATCAGCGGGCTCGCGAGCGGCGATGCCGTGGCACAAATAAAACGGCCGCGAGCGCTCGCGGTGATGTTTACCGCGTGTGCGGCGATCGCCATCGCCTTCGTCCCGCCGGTCGTCGCGGTCGCCGGTGCCGCCGCCGCGACCGGCGCCGACGGGGTGACCGTCACCGTCGGAGGTCGGGTCGTCGACGACAACCTCACCATCGCCCCAGGGGCCGCCCTCGCGATGCGGGCCGGACAGCTGGTGTAGTCGGTCGCGGTCGACGGAGCCGGTAGATCCAGCGTGTGCCGAGTGTGTGATCCGTACCGCGAAGGCGATGGAGGCTCCGACAGACGGACTCGGGCGCTCGGCACGATGGGATCGGGGGACCGGCGTTCGAGGCGTTGTCCGAGGACGATCGCGCCGGCGCGGCCGACTCTCCGCGTGCGGTCAGAGTTCACGCCGACGGCCTCGGCTCCGGGGTCGCCTCCATGAGAGTTAAGAGGACGCCGGGCGGGATCTCCCTCATGCCGTTTGCGAGTAGGGATGGCGTGTCACTGTACTACGAGCGCGATCCCGGCGAGCAGGAGGCGGTGGTGTTCGTCGAGGGGCTCGGGGTCGGTCGGTGGCTCTGGCACTGGCAGCGGGAGGCCTTCGCCGGGGAGTACGACCTGCTGTTTCCGGACAACCGCGGGACCGGCCGGTCGGACGTCGGGCTCCCGCCGCTGGTGGGGCGATTGCCCGAGTCGCTGCGGGGGCTGGTGTTGCTCAAGCTCGCGGGCTACTCGATCGGGGGTATGGCCGCCGACCTCGAGGCGGTGCTCGCAGACGCCGGCGTCGAGCGGGCCCACGTCGTCGGCGCGAGCATGGGCGGGATGATCGCCCAGCGGTACGCCCTGGAGTACGACCGCGCGGCGTCGCTCGGGCTGCTGTGTACGACCCACGGCGGCGACCGGGCGGTGCCGATTCCCGAGGACACACAAGAGCAGATGTACGCGGCGCCGGCCGACGCGGGCGAGCGCGAGACGATCCGTCACCGGATGGGCCCGGCACTCACCGAGGAGTTTTTCGAGTCGAACCCGGAGACGATCGAACGGATCCTCGACTGGCGGCTCGAACAGGACGCCGGGGAGCTCGCGCGGGAGGCCCAGGGGGCGGCGGGGCTGAACTTCGACGTGAGCGATCGGCTCGGGGCTCTCGAGCTGCCGGCGCTCGTGGTACACGGCACGGCAGACCGGGTGCTCCCCGTCGAGAACGGGCACCTGGTCGCGGAGAAGTTGCCAAACGCCCGCCTCGAGGTGCTCGAGGGCGCACCGCACATGCTCATGATCGAGCGCGCCGACGCGGTCAACGAGCTGCTGAGAGAGTTTCTCACCGCGCAGTCGAAGTGAGCGCCGTCAGTCAGTCTCGTCGTTGCGGAGCCGCCGTGAGACCGCCGCCGCGATCGTGGGCTCGTCGATCCTGGCGCGGAGTGTGCCGAGCACCCCGATCGGGAGAAAGAGAACGAACAACACGAAGATGATGCCGGTGTAAAACTCCCCGTGACCGGTCATGAACGCGTCGAGTGCCCGGGTTACCGTCAGGCCGCCGATCTCGGTCTCGAGGACTCCGCCGGGGAGGAACTGCTCGAGGAGCGGCTGGAGCCCGCCGCCGTTGCCCTCGCGGGAGAGAAACTCCTCGACGCCCTCGAGGAACACGTACCCGAACAGCGGTCCGGCGAGCGTTCCCAGGCCACCGACGATCGCGGCGATCAGGGCGAAGCCGGTGACTAAGAAAAAGAAGCTGTTCTGCGGATCGACCGAGCCGGTGTACCCGACCAGCAACCCGCCGGCGATCGCGCCGAAAAACGCACTGATCGCGAACGCGGCGAGCTTGTACCGGAAGGTGTTGTAGCCGATCGCGCGGGCGCGCTGTTCGTTCTCTCGGATGGCGATCATCACCCGCCCGAACGGGGAGTGGACGATCCGCTGCATGGCCAGATACGACAGGAGCACGACCGTCCCGATCGCGAGATACGACGTCACCACCGAGGGGTTCGTTTCGGTCAGGAGTCCGGCGACATCGACCCCGAGGAACGTCTGGTCGCCGAAGGCCCCGAGTTCGACCTGGAGGGCCCCAACGGCGGGCACGCCGAGATCGGCGAGCACGTCAACGAAGGGAACCCGGAGCACCGGATCGAAGGTGGCCTCGAACGCCGAGCCCGCCGCGACGCCCTCGCTGGGGTCGGAGGAGCCGGGCGTGAGAAAGTCGAAGTTGTTCGCGGCCACGAACAGAATCTCGGAGACCCCGAGCGTGATCATCGCGAAGTACACCCCGGACAGTCGGAAGGCGACGAGTCCGATCGCGACGGCCGTCAGCGTCGCGAGCACCGCCCCCACAACGAGCAGCGGCACAAACGGGAGCTGTGCGGGCACGAGCGGCAGCTGGCCGTTGAATCCGAGCACGACCGCGTACGCGCCAATGCCGAAAAACGCCGCGTGGCCGAAGGAGAGATAGCCCGTGTAGCCGCTGATGAAGTCAAACGAGATCGCGAACAGGCCGAAGATGAGGACGGTGAGCATCGTTCGCGGCGTCGGCAACAGCGACTGGACGACGAGCCCGAACTGGGCGTACAGCGCGTCGTAGACGAACGGGTAGAGGAGGAAAACGACCACCACCGCGAGGTGGGCAACGTGATCGCGCAGGTACCGGCCGACCCAGGCCGGGAGCGGCCCGGCGGGCTCGGCGGTCGGGCTCGCGTCCGGGTCGGTCTCGACGGCCTCGGCGGCGTCGGGGCCGGGACTCATCCGTGATCACCCTGTCCTTGGACGCCGAACAGCCCGCGGGGCCGGATGACGAGCATCACCACCAGGATCGCGAAGATCATCAGCTGGTCGATGTCGGTGAACTCGACGACGCCGACCTGGAAGGCCCACGAGGCGAGCGCGTCGATCATTCCGATCAGCAGCGAGGCGACCGCGGTGCCTTTGAACGAGCCGAGCCCGCCGACGATCACGATCACGAACGCCGGCAACAACACGTCGAGCGCGAGCGGGACCTCCACGCGCCAGAGCGGGTCCCACATGAGCATCACCCCGGCCGCTCCGGCCAGCCCGGACCCGATCGCGAACACCACGGTGAACGTGCGCTTGATGTCGATCCCGAGGGCCTTTGCCATCTCTTCGTCCTCGACGCCCGCCCGGACGAACAGTCCGTAGCGGGTCTTGTTCAGAAACGCCCAGATGCCGATGAGGGTGACCGCACCGAGGGCGATCTCGAAGGGGTGTAAGCCGCTGAAGCTGATCGGGCCGAGGTGGATCGTCTCGTCGAAGACCGCCGGGGCGGTGGTCTGTCTCGGGGTCGCCCAGCGGATGTTCCACTGGCCGTTGTTGACGTTCTGAAACTCCACGATCATCCGCATCAACTCCTCTAAGGTGATCGCCACCCCGAACGTGAGTAGGATCATGAAAATCGGGGGGTACTCGTACAGCCGGCGGATCAACGTCAGCTCGAAGACCGTTCCGGCGGCCGCGAGCAGCAGGAAGACCGCGACCAACACCAGCAGGAAGGCCCCGACCGCGCCGCCGACGCCGAGCGAGCCGACGCCGAGGCCGAGCACCGCGGCGCCGGCGATGTAGGCGCCGTACATCGTGAACGCGCCGTGAGCGAAGTTGAGCACGTCCATCAGGCCGAAAATCAGCGTCAGGCCGCTGGCGATCATCAGATAGAGGCTGGCTTTTGCCAGGCCCTCGATGAACACACGGGACAGCTCCGAGGGCGAACTCAGCAGGTCGGCGAGTTCGCCGACCGCGAGCGGCTGTCCCAGGCCCGCTCCCAGCAGGTCGATCATGCAGAGAGGTACCTCCGGAGTCGCTCGTCCTCGACCGACACCGCGTCGGTCCGTCCCTGATCGACGATCCGTCCCTGATCCATCACGTAAAACCGGTCGGCGAGGTCCAGGGCGAGCCCGAGTTTCTGCTCGACCAGCAAAACGGGGATCGACCGGGCGGTCTCGAGCAGCGCCTGGCCAACGTTGGTGACGATCTGGGGGGCCAGCCCCTCGCTCGGTTCGTCGACCAGCAGGAGATCGTTGTCCCCGACCAGCCCGCGAGCGATCGCGAGCATCTGTTGTTGGCCCCCCGAGAGAGTCCCGGCGCGCTGTCCGGCCCGCTCGCCGAGGATCGGAAACCGGTCGTAGACCCGCTCGAGGGCGGCCGGCACCTGCCCTCGACTCGGGACCGCGGCGCGGACGTTCTCCTCGACGGTGAGCCGGCCGAAGATCCGCCGCTCCTCGGGGATCCAGCCGACGCCGGCGTCGGCTATCTCGTAGGTGTCGCGGCCGACCAGCTCGTCGCCGCGGAACCGGACCGACCCCTCGCTGGGCGGCGTGAGCTGGAGAATCGACCGGAGCGTCGTCGTCTTGCCGACGCCGTTGCGCCCGAGTAGGGCGACGACCTCGTCTTCCTCGACGGTGAGATCGACCCCCTCGAGGATGTGACTCTCGCCGTAGTACGTGTGGACGTTCTCGAGTTCCAGCAGCGTCACGCCGAGCCCTCCGTCGCCCGGGTGAGATCGCCCGGCTCGTACCCGCCCAGGTATGCGTCCTGAACCGCCGGATCGCCGCGGATCTCCGCGGGGGGGCCGTCGGCGATCAGCTCCCCCTGGTTGAGCACGACCACCCGGTCGGAAACGTCCATCACCAGGTCCATGTTGTGCTCGACGAGCAAGACGGCATGATCGGCCGCGATGTCCTCGACGATGCGTTTGATCTGACCGACGGCGTCCGAGGAGACGCCGGCGTTTGGCTCATCGAGCAGTAAGACGTCCGGATCGCCGGCCAGCGCGATCCCGAGTTCGAGTTTGCGTTTCTCGCCGTGGCTGAGCGCCTCGGCTCGCTCGTCGGCCGCCTCGGCGAGCCCGACCCGCGCCAGGAGCTCCTCGGCACGCCCGTAGTGCTCCTCGAAGGCCCCGACGTTACGCCAGAACCGGATCGAGTCGGTGCTGTGTGCCTGGACGGCGATCCGAACGTTCTCGAGAACGGTGCTCTCGGGGAAAATATTCGTTATCTGGTACGACCGGTGGACGCCGAGCTGTGCGGTCTCGGCGGTGCCGCGGTCGGTGATGTCTCGCCACCCGTCGTCGGCCCTGAGCTCGATTCGGCCGTCGGTCGGAGCGAGCGCGCCGGTCAGCAGGTTGAAAAACGTCGTCTTGCCGGCGCCGTTGGGGCCGATCAGCGAGGTGAGCCGATCGTCCAACTCGAAGTCGACGGCTTGGACGGCCGTGAGTCCGCCGAACCGTTTCGTGAGGTCTGTCGTGCGTAGCATTCGGTCCTGGGAGTACCGTTTGGGACGGCGACCGTCGGCCGGCTACAGGTCGCAGGTCACGTCCTCGGCGGGTCGGGTTACCTCGTCGGCCGAGACGGTTTCGATCGGGTCGCCGGGCTTGATGCGGGCCGGCCAGTTCGGTTCGTCGTCGGCGACCTCGACCGGCGCGACGGTCATCTGCGAGCGGGCCTGGTTGTTGTACTCTTGGAAGGTGTAGGCGTTCTCGCCTTTCGGCGTGTCGGTGACGGTCATCCCGGACATGCCCGAGACGACGGCGTCGGGACTGACCTCTCCCTCCTCCTCAATCGCCTGGACGAGCGCCGAGCCCGCGGTGAACGCGCCGCCGGTGAACAGGTCCGGAACGACGTCGTAGGCCTCGGTGTGGGCGTCGATGAACGCGTCGTTGATCGGGTTGTCGTACTGGTTCCAGTGGTATCGCGTCGTGAACGGGCCGAAGTCGGCCTGATCGAGCCCCTCGTTGGTGAACTCCTCGCCGAGCACGTCCGCGAGCGTCTGGCCGACGACGGTGAGCGTGACACGCGATGCGAACCCGCCGAACAGCTGGAGGTCGTACTCTCCCTGGAGGAACGCGGTACCGAACGGGATCAGTCCCGAGGCAGTGAACCCGCCGACCATCGCCTCCGCTCCGGCGCCGACGGCCTCGTCGAGCAGTCCGTCCCACTCGGAGAAATCCTCGGGGACGGCCCGCTCAGTGACGATCTCGACCCCGCGGTTCTCGAGGACCGTCCGGTAGTTGTCGACGACGGACTGCCCGAACGTGGTGTCGGCACCGAACAGTGCGATCCGGTCGACATCGGTCTGTTCGGCGATGTAGACGCCGCCGCTTCGGGCGTCCATGGCGGTGTTCTCGTTGGCCCGGAAGACGTTCTCCCGGCAGGTCGTCTCGTCGGCGGTGATCCCGGCCGAGGCCGCCGGACCGATAATAAACGGCGTGTTCGACTGGTCGACGACCTGGTTGATCACCCGCGTTGCGCCGCCGGAGTTGCCGACGCCGTAGAGCAGGTCGACGTCGTCCTGGGTGACGAGTTCCGCGGCGAGTTGCTGTGCCTCGTTTGGCGCGAAGCCGGTATCGCGGGCGACGATCTCGAAGTCGACGTCGCCGACGGAGTACTCGTACTCGCCGGCGTCGACGGCGTCGATCGGGAGCGGGTCGTCGTCTGCCTTGTACGCGAGGCCATTATAAAAGCCCGCGGTCCCCTGCTGTCCGTACTCCGGGAGCACCCCGGAGAAATCCTGGAGCAGGCCGATTCGGAGGGTTCCCTCGACCGACTCGGTCGTCGTTCCATCGTCGCCGGTCTCGCCGGTCTCGCCGTC
>CAYRQD010000001.1:0-26606 GCA_964426325.1 uncultured Halobacteriales archaeon | reverse complement strand
CCTCGACCGACTCGGTCGTCGTTCCATCGTCGCCGGTCTCGCCGGTCTCGCCGTCACCGGTCTCGCTATCCCCGGTATCACCGGTCTCGCCGTCGCCGGTCTCGGGGTCGTCGGAGTCGTCGCCGTCGTCGCCGGTACAGCCGGCAAGCGCGGCGACGCCCGCCACGCCGACCGAGCCGAGCATCGTCCGTCGAGATACGCGGTCAGAATCCATACCACGGAGGTTCGCTGCCACAAATGTAAATTTACCGGGTTTGTTCTAGGTATTTGTACTGACTAGACGCTTTAGCTCTCGTTGGGGTGGCGGGTTCGCCTGGTTTATGTTACTGCCCGGGCAACCACCGGCGATGCGCGTCCACGAGCACAGCGATCGGCCGTACGACTGGGTCGGGGGACTCAGCGAGCGCCGTGCGGCGCTGACTCCCGACCGGGTCGGGCTGGTCGACGCCGACACGGGAGCCGAGTACACGTACGCCGAGCTCGACCGGCGGGCAAACCGGACCGCCCGGTTGCTGCGTGCCCACGGGATCGGCACGGGCGACCGGGTCGTGGTCGTCTCGCGCAACCGACCGGAGATCGTCGATCTGTACTTCGCGACCGCGAAGCTCGGCGCGGTGCTCGCGCCGCTGTCACACCGGCTCGCGCCGCCAGAGCTGGGAGCGTTACTCGCGGACACCGATCCGGCGCTGGTCGTCGCGGAGACGCCGTTTCTCGCCGATCTCGCTCCCGGGCTCGACCAGCCCGAACTCGATGGCGTTCCCGCGCTCGCCTTGACCGCGGACGGGGCCTCCCCCGAGAGCGGCTGGCAACCCTACGAGCTGCCGGACGAAAACAAGCCCGTCGACCGGGAGCCAGTGGCTCTGTCGGATCCGCACCTGTTTTTACACACGGGGGGCTCGACCGGCCGCCCGAAACAGGTCGTCCAGACCCACGGCGGGATCCTCTGGAACGGGTTTACGACGATTCTCAGCTGGGGGCTCCGACCGGACGACACCACGCCGATGGTGTTTCCGTTCTTCCACACCGGGGGGTGGAACGTCCTCACCGTCCCCCTCTTTCAGCTCGGGGGGACCGTCGTCACCACCAGAGAGGTCGAGCCCGGGACGGTACTCGAGTTGATCGATGAGCGGGCGGCAACGGTCCTGGTCGCCGTGCCGGCGGTGTTGCGATTCATGATCGACCACGAGCTGTGGACGGAGGTCGACCTGTCCTCGCTGCGCTTCGTCAAAAGCGGGGGCGGACCCGCCCGGGAGGCAACGATCGACGCGTGGACCGATCGCGGGGTCGAGATCTCACAGGGGTACGGGCTGACAGAGTGTGGACCGAACAACTTCGCCATGCCCGAGGAGTTCCCCCGCGAGAAGACCGACACGATCGGTCGGCCGGGGCTGTACGTCGACGCCCGCGTGGTCGACGAGGACGGCCGGCGACTTCCCCCGGGCGAGGTCGGGGAACTCGAACTCGCCGGGCCCGCGGCCGGAGACCGGTACTGGGGAAACGAGACCGAGACTACTGCGGCGTTCGGCGACGGCTGGGTCTCGACGGGCGATCTCGCGCGGGTCGACGAGGACGGCTACTTCAAAATCGAGGGCCGCAAGAAAAACATGTTCGTCTCCGGAGGCGAGAACGTCTACCCGCCCGAGGTCGAGGACGTCATCACCGACCACCCGGCGGTCGAGGAGGCCGTCGTGACACCGATCCCCGACGAGACCTGGGGACAGGTCGGGAAGGCCGTCGTCGAGGGAGACCGGGATCTCTCCCTCGATGAGCTCCGGTCGTTCGCGGACGGCCAGCTCGCCCGGTACAAGCTCCCGAGGGCGCTCACGGTCGTCGAGGAGATCCCCACGAGCGGCGTCTCGAAGATCGATCGAACCGCCGTCGCCGAGGAATTTGGCGACGAGTGACCGGCCAGTTTCGAAATAATTAGGTAGTTCGATACACACAACTATATGGAGCTCCTCCGGCGCTCCTGACCGTCCTGGCGATCCGTTCTACACGGCAGGGCAGCCAGTGACTGTGGTCGCCCGAAAGCGGTCACAGCCGGGTGTCTCGTTTCGAACCGTCCCAGCGATCACCACCGTCAATGAGAGACTCACCACACACCGCGGTATCGTACCGCGAGCAGTTCACCGTCGGCGGCGCGCTGGTCTACGCCGCGGCCGGGCCGGCGTTCATCGCCGTCCTCTCCGCGCCGGCGCTTGCGATCGCGTTCGTCGGCGGCGCGTTCACCGCCCTGGTCGTCGGGTGGCTCCGCGAGGAATCCGGCGGCGCACCCGCCGAGACCGACGCACGGACCGACGGGTCGGCAGAAACCGGCCCCGCCCGACCAACCGGTAGCCCCGCCACGCGGGACCTTTTTTGTCTCGTCGGACCGCGAGTTCCGACGCCGCATCGAGGCGAGTGAGAACGTTCAACCTCGGGGCGTTCCAACGTCGGTCATGACCGAGGTGGGCCTGACTGGCCACGGACGATACGTTCCAGATCGCGTCGTCACGGCCGGGGAGATCGCCGCCGAGAGCGGGATTCCGGAGTGGGTCGTCACCGAGAAGATGGGGCTGGTAGAGAAACACGTCTGCCCGCCGGAGGACGACCACGTGACCGACATGTGCGTCCGGGCCGGCGAGCGGGCCCTCGCCGACGCCGGACTCGATCCCGAGGCGCTCGATCTCGTCGTGTATCACGGCAGCGAGTACAAAGACTACGTCGTCTGGTCGGCGGCGGCGAACATCGCGGAGCGGCTGGGCGCCGAGAACGCATACGCCACGGAGAGTTACGCGCTGTGTGCGGGCGCGCCGATCGCACTGCGCGAGGCGACCGCACAGCTCCGGGCCGACAGTCCCGAGACGGCGCTTCTGATCGGCGCCAGCCGCGAGGAAGACCTGATCGACTACGAGAACGAGGACGCCTCCTTTGCGTTCAACTTCGGGAGCGGCGCGACCGCCGCCGTCCTCGAGGCCGACCCCGCCGAGCCGCGGGCCGTGGTGCGGGAGAGCCACGCCGTCACCGACGGCTCGTTCTCGGAGGACGTGATCGTCCCCGCGGGCGGATCGCGGAATCCCCCCTCTGCCGAGACGGTCGGGGCCGGCCGACACAGCCTCGACGTGCCCGATCCCGAGGGACTGAAAGAGCGGCTCGCGCCGGTCAGTCTCCCGAACTACCTCGAGGTGACCGATCGGGCGCTCGACCGGTCGGGATACGACCGGTCCGCGATCGACTTCGTAGCCGTCACACACATGAAACGGTCCTTTCACGAGCGGCTGCTCGAGGAGCTCGGGGTGGACCCGGCGACCGACGGGTACTACCTCGAGGAGTACGGGCACGTCCAGAGTGCCGATCAGCTGCTGGCGGTACAGGAAGGGCTCGAGGACGGCCGGATCGAGCCGGGTGATCTCGTCGTCTTTCTCGCCGCCGGAACCGGCTACACGTGGTCGGCAACGGTGTTAGAGTGGCGTGACTGAGCGCCGGTCGAAGGGATGCTCTCGCAGAACCGCCGGACCCATCAGCCAACTCGAAAGACGGTCGAAATGATCGCAGAGCCCACGATGATCAGAGCCCGAGTGCGGTCGTGACCGGAACGCCGGCGGCGACCGCGCCGGCGAGATAGCCGAGCAAGACGCCGGCGTTGAGCGGCGGAAGCCCGGCGTGAGCACCCTCGACGCGGTGCAAGAGCACGAGCAGCGCCCCCATCCCGAGGAATCCGCCGGCGATCGCTCCGAGGGCTGGAAGGTTCGCGTTCAGCGCGGGCACGACCGCCGGAGCCTCGATGAATGCGCCGGCACTGACCGCGAGCATCCCCGGAATGATCGCGTCGCCGAGCCCGAGCAGCTGGACGCCCGGACCCGCATTGGCGCTTGCCTCTGGCTCCTCGGCCGATCGATCCTCGACGGACTCCCCGCCGGATCGGTCGGCGGGCGCTCCGGGCTCATCGGGGTCGTCAGGGTCGTCCTCATCGAGGCCGAGCTCGAGGCCGTCGTCGACCAGCGAGTACGACACCGAGTGCGGGACAACGTACAAAATCGGGAGCTTGAGATCGCCCGCGCCGGTCGCGAGCTCTTTCATATGCCCGGAGACGTACACCGAGTAGGCGTCGTAGGCCGCCCAGACGACGAGCAACACGACGATCGGGAGCGGACCGAACCCCAGCCCAAGCATCGGAATGATCACCGCACCGAGAGCCACGCCCGCGAGGTCGATGACGTACCACTCGGGGTAGACGAACAGAACGGCCGCCACGAGGAGCCCGACGGCGATCGGAACGGGAGTTGTGGGAAGTCCAGTCAGCGCGCCGCCGCCGGCGACCGAGCCGACGCCGGTCGCGATCGCGACGAACGTCCCGGCGAACAGCCCGAACACGACCGCGCCGACCGCGCGCAGGTGTACGAGCCTCGCGTACCGGAACCCGAGCAGCATGACCCCGGTGGCAACGAGCACGTACACCCCGAAGATCCCGACGTTGCCGACCTCGTCGGGGTCTTCGAAGAGCACGGCGCCGGTCGCGGCCACCTCGTCGGCGAGGGCCATCCCGCCGAGGATCGTCACGAGCCAAAGCGCTACGAGGCCGGCGAATCCGACCAGTTCGGTCCGGTCGATCTCGAACGGTCCGGCGGAGTCGTCGACCCCGGGCTCTGCCTCGCGGTCGTACTCCGGGTCTGTCGTCTCGCTCACGGCTCCGGGCACGCTCCTGTGGCGAGCATGGGAACACATCGAGAGAGCCCGATAAGTGGGTTTCGTCGCCCCGGCGGCGAGCAGTTTCACCGTGGCCGGCGAACCCTTAACCGCCGGCGGGCACAACCGAGACCAATGGCAGCGACCGTCGAGTGGCCGCTGGTCGCGACCGACGCCATAGAGCGACGGGACTACCAGCTCCGGCTGGCCGAGGCCGCCCTGGGCGAGCACAGCCTGGTCTCGCTGCCGACGGGGCTGGGCAAGACGGCGGTCTCGCTGTTGGTGACCGCGCGGCGACTCGAGGAGTGTGGCCCGAGCGGGCGAGTGCTGTTGCTCGCGCCCACGAAGCCGCTCGTGACACAGCACGCACAGTTCTATCGGGAGGCTCTGACGATTCCCGACGAGGAGGTGGTTGTGTTCACCGGCGAGGTGTCGCCGGCCGACCGGGGAGCCCTCTGGGAGGAGGCTCGCGTCGTCATCGCGACCCCGCAGGTCGTCGAGAACGACCTCGTCGGGAACCGAATCTCGCTGGCCGAGGTCGTCCACTGCACGTTCGACGAGTGTCACCGCGCGACCGGCGCCTACGCCTACACCTACATCGCCGACCGATACCACGAGGACGCCGCCCGCCCGCTCGTGACGGGGTTGAGCGCCTCGCCGGGCGAGGACGAGGCGGCGATCCTTGAGGTCTGTCGGAACCTCGGGCTCGACAACGTCGAGGTGATGACCGAGGAGGACGCCGACGTCGCCGAGTACACCCACGAGACGACCGTCGAGTGGAAACGCGTCGAGCTGCCCGACTCCGTGGAGGCGATCCGCGAGGATCTGCGGGCGGTGATCCGGGACCGCCTGGGGAGTCTCGCCGAGCTCGACGTGACACAAAAGACCAGTCCGGACCTCTCGGAGCGAGATCTCACGCAGATCCAGCGCCGCGTCCAGCAGCTGATGGACGACGACGACAGCGCCGGCTACCAGGGGATGAGCCTGCTCGCCGAGATCCGGAAGCTCCGGACCGCGCTGGTTTATGTCGAAACCCAGAGCGTCGAGGCCTTCGAGCAGTACATGGACCGCCAGCGCGAGGCCGCCCGCTCGTCGGGCGCCTCGAAGGCCGACCAGCGGATGGTCTCGGACCCGAAGGTCGCCGCGGCGGTCCGCAAGGCAGAGAGCTACGACGGGCTCCACCCGAAGTACCGCCGGGCGCGGATGTTGCTCGCAGAGACGCTCGGCATCGAGGGCGGCGAGCGGGCGATCGTGTTCACCGAGTCGAGAGACACCGCCGAGACCCTGACGGCGTTTCTGGGCGAGCACTTCGCCACCGAGCGGTTCGTCGGCCAGTCCGACACCGAGGGCAGCGAGGGGATGACCCAGACCGAACAGCAGGAGACCCTCAATCGGTTCCGCGAGGGCGAGTTCGAGGTGCTCGTCTCGACCTCCGTCGCGGAGGAGGGGCTGGACGTTCCCGAGGTCGATCTCGTGCTCTTTTACGAGCCGGTTCCGACGGCGATTCGCTCGATCCAGCGCAAGGGCCGAACCGGCCGACAGGCCGAGGGACGGGTCGCGGTGTTGCTGGCCGAGGACACCCGCGACGAGGCCTACTTCTGGAAAGCCCGTCAGGACGAACAGGAGATGGAAGCGGAGCTACGCGCGCTCAAAGGCGCCGCCGGCGACATCGAGGCCGAGCTCGCGCAGGCCACGCCGGGTACCGGAGCCGAGTCGGCAGACGAGCCCGAGACAGACGCCGGATTGGCAGACCCAGAGACGCGAGTCGAGTCCGAGCGCGGGGGTGGCGCGGCGAGCGGGCAGTCCGGAGCAACGGCGGGAGAGACGGCAGAAACCGAACCGGACGAGTCGGGACAGGCGGGACTCGACGCCTTCGCCGACGGGGAGGACTCCGACGATTCTACCGAGCCGGCAGAGCCGACGCTCGCCGAGCCGGGCGAGGACGGCACGGCGACCGAGATCGTGATCGACCAGCGCGAGCTTGAGGCGACGATCGCGCGGGACCTCTCGACGCGGTCGGGCATCGAGACGCGCCTGGAGACGCTCGCGGTCGGGGATTACGTGCTCTCCGACCGGGTGGTCGTCGAGCGCAAGACCGTCGAGGATTTCTTGGCGACGCTGACCGGCGGGGATCGGTCACTGTTCGAGCAGGTCGGAGACGCGGCCCGCCACTACGCGCGGCCGGTGGTCGTCGTCGAGGGGGAGGGGCTGTACGGGCGGCGAAACGTCCACCCCAAGGCGATCCACGGGGCGCTCGCGTCGCTGACGGTCGATTTCGGGGTGAGCGTCACCCGAACCCGGAACGCCGAGGAGACCGCGGACTTACTCGAGGTGATCGCGACTCGAGAGCAGACCGACGAGCGCCGCGAGGTGAGCGTCCACGGCGAGAAACAGTCCCGAACGCTTCCCGAACAACAGGAGTACGTCGTCGCCGCCATCGCGGAGGTCGGCCCGGTCACCGCGCGGTCGCTGCTCGAGGCACTCGGTAGCGTCGAGGCGGTCATGACCGCCGCCGAGGAGGAGCTGTTGGCCGTCGAAGGGGTCGGCGAGGTGACCGCGGGCCGGATCCGGGAGGTCGCCGAAACCCCCTACGAGGGCTGATCGGGCAGGCGGTGGCTCAGGACGGTCTCTTCGCGTCCCTCGGCCGAGTCCGGACTCAGCTCGGGGACCAGCGGTGCGCCCGTGTTCTCGGCGTCGGTGAAGCGATCGTGTGGCGTCATTGTTAATGATCGTCCATGTAGGACGCGGACGCCCGGAGTAATAACCGTTGTGGACCGTCAGTCCCACGCCGCGGGCCAGGAACCGGCGGCGCACATCCCCGGTTCGGCGCCGGCCTCCCGGAGTCGGTCTCGGACGGTCGTCGGGGCGAGGGCCTCGGGCGGATCGGCAGCCAGCTCGCGGACGGTCAGCGCGGCCGCGATCGCGTGTGTTCGGAGGTCGCGGCGGTCGACTTTGTCGCGGGTGTCCGCACGGGTGTGGGTGTACCCTCGCTCCCAGGCCCCGGGGTCGCCCGGGCGGCGGCTGTGGAGCTGCAAGGACGGGACCCCGGCCCGGAGGAACGGCCAGTGGTCGCTGTAGGCGTGCGGGCGGGACTGCACCGCGACAGGGTGGCCGAGCTCGTCGGCGACCGACTCGACCGGCTCGGCGAGGGCCGGACAGCCGTGAGTGAGCGCGCGAACGTCTCGAAACCGGCCGGCGCCGTCGAGGTTCACCACGACACGGGGCGGAGACGAGCGCTCCGCCGCGAGGGCCTCGCTTCCGAGCAGCCCGATCTCCTCGCAGCCGACCGCGGCCACCCGGACCCGACGGTCGAGCGACAGCTCGGCGAGGATCCGGACGGCGCCGACGAGTACCGCGACCCCCGCACCGTTGTCCAGGGCGCCCTCGCCGACGTCGTGGGCGTCGTAGTGTGCGAGCACGAGCAGCTCCTCGTCGGTCTCGGGCCCGACGGCCGCGAGGACGTTCTGGCTGGTCGCCGGCGCGGTCTCGGCCGCGACCGCGAGCTCGACCCGTCGGTCGCCGTCGCGGAGCCGGTCGCCGGTTTCCTTCGAGACGCCAGCACACGGGATCGGCGTCTCCGGCCGGACCGTTCCCGTCGGAGGGAGCTGGCCGGAGTGGTGGTTTGCGAACAGGAGCCCGGCCGCGCCGGCCTCGGCAGCGTGGCCGACCGTCTCCATGCGGTGTGGGTGTCGGCCCGTCGGTGGCGGCGCGGTCGTGGTGAGCGCGATCGCACCCGCCGGGTCGGCGGCCTCGATCTCCGCGGGGCTGCCGTGACCGACATCGACAACCGGGCCCGTGACCTCGGCGGCCGGCGAGTACGGCAGCGCGACGGCCTCGCGGGTCGTCTCGTCGACCCGGAGTGTCGTCTCGCCGCGCTCCCACCGGGTGAGTTCGAACGCGCGGAACTCGGGGGCGAGCCCGGCGGCCTCGAGGGCCGCACCCACCCGGTCGGCCGCCCGACGCTCACCCGGGTGACCACCGAAGCGTTCTGGCAGGGCCGTCAGCTCCGAGAGCAGCTCCCAGCCGGCGTCGTCGGTCGATCCCCTCCCAATCGCGCGTGCGACGGGCTCGTCGATGTCCATGTGGATCCGTAGCGACAACGGCGATAAAACGCTGTGGGTCCGTCGGTCAGCCGACCTGCGTGGCCCGCTCGACGACCTCGGCGCCGTACCGCTCTTCGAGAGCCTCGTGCTGGTCGGGCCGGTGCTCGTAGACGTCTTGGAACAGATCGATCGGCGTCGTCGCTGCCTGGTAGGTCGCCTCGTCCCACATCCGGTCGCTGCTGATCTCGACGGTTACGCCGTCGATCTCGACGACGGTCGCCCGCTCCATCGAGATCGCTCCTCGGCCGGCCGCCTTGGCGGCCTCGAACTCCTCCATCGAGTCGACGATGTCGGCCAGGCTCGGGACGTAGGCGGCCCGGTCGGCGATCGCCTCCCGGAGCTCCGTCGCGTCAACCCGGTGGGTCCGACCGTCGATCCGGAGCCGATAGCCGTCCGCCGCGTCGGCGACCGAGACGCGCTCGCCCTCGTAGACGAACCGCTCGCCGTCGTCGGCGGGAGTCAGCGGTACCTGTTCGCCGTCGACCGTCAGCAGCCACTCGCCGGTCGCCGGCGGCAGCGGTGCCTCGTTTGCCGTGACCACCTGGTCGGGCGTGAGCGCCCAGATGCCGAGCTGGCCGCGGGCCCGGTTGTCGACCATCCGCTCGCGGTAGCCCTCGAGGTCTCGGATGTCGTCGTATGGGCCGTCGACGGCGATCAGCTCGGCGGCGCTCGCTCCGCGGGAGGTGTTGTGCCGCAGCTCGGGCCAGTCCGGAAGCGCCCCCGTCGGCGTGATCGCGCGTAGATCCTTCGTGTAATCGACCTCACCGTCAACGAGCAAGAACAGTCGCTCGAGGGTGTTCGAGGGCTGGTGGATCGCCTCCCTGAGCTCGGCAAGGGCGAGCTCGGCGGTCGCGCTCTCGACGATCACCGACATCGCGAACGTCCCCGTGGGGAGCCCGGCCTCGCTCTCGGCCAGCGTGATGAGTTCGTCTGCCTTCTTCCAGTCGTCGAGGCCTCCGACCTCGGGGATAACGAACCCGTCGACGTGCGGGGCCGCCTCGCTGGCTGCGATCCGGCGGATCTGCTCGAACCCCTCCGTCCGGGTCGCCGGATCGTCGCGGTGCCAGACCACCCGGGGGTGGATCTCGGCCGGCACGTCGGCGCCGTTGGCGGCGACGACCTCGATGATGTTCGCGATCCCCTCCGCGCGCATTCCCGGCGCGGTCGCGTCCTCGTTGTCCGGGACCCAGACGTCCGGCGCCTCCATCCCGCGCAGCTGTGCCGCCCGCCTGAGCATCTTCGCCGAGTCCTCTCCCTCGACGGCCGTCGGCGAGGTGAAGAAGGTCCGAACGAACGCCCGGTCGTGTCGGCGCGTCATGATTGCGTCGTTGCCGCGGTCGGAACTAAAGGCCGTCGACCGCTCGGGCGGTCAGGGCCGCGACTCCGGCCCGGAGTCTGCCAGGTGAGGGGTGGGCTCATCTCAGTCCTCGCTCGTGATGACCGTCTGGTCGTCCTCGGTGAACCCGTCCGATTCCTCCTGACGGCGCCGCGCGTCGGGATCGAACGCGGCCTCGGTCTGCTGGAACTGCGGTACGAAGGACAGCTCGTGGTGGCTCTCGGTCTCGTGGCCCAGATACCGCTCTTCGAGGTCGAACTGGGCCTGCTCCGCGGTCTCGGCGATCGCGGACATGTCCTCGTAGACGGCGTGGGCCCCCGAGTGCAGCGCGTACAGTGTGACGAAAATGTACTCGTAGCCGAGGTCGCCGAGCTCGTCGAAGGTGAGCGGATCCTCCTCCTCGCTCCAGGCGAACGACGAGGAGTAGTTGAATGCGAGCCGGACATCGGGGTGGGTCTCGTGGATCCGTTCGGCGTACCGGACCGCGTCCTCCCGGGAGGGATCTGGCATCTCCGGCCACACCAGGTCGACGCCACAGTCGGCGTACAGCCGGCCCCGGGCGAGGTGTTCCTCCCAGTCGCCGTTAGCGGAGCCGTAGGCGTCGGTTCGGGCGATGATGACCGTCTCGTCTGCCTGCTTCGCGTCGACGGCCGCCCGGAACCGCGCCTCGGCGTCCTCCCGGGAGACGATCTGCTTGCCCGCAATGTGTCCACACCGCTTGGGGGTGGTCTGATCCTCGATGTGGATCGCCGCGACCCCGGCTTTCTCGTACTCTCGGACGGCCCGGCGGACGTTGTGAACCCCTCCGTAGCCCGTGTCCGCATCGGCGACGACCGGTAGCTCCGTCGCCTCGACAATCCGCTTTGCGTTCTCGACCATCTCACCCATGTCGACCATCTCGAGGTCGGGGTAGCCGAACTGACCCAGAACCGTCGAGTACCCGGACATGTACACCGCGTCCAGCCCCGCCATCTCCGCGAGCCGGGCGTCGAGCGCGTGGTACAGCCCTGGTGCGAACACGTACTCCTGCTCGTCGAGCAGCGACCGGAACCGCTCGGCTGCGGGGTTGTCGAGCTCCCGAACGAACGGTTTCGTGTCCCGCACCCGCGATGCGACCGCGTCCTCGCCCGTGTTGTCTATCATGCGCGACCGTCCAGAACAGCCGGGCACTCTAAAACCCTATGAATAATAATGATAATACTCCTTAATCGGTTGGAGCGACGGGTCGAGCTGGGGACGTTCTCCGAGGTCGGTCCGGCGATCTCGCCGGAGCGCCCCCGGCGGCAACAAAGATGGACGGACGGTCGGAGGGGGAGCCAGCGGGGGAGACGTCGACCCGGCCGAGGGGAGAGGAGAGCCGACGGGTCGACGCGCTTGTTTGTACGCGGGGGACGGAAAAGTAGGCGGCGGCGACTCAAACGGTCGTTTGAGCCGGGACGGGTCGAGCCGGACTCGTCGGTTCAAACGGGTCTTTGACTCTGAGTCGGAGCTTTTTGTTCGGGGCGTCTGAACCCAGACATGAACGGTGCACAGACGATCCTCGATCGGGGACCGTCCCCGATCGGCGGAGTGCGACGGGCGGCGTTCTGGGGATCGATCGGTCTGCCGGCGGTTTACCTGCCCCTGCTGTACGCCGGGAGCGGAGCGACACAGTTCGTGGGAATCGGCGTCGGACTCGTTCACGCCGTGTGTTTGGCGGTCGGGCACGGCCACGTTCTGGGGGCCCCATGAGCGCCGCAGGGAACCTCGAAGCCGAGACCGAGCGCAAAATCGGGCTCGTCCGCGAGGAACTCATCGACCGGGTCGAGCGGCGCGGGGAGCTGTACCTGAAGAGTCGAGACATCGCGGCCGCCGTCGAGGCCGAGCTCTCGGCCAAGCAGGTCGGGCAGTTCATGGGGACGCTCGCGGACCGGCCTGCCGATCCGGAGATCGAGCGGTGGGCCTACACTGGCGGGACGACCTGGCGGGTGAGACGGAGCTGAGGGCGCGGGCCGGGATCACTCGAGATCGGAGTTCCACCGCTCGGGGAGCTGGATGGTGTATTTCCCGTCTTCCTGCAACGCGATGATGTACTCCTCGCGGTCGTACAGCTCCATCAGGTTGAGCTCGTACCGACCAGGCTGTAACACCTTGATCGACTCGAACTGGTCGTTGAGCTCCTCGCGGAGCTCCGAGAGATCCGGGCGGTCGTCGGGCGCCGTCGACTCGTCGGTCTCCGAGCCTGTCTCGGGCGGGTCGAACCGGTGCGTGTCGTCCGAACGCTCCGGGGCCGGCGGGAGATCCTCGATGGGTTCGCTCCTGGCGCTGGCCTGTGCGCTGTCCTCGGGCGGGCGGTCGGTCGCCGAGCCGTCCGCGGAGGGCGTCGACGGCTCGGACTCAGACCGGGCGTCCGGCGGGGAGTCGGCCTCTTGTGGTGGCTCCGGCGGCTCAGGATCCGAGTCGCCCACGAGGTCTCGGACCGTCGTCGCGGCGGAGCCGACCGTCCGGGCGACCGACGAGCCCGGCGGATCGGGCGGATCGGGCGGCCCCGCGTCCGCCGGCTCGGGGTGGGCGCCCGCCGGATAGAACTGGAAGGTCGTCCCGCCGCAGTTCGGACACCCCGAGAGCATCTCCGTCGAACCGTCCTCGAAACGCCGGCCACAGTCGGTACAGCGGTGGGGCATCGGTTCGGTCAGTTCCGCGAGACCAGCGTCTGGATCAGCTCGGCGTCCTTGTGCAGGGTCTCGATCTGGTTTGCCGGCCCGACTACGGTCAACTTGTTCGGGTCCTCGCTGCCCATGAGCCGGCCCAGAAAGCCCGAGCCGCCGGCCTGTTCGCGGGGGTAGGTCTCGATCTCGATGCCGTTGAACCCGTCGGGCGTGATCTCGTTCATCGTCACCTCGATCAGCCGGGACTCCTCATCGGGGGTGAGCCCCTCCTCTAAGATCACGATGTTCCCGTCCCGGACGCCGTCCAAGATCATCCGGATCTTCTCCATGCTCGCGAGATCCTCCATCCGCTCCGCGCTGATGAGGTCGATCCGGACGCCGTCTCGTCGTTTTGCTTCCGGCATAGGTTACCCGAAGTACTCCGCGACCTTGTCGTAGACGTCGTCGATGTTGTCACCCTCGAGCGCCGAGACCGGAACAGTCTCGTGTTGGGGGAAGGCGTTGCGGATCCGGTCGGGGTTCGCCTCTGCGAGGTCGATCTTGTTCGCGAGGATCAGCGCCGGCAGATCCTGACTCTCGATGATCCCGACGAGCATCGTGTTCACCTGCGTAAACGGGTCCTCGGTCGCGTCTAGGACGTAGATCACGCCGTCGACATCTTCTCGGAGCCAGTGCATGGCCTCGGCGACGCCCTCGGTGGCTTCGCGGGATCGGCGGACTGCGTCGTCTTCGTCCATGTCGTGGTCAAGGAACTCGGTGTAATCGACCTTGGTCGCGACCCCGGGCGTGTCGACAATGTCGATCGTGACCGCCCTGCCGTCGCGCTCGATCCGGACGTCTTCCTTCCGGCGGGCGCGGCGGGTCTCATGGGGGATGTGACTCTCCGGACCGACCGCGTCGCCGTGTTCGGTCCAGTCGCGAACGATCCGGTTCGCGAGCGTCGTCTTTCCCGCGTTCGGCGGCCCGTAGATGCCGATCCGCTTTGGCTCCTCTGCGGACAGCATCGTCGAAACCGCGCGTGATATACTCGATCTGAGGCTCGTGAGTAGTCCCATCCTGGATCCTCCCGACCCCGGTAGGGGCGTTATCTCAACAACCAGTCCTGACTCACTTAGTTGTACGTCAGACACGTGTAAGCAAACGTATACGACGGTCGGCCACACACCCCGAGCACCCTCCACCCCTTCGTTTCGAGTGGAAACCACCACGAACGGTGGCGACCGCCCGAGACTCGTGGGTCGAGAGGTTGCGTACGAGACGCTACGAGACGCCATCATCTCCGTTCTCCAGGCGTCTGCCGTGGTCTTATCTCGGCCTCGACCATCTTATTACTAGTCTAGATAGTGTTAGGGAGTGGATAGAAAACGTTCTCCGAAGCATCATTGCGGGTATGGTTAACACTGCGTAGTAATAATAGTTTTCCTTTATATATGATCGGCGAGAGATACCCCCCACTCCAGTGAAGCGTTCCACTCGAAACGAAGGGGTGTGGGGGTTACTGGCTCCGAGTCAAGCGGGCCGATCGTCTCTGCCGGGGGGTAGACCGGAACTATTAATATGCTATCGTGAGGTGCTTCTTTTGGTTCAACTGGACGCGATCTGCGAGACGAGCCGTCGTATCTCCCGTATATCCGGCCGTGAACGGCTCTCTCCGGAACGTACAGGAAATCTCCAACTGAAACGAGGGGGCACACGAATGACCGAGGACGACGATCACCGCGGTTCGGACGAACAGACAGACGGGGCGAGACGGACAGAGGCCCCGGGAGAGTCTCCGCCGTCGTTGGCCGATTTCTCCGAGACGCCCGGGAAACCGGCCGCCGACACCGAGACGACCGAGACGGACTCGGAGCCGAGTTCCTCGCCCGAGAGAGAGTCGGGACTCGACTCGACACCCGAGGACTCGCTGCTCGAGGAGTCGGACTCACAGGGGTTGTTCGACGATCTCCTCAGCGGCGATCCGATCTTCGAAGACAAGGAGGTGTTACGTCCCTCCTATACCCCGCGAAACCTTCCCCACCGGGAGGAACAGATCAACAACATGGCGACGATCCTGGTCTCGGCGCTGCGCGGGGACACTCCCTCGAACATCCTGATCTACGGGAAGACCGGGACCGGCAAGACCGCCAGCGCGAAGTTCGTCAGCGACGAACTCGAGACGACCTCGGAGAAGTACGCCGTCCCCTGCGAGGTCGAGTACATCAACTGCGAGGTCACCGACACCCAGTACCGCGTGCTCGCACAGCTCGCAAACGAGTTCGTCGAGAAAAACCGGACGGCCATCGACGAGGAGCTCGCGGGACTCGCGGAACTCCGAGACCGGGCCGAGACGGACCCGTCGGCCCTGGCCGAGACCGATCACGACTCGCTGGCCGAGCTCGAGACCCGGGTCGACGAGCTCGAGGCCGATCGCGAGCGGCTCGATGAGGTCCCGATGACCGGGTGGCCGACCGATCGGGTGTACAACTCCTTTTTCGAGGCCGTCGATTACCGCGAGCGGGTGGTCGTGATCATGCTCGACGAGATCGATAAGCTCGTCGAGAAGTCCGGCGACGACACGCTGTATAACCTCTCGCGGATGAACTCCGAACTCGAGCGCACCCGGATCTCGATCATCGGGATCTCGAACGACCTGAAGTTCACCGACTTCCTCGATCCGCGGGTTAAATCCAGCCTGGGTGAAGAGGAGATCGTCTTCCCGCCATACGACGCGACCCAGCTGCAGGACATTCTCCAGTACCGGGCGGACGCGGCCTTCGTCGGCGGGGCCCTGACCGAGGACGTGATTCCGCTGTGTGCGGCCTTCGCCGCCCAGGAGCACGGCGACGCCCGGCGAGCGCTCGACCTGCTCCGGACCGCCGGCGAGCTCGCGGAGCGCGACACCACCGATCGAGTCGAGGAGCGACACGTCCGGCAGGCACAGGAGAAAATCGAGCTCGACCGGGTCGTCGAGGTGGTCCGGACGCTCCCTCAGCAGTCGAAGATCGTCCTGTTTGCGATCATCACCCTCGAGAAGGAGGACGTCCCCGCGATCAACACCGGCGAGGTGTACAACGTCTACAAGCGGCTCTGCGAAGACATCGACACGGACGCGCTCACCCAGCGCCGGGTCACCGACCTGATCAGCGAACTCGACATGCTGGGGATCGTCAACGCGGTCGTCGTCTCGAAGGGGCGGTACGGACGCACCAAGGAGATCAGCCTCTCGGTGCCCGTCGACGAGACCAAGGCGGTCGTGCTCTCGGACTCCAGGCTCGGCGACGCCGGCGAGATCAACCCCGGCGTCCAGACCCGCTTCGACGGGTAGGCGGCTCGTCGTCCGATACGGGTATATCCCCCGGCGCTCGAATGCTGTTGTTTCGATGGTTACAACACTCGGTCTCGGGGTTGCGCTCGTCTTCGGAGCCTCGGCGCTCGTGTGTTTTGCCGGGATCGCTCGGGCCCGTCTGCTACGCACCCCCGCGGCCAGGACCGGCCTCCGGTGGCTCCTCGGGACCGTCGGCGTGTGGGCGCTGCTCGAGGCCGGGCAGGTGCTTGCCACGACCGAGACGGTATCGATCGGATTCTACACCGCCGGACTGGTGGTGGGCTTTGCGACCCCGTTTGCCTGGCTGTATTTCGTCTCCGCGTACACCGGCCGCCGCCTGCACCGCGATCCGATCTTGCTCGTCGGCGCAGCCGGACTCTACCTCTCGGTCGTGTCGGTGAAGCTTACCAATCCGATCCACGGGGGGTACTACGCCGCCGAGCTGGTCGCCGAGCCGTTCCCGCAGCTGGTGATCGACCACGAGCCGCTGTACTGGATCTCGTTTACCGCTGCATACGCGATCACCGGCGTGGGATTGTACCTGCTGGTCGCCTCGTTTCGTCAGTCGCCCGGCTCGGCCGGCGGTCTCGTCGGGCTGGCAGTCGCGACGACCCTCCCGGTGGTCCCCCGGGCGGCCAGTTTCTTTGTTCCCCGAACGGTGCCGGAACTGGGCTACGAGCCGATCGGCGTCGCCGTGTTCGCGGTCGGTGTGCTGTACGTCGTCGACGAGGAGTTCGTCGCCCTAGCCACGCCCGGTCGGCGGGAGTTTTTCGACGATTCCGCACAGGGGGCGATCATGATCGATCCCGACGGCCGGATCTGGACGTGGAACGACCGCGCGGCCGAGCTCATCTCCGGTCTCGGGGACGAGGTTCGGACGCTCGCTGAGATCTCGCCGACGCTCTCGCTCGAGATGAGCCGACAGACGATCGATTTCTCCCACGAGACCGGCGACCGCCGGTACGTCGTGACCACCCGCGACATCGCCGAGGCGCCCGGATCGATGCTGTTGTTTCGGGACGTCACCCGCGCGAGCGAGCGGCGCCACGAGCTCGCCCGACACAACCGACAGCTCGGGGAGATGGCGGGTGCGATCCGTCACGAACTCCGGAACGCGGTTACTGTCCTCCGGTTTGCGCTCGAACGTGCCCGGAGTTCCTCGGAGGCGTCTTCGGAGACCCGCGAGGCGATCGCCGCCGCCGCCCGGGCGACCGACCGGCTCGAGGGGGCGACCGAACAGCTCCACGACCTCGTTCGGTACGCACAGTCCGTCGAGGAGTTCGACGCGATCGACCTCCGGACCTGCGCATCCCGGGCGCTCCTCGCCGACAGTCCGATCGCGCTGCGAATTCGCGGTGACGCGACGATCGAGGCCGACCCGGCCCGGCTCGAGGCCCTGTTCGCGAACGCGATCGAGTTCGCCGCCTACAACGGCGCCGACGAGCTGTCCGTGGAACTCCTTCCGGACGGGTTCGCGCTCGCCGACGACGGCCGCCACGCGAGCGCCGAGTACGGCGACCGGCTGTTCGCCTACGAGGACGCGGCCCCGACCGCCGAGGCCGGGATGACCCTCCCCAACGTCCGGACGATCGCCGAGGCGCACGGCTGGACGATCGCTCCCGACACCGAGTACGAGGCGGGAGTCCAGTATGTCGTCACCGGCGCTACCGTCGCGCAGCGCTCCGCGGACCCGGTCCCCTGACTCACCCGAACTGCAGTCGCACCCAGCCCGCCCCCGGGAGCCGGAGTTCAGCCGTCCCGATCACCCACGCCGGGCGAACGGGCTGGCTCACCCGTCCTTCTCCGACCTGGTCGTACGCGCGGTTGTCGTCGCCTTTCGTGATGAACCCGTCGTGGGGGGCCGGACAGCCCGCGACCGCCGCACAGGAGTCGGCGCCCCCGAGGAACCGGTCGTCGGCCCGGTCGACCCACTCCTCGCCCGCCTCGACCCAGAACATCGCGCGGTGGATGATCGGGGTCTGGTCGCCGTTCCCGTCGGGTTCGAAGACGATCACGTCTCCCGGGTTGCCGAACTGTCCGTAGCCGGTCTGTGCGCCGTCTCGGGCGACGACGACCCCGGTGTCCGCGGTCGCGTCCGGTGGCTGGAACCGATCGGTGTCCATCACGAACACCAGGTCAGTTCGCTCTAGGTTCGGCTCCATGCTCCCGCTCTCGACGGCCACCATCGGCGGCCAGACGCCGCTGATCGCAAACAGGTACCCGCCGAACAGCAAGACGATGCCGATACTGACCAGCAGGTCCCGCCCGAACAGGAGCCAGCCGTCTCCGTCCTCCCCGCCTCCCTCGCGCTCGACTTGGCCTCGATCCTGCGTGTGCACGCGACTGTTATTCGGACGTTCGTCCCCACCGCCGTTCGATCGCGTCGGGTCCGCTCGGCCCCTCCGGTTGCTCCGGTTCCGGTCCTCCGAGGAGTCCGTTCCGGCCGGCTCGGAGTCCTCGTCCGGGCCTGTCATCGTCTCTCTTTTCGCGGGTTCGCGTTTCAATCTTCTGACCTCGCCGTCGGTCGCGGTGCTTATCTCACCCTCGCTCGTTGCCCGAGTGTGCCCCGAGACTCACACGCCCGGGTCGTCCGCGCCCTCGCCGAGCGTGGCTACAACGCCGACCGCGAGGCCGTTACGCTTCTCGCCGGCGCCGAGGACACCGCTGCCGCGATCGACCAGGTCGCCGAGGCCGCACCGGACGACGTGCTGGTGCTCTCGGCCGATCACGTCGACGCGGTGCTTGGCGCCGCCGCCGTGTCGGCCGACTCGTCGACACCGAACCCCTCCGTTTCCCGTGGAGATACCGGCTCGGATTCGACGGACGCGATCGGCCGATCTCCAGGCGAAACGGGGGGGTCACCCCCGTCCCGAGCGGGCGCGCGGACCAACGATCGATCGCCGGACGGGGCGACCGGACCGGGGGCTGCAGCCGAGCGGATGACCGTCTCGGGGGAGTTTCAGAGCACCGGGACCGGGAAGTACGAGGATTTTCTCGCGGTGTTCAGGGACCGCTACGAACGGCTGGCGGATCACCTCCGGGGACGGGTCACCCACCGCCCGGCCGAGACGATCAGGGAGATGTCGAGCGGGGGCGACGCCGGCCTGATCGGGATGGTCTCCGACGTTCGTTCGACGAGCAACGGCAACTGGCTTGTCGAGCTCGAGGACACTACAGGCCGGTTTCCCTGCCTTGTGACCGACAACGAACTCGCCGGCGAGGTCCGAACGCTGTTACACGACGAGGTGATCGCCGTCGAGGGACAGCTCTCCGACGACGCCGGAATCCTGTTCGTCGACTCGCTGTACGTGCCCGATGTGCCCCGGACCAACAGCCCATCGACGGCCGACCGGCCGGTCCGGGCGGCGCTGGTCTCGGACGTCCACGTCGGTAGCGACCAGTTTCGGGCCGACGCCTGGGAGGCCTTTGCCGACTGGCTACACACGGAGGCGGCCGCCGACGTGGAGTACCTGCTGATCGCCGGGGACATGGTCGAGGGCGTCGGGGTCTACCCCGGCCAGGACGAGGAGCTGTCGATCGTCGACATCTACGACCAGTACGAGCGGTTCAGCGAGCACCTCAAATCCGTTCCCGGGGATCTAGAGATCGTGATGATCCCGGGGAACCACGACGCGGTCCGGCTGGCCGAACCCCAGCCCGCCTTCGACGAGCGGCTCAGGGGGATCATGACCGCACACGACGCGACGATCTCGGCGAACCCCTCGACGGTGACGATCGAGGGGGTCTCGGTGCTGATGTACCACGGGGTGTCGCTGGACGAGCTGATCGCCGAGCTGCCCGACGACCGAGCCAGCTACGACCGGCCGGCCGAGACGATGGGACAGCTGCTGCGGAAGCGTCACCTCGCGCCCCAGTACGGCGGCTCGACCCGGATCGCCCCCGAGGCCGAGGATCACATGGTCGTCGACTCGGTCCCGGACGTGTTCCACGCCGGGCACGTCCACAAGCTCGGCTATCACCGGTACAACGGCGTGCTCTCGATCAACTCGAGTTGCTGGCAGTCCCAGACCGACTTCCAGGAGAGCGTCAACCTTGAGCCCGACGTCGGGTACGCCCCGATCGTCGATCTGCAGACCCTGGAGCTGACCGTCCGGCAGTTCGTCTGAGTCAGCCCAGCCCCTCGCCGCCCAGCAGCTCCGCGAGCTCGGCCATCGACGCGACGGTCCGGTCGCAGGCGGGCGCGACGGCGGGTTTCGGCTCGTAGCCGACCGCGAGCCCGGCTCGTTCGAGCATCGGCAGGTCGTTCGCGCCGTCGCCGACCGCGACCGTCTCGGCCAACTCGACCCCGACGGCCGCCGCGAGCACCTCCAGGGCGTCGTCTTTGGTGCCCTCGATCAGCGGCCCCTCGACCGCTCCGGTGAGCGCGCCGTCGGCGACCGGCAGCCGGTTCGCGACCACGGCGTCGATCTTGACGCCGGCCGCGGCGAGGGCGGCCTCCACGCCCCGTTCGAACCCGCCAGTGAGCACGGCGACTGTCGTGCCGCCCGCCCGCAGCTCTCCGACGAGCTCCGCGGCTCCCTCCCGGAGCCGGACCCGATCGAACGCCGCCTCGGCCCGATCCTCGGAGAGTCCCTCGAGCAGCCGGACCCGCCGGCGGAGGCTCTCGGCGTAGCCGATCTCGTCGTTCATCGCCTGCTCGGTAATCGCGGCCATCTCCTCGGCGACGCCCCGTTGAGCGCCCAGCAGGACCGTCATCTCCGAGTCCGACAGCGTCCCGTCGAAGTCGAACGCGACCAGCGTCATCGGCGGTCGTTCGGCTCCGCGAGTAACAAGTTCTCGGTCCTGCCGACGGTGCTCTCTTCGACGAGTCCGCGAGCATCGGGCCCACCGGGTCGTTCGACGGCTCCGATCACGGCCCGTCCCGGTCAGGGCGTCGGCGGATCGCCGTCGTAGGCACCCACGTCGGCGTAGAAGTTCCCCAGTCCGAACCTGAGTTTCTCGGGCGCGATGTCGATCAGCTCTCGGCGTTCCTCGGGCGGGAACGTCTCCCGGACGGCGTACTCGGGGTCCTCGACGGCCGCCCGTTCGGTGTACCGTCCGTCGAGCAGGATCCGGGCGCCGAAATCCTCCGGCGATCGCACCACCCGGCCAAGCGCCTGGCGTGTCTTGCGAATCGTCGGCACCTCGACCGCGTACCGCCAGCCGGCCTCGGGTTCGTCGACGGCCGCGTCGTAGGCCCGCTGGACGGCCTCGGTTCGGTCGTCAAGCCGCGGGTACGGCACGCCGACCACGACCACGGTCCGGGCGTCGTCGCCGTCGTAGCTCACCCCCTCGCCGAGCGTGCCCCACAGCGAGGTACACAACACGGCGTCGTCGTCGGCGACGAACCGCTCGCGCAGCTCCCGGGCCGACGTTCCCGGCTCGTCGAGATACGTCCGCGCGCTCCCCTCGAGTCGGTCGTGGTACCGGGCGGCCTCGCCGTAGCTGGGAAAGAAGGCGAGCGTGTTCCCCGGAGTCATCTCGACGGCGTCCTCGAGTGTCTCGGCGACGGTCGCCTGCACCGACGGATCCTCGCGCCGGCTCGCGAACAGCGCCGGCCCGTCGACCGCGTAGGTCCGGCGGCGCTCAGTCGGGAACTGCGGCCCGTACGCAAGCGTCTCCGGAGCCTCGAGCCCGAGCACGTCCGCCAGCACGTCGAACGGTCTGAGCGTTGCGCTCATGAGCACGCTCGCGTGCAGCTGCTCGAACAGCGGGCGGGTCACCCGTCGGGGGAGGCAGGTGTACAGCTCCGCCCGGCCGTAGGTCCCGTCCCCGCTGCGCCGGACGCTCACCACGGGATACGTGCCGGCGTCGGGTTCGTCGAGCCACGACTCCAGAAACGTCGCCGCTTGGAGGGTCTGACACTCTCTCCGGCTCTCGGTCTCGCCGCGCTTGTAGGCCCGGTCGTAGGTCGCGTCGAGTTCCCGGCCGAGCTCGAGGGCTGCCTCGAGCTCGGTCTCGTAGCCCGGCCCCTTGTAGGCCCGCAGGAAGGCGAGCGTGAGCTCGTCGCGGCGGTCGTCGTTGTCGATCGCGACGTCGGTCCAGTCCTCGGTCGCGCTCGCTCCCTCGTAGCACTCCCGAAGCGCCACCAGGAACGTCTCGACGAGGTTCGCCGCGGCCTCGCTCCGGGGATCTTCGACCCCCGCGAGCTCCTCCGCGGCGCGCTCGAGAGTGGTCTCGGTCAGGGTTCGGCGGGCGTTCTCGCGAGCGGCGCTCTCGACGTTGTGGGCCTCGTCGACGACCGCGATCACGTCCTCGGGGTCTCGCCCGAGCCACCGGAAGAACTGCTCGCGGATCACCGGATCGAGCACGTGCCGGTAGTTACAGACGACGAGATCGACCCCCTCGACGCCCTCCTTGAGCAGCTCGTACCCGCACAACCCCCGCTCGCCGGCGAACTCGTAGATCTCGTCGGGGGTGCGGACGTCCTCGTACAGCCAGGCGAAAAACTCGCTCGTGTCGGCCGTGAGGTTCCGGTAGTAGTGCTCGCAGGTCGCCCGATCTTCGAACTCCGCGAGCTCCTCCTCGACCCGTTCGAGTTCGTCCATCACGGCTCCGCGGGCGGCGGTCGCCTCGCTGTCTCCGTCCTGGCTCGCGGCCAGCAGCGCCCGCTGTTCGCGCTCGAGCTCGGCCCGGTCGCGCTCGGTCTCGACCAGCTCGCGGGTCGTATCCCTGAGCGCCTGACACTCCTCGTAGCCGACGTCGATATGACACATCGAGGACTTCCCACGGAAGACGACCGCCCGGATGTCGGCCGTCTCGGCGATTGCGCTCGCCTCACGGCGGAACTGCCGCATCTGCTGGTGGACGTTCGTGGTGATCACGACCGTCTTGTCGGTCTCGGCGGCGACATCCAGGGCCGGCACCAGCGACGCCAGCGTCTTTCCGGTCCCGGTCGCGCCCTCGAACAGCATGTCTGAGCCCGCCTCGAGCGCGCTGTGGATCCGGCTCATCGCCTCGCGCTGGTGCTCGTATGGCTCGTACGGAAAGTACCGCAGGTACGACGCCGTCGGCACGCCTATCGGTAGGGCCGCCGCGGGTATAACGTTCCCGCCGGGGCGGCGACTCCAGCCCGGTCGGGATCACGCCCGTTCTCCGAATCTCTCCGTGGCCGTCTCGTCTGCCGGTCCCGAAGGATCTTTACTGTCCAAGCGCTACTTACAGGTAATGTCCAGAAGTCCGTCGCTCCCCGAGCGCCCCCGGCTCAACCTCGATCCGGACCTCTCGCCGGCGGAGCGTCTTGCCGCGCTGCGAGACCACTACGCCGACGTGTGTGCGGTCAACGAGACGCTCTCCGAACAGCTCCACTCCGCCCGGGGCCGACAGCAGCGGCTCATCAAGAACGTCGACCGGCTCAAGCGGCAAAACGAGACGCTCAAGTCGGCGTCGCTGTACGTCGCGACCGCTGAGGAGCTGCTCGATGACGGCGTCGTAATCAAACAACACGGCAACAACCAGGAGGTCCTCACCGAGGTCTCCCCGTCGCTCCGGGATGCGCTCGAGGCCGGCGACCGGGTCGCGATCGACGACTCGTTCGACGTCGAGGAGATCCTCGACCCCGAGACCGATGCCCGCGCCCAGGCCATGGAGGTCGACGAGAGCCCGGATGTCACCTACGCGGACATCGGCGGGTTGGACGAGCAGATCCGGGAGGTACGGGAGGCTGTCGAGCAGCCGCTGATCAACGCCGAGCAGTTCGACGCGGTGGGGATCGATCCACCTTCCGGTGTCCTGCTGCACGGGCCGCCGGGGACCGGGAAGACGATGCTAGCGAAGGCCGTCGCCAACCAGACCGACGCGACCTTCATCAAGATGGCCGGCTCCGAGTTGGTCCACAAGTTCATCGGAGAGGGCGCGAAGCTCGTCCGGGACCTGTTCGAGCTGGCCAGCCAGCACCAGCCGGCGGTGATTTTCATCGACGAGATCGACGCGATCGCGGCCCGGCGGACGGAGTCGAAAACCTCCGGTGACGCGGAGGTCCAGCGGACGATGATGCAGCTGCTCTCGGAGATGGACGGGTTCGACGACCGGGGAGAGGTGCGGATCATCGCCGCGACCAACCGGTTCGACATGCTCGACCAGGCGATCCTCCGGCCCGGCCGGTTCGACCGGCTCATCGAAGTGCCAAAGCCCGACTGGGACGGCCGCAAGCGCATCCTCGAGATCCACACCGCCGAGATGAGCCTCGGCGAGACGGTCGATCTTGCCGAGATCGCCGCCCAGACCGAGGGCTTTACCGGCGCCGAACTGGCCTCCCTGGCGACCGAGGCCGGCATGTTCGCGATCCGCGACGATCGCAGCGCCGTCGAGCCGGCAGATTTCACCGACGCGCTCGCGAAAATCGAGGCCGACGACGCCGGGACCGCCACGCCGATCGCGTTTGCCTGATCAGACCCGTCTGATCGACCCCGTCCGACCGGAACCGTCCCGTTCTTGAGCGTCGACCGCGAGACGCTGATATGGGCGCCTACCGCGCGGCCGGGTTGTTCGTCGTGCTCTCGGTGCTGTGGGGGACGGCCTTCGTGGCGATCAAGGCCGGCCTCTCGGAGCTGCCGCCGGTGTTGTTCGCCGCGCTCCGGTACGACCTCGCCGGACTGCTCCTGATCGGGTACGCCGCGGCCGCGACCGACCGGCTGATCCCCGACACCCGCGCGGACTGGATCGCCGTCGGGGTCGGGGCCGTCTTGCTGATCGCCGCGTACAACGGGCTTCTTTTCGTCGGTCAGCAGGGCGTGACGAGCGCCGTCGGCGCAATCCTGGTCGCCACCGCGCCGATCCTGACGACGGGCTTCTCGCGGCTGTTGCTCCCCGGCGATGGACTCACGCCGGTCGGGCTGGTCGGACTGGTCTCGGGGTTTGCCGGCGTCGGGTTGATCGCCGTCCCTGGGGAGTCGCTGGGCGTCGACGCCGTGCTGGCGCCGGGGTTGATCTTTCTCGCCGCGGTGTCGGTGGCCCTCGGGAGCGTCCTGCTCGAGCGCACCGAGGAGACGCTCCCCATCGAGAGCACGGTCGCGTGGTCGTTTCTCGCCGGCGCGGTCTTGCTTCACATCGCCGCGGTCGCGCTCCCCACCGAGTCGATCGGCGACGCGACCGTCTCCCGGGAGGCGCTGCTCGCGCTCGCCTATCTGGCGGTGTTTGCGAGCGTGGTCGGCTACGTGATCTACTTTCGCCTGCTCGATCGGCTCGGGGCCGTCGACATCAACCTCGTCTCGTATGCGGTGCCGGTCTCGGCGGCCGTCGCCGGCTGGATCGTCCTCGGCGAGACGATCGACGGGCTCACCGTCGCCGGCTTCCTGCTCATCGTAACCGGATTCGTGCTGATAAAACGCGAAGCGCTGGCCGACCGCGTCGCCGCTCTCGGCGAGCGCGGCGTCGACGCCCGATAGGTCAGTCCTCGATCACCGAGCGCTCGTCGTCTCGCTCGCCGAAGTAGATCTCGGCGCCGTCCTGTGCGACCTTCTCGGCGAGCACCGCACACTTTACTCGCATCGGCGAGATGTCCACGCCCAGCAGCTTGATCACGTCGTCTCGATCCATCGCCTGTAGCTCCTCGATCGTCAGTCCCGGGAGCTCCTCGGAGAGCAGCGACGCCGCGGCCTGTGAGATCGCACAGCCGTCGCCCTGGAAGGCGACCCGTTCAATCCGGCCCTCATCGTCCAGCGCCACGTCGAGCTCGATCCGGTCGCCACACATCGGGTTCTCGCCGACGTGCGAGAACGTCGGATCGTCGAGTTCGCCGTGGTTGCGGGGGTTCTTGTAGTGATCGAGGATCTGCTGTCTGTAGATGTCCGACCCGCCGATTCCCATATCAGATGTTGTCGACCGCCTTCAAAAAGGCTTCCGACAGGCTCGCTCGGGTCGACAGAGTTTAGTCACGCACTCGGGTACGACCGATCGGGGCCCGTAGCTCAGTCCGGTAAGAGCCCCCGGCTCATACGACCTCGCGCCGCGCGGCGCGGGTCTGAGACACCGGGTATGCGGTGGTTCAAATCCGCCCGGGCCCATCCACGACGTACGGTTCCCGGCCGGCGGACCCGAGCAGTAGAGAGCTCACGGCTCTCGTTTGAAACCCACCTGCGCTCGGATTGCAGCTGCACCCTGGCGTCCAACCGGTCGCCGACGACTGACGGCCCAGGTTCGAGGAACGCAAACCGGTCCAACGCGAGTGAGCCAGAGATAATCCAATTCCTCAGCGTGTCATAGAATCAGTCAGCCGGCCAGCAGCACTACGAACGAATCGACGAAGAAACTACCAGAGAAGAGTAATGTTCCTGCTGGTGTGCAAAACAGAATGGGCATATTCAGCAGCCAGCCTGTAACGTGAGTGGAACCCTCACGTTGGTTGCTGCCAGTAGTCGACAGTTCGGTAGAGGACATAGAGGAGCGCATTGAGAACCCCTGTGAGTGCAAAGAGATTCCCAAGCCGTGGCCAAATCCGTTCAAACGGAAGGCCGAGTTCGGTCACGCCGTATGTGAATACGGACGCAATTGCGCATAGTGTTCAGATAAGCTGATTCCACGCAAAGGCAAATTTTCGCACCCAATCG